>JADKIU010000004.1 GCA_016722565.1 Bacteroidota bacterium
ATGCATAGCATCACACATCGAACCACCATTCCCGCATGAAATGACTTTATTCCCCTTTTTAAATGCATCGGAAAGTAGTTTTCCGGCAGCTTCAATCGCCTCAATATTTTTTGGCTCTCCTATAAACTGCTGCAATACCTTTTGGGCCTCGTTCAGGTTGTTCTCAATCAATGATTTGCTCATGGTTCAATTTGTTTTCAAAACATAAAATTAAGTCTTTTGGCATAACATTTGAAATTATTGGAAGGAATTTATATATTTACCCTATACTAATTGCTATACATATGAAAAAAATCTTTACTACTCTTACCTTAATAATGGCTTTTGTTGTTTCTCAGGCTCAAACAACCAAACCTACAGCAGATGACAACAATTGTTATACAAAATGGGCTCAGAAATTTCAGGACAGAGGTGCCGAAGATGTTGCAGATGGTAGTTATGCCGATGTGATTATCTCTATCCGTAATGGTTCTGATGCTGAATGTTACAATGGGAAATGTGACGTGAAAGGCGGACAAATTACAGCGATGTATATAAAATTAGAAGATGGTTCATTTGAACAAATCAAGAAAAAATCACGTTATGAAAATGTGCCATTGATAATTACTAACGGAATGTCGAGTCCGCTTTTAACAATGGAAAGCGAATTGATTAACGTACTTTTTATCAAAAAAATTAAACCGAAAAAAGCTGGATTTGTGAAGGCTGCAGAGCCAACAGATGATTAAGAAATAATATTTTTAAATGAAAGCCCTTGAGTAATCGAGGGGCTTTTTTTATGTTAGTTTAGCCACCAAATGGCTCCATTCAAGAGAGAGGCAAAACTCACCCAAAGCAAATAAGGTAGTTGTAATAAAGCTGCTGTTTTATTTATTTTATAGAAAATCAAAATCATAAAAAGAATGCTCATCCAAATCATCAGGATTTCGAGTAATGCAATTCCTAATAGGTGATATTTGAAAAACAAAAAACTCCATAAAAAATTTAAAAACAGTTGAATCAAGAAGATAATAATTGCCTTCTGTCTATGTACATGTTGCTTTTCATTTAAGATCATATAAAAAGAAATGCCCATTAAAATATACAAGGCCGTCCAAACCGGACCAAATAGATAATTCGGTGGATTGAAGAAGGGCTTGTTTATTGTTGTATACCATCCGGTTATGCTGTCGGATGTGGCAATTCCTGATACAGCTCCAATCGTGAGTGTAAACAAAATGCACATAATTAATAAAATGATTTTTTTCATATTAGTTCATTTTTCCAAAACGCTTTTCAATGGCGATGGTTCGGTAGTCAAATATTTCTTTCAATTGTTTTTTTATAATCATCGTATTTGCAATGGAACCTAGAAAACCAAAGGGTGGTTGGTAGTTTACAATATCTGTCATTAGCACACCACCTTCAATGGGTTCAATTTTGTGCTGGTGATGCCACATTTTATATGGCCCGATGCGCTGTTCATCAACAAAGTATTCATTGTCTTTTACATGTGTTATTTCAGTCATCCAGTTTAATTTAACTCCTAAAATCGGACTGACCTTATAAGTAATGATCATACCTGGATACATTTTCCCGCTGCCGGTGTTATTGGTAACAGTAAACCCCATGTGTGGAGGTGTAATCTCTTTTAAATTGGTTGGGGAAGAAATGAAATCCCATACTTCCGGAATAGAGGCTGGTATTTTTTGTATTGCTTTTAATTGATAAAATCCCATGAGAACGTTCCTATATACAATTACAAACCCCAAGAAGCTCTAATTGTTTAGAATACAGCAGCAATAGTGAAAATAAAAGCTCCGAGTGAATCACTCGGAGCTTTTTTATTCTTTTTGAAATTCGCTTATTTCGTCAAAACCAATTTCTGAACTAATTTTTGTGTGTCATTTTTAATGGTGATGAAGTAAGAACCAGCATTTAAATCAGCCACATCCACACTTACAATTTGTCCTTGTGAAGGGTTTGAAATGCTATGTGTTTTTACTAATCTTCCTGTCACATCCGTTACTTCTACCACAGTTAATGAATTCATGTTGTAACCGAATTCTACATTTACAAAAGTGCTTGCAGGATTTGGATAAATTGCAACACCATTGTTTGCTGACAATGCATTTATGCCAGTCAGAGTTGTTACAGTTGCAGTAACAGGAACGCGTGGGCTTGTACAATCTAAGTTTGGAGTTTGGATTTTCCAATCGTAGTAGTAGTAATATGCAGAACTACTAGTAGCAGAGCCTGTCCAGCCATTTGTAATATTCACTAACCCTGCAGTTGTATAAGGATAAGTTACCCCTACCGTATTTCTTTTTAAAGAAGGAGTACTTGGTTGTGTTAATCGGTATGCAACACCCGGTGTTAATGGGAAGTTTAATGTTACTACAGATGAGTCAATAGGAAGACTTCCAGTGGTCATCGTATTAAGGATTGTTCCTGTGTTGTCTCTCAATTGAATTGTGCGAGGTCCGGTTGTTGTAGCGTATACTTTAACTGAAACCAAGGTACATGGTGCAAGCACATCAAAATCAAGTCCGCCATTCACGGTACTTGTTGTTGAACCTGAACCGTTTGTTCTACCACCGTTGTTTAATGTTCCTGGGTAGTTAGTTGTTTCATCCACATAGTAAGTTGTTGTTGTACTGATTGTAGGAGTGGTGTAACTAGCACCTGTTGCAAGTGGAGCACCACCTGTTGAAGCTGTATACCAATTTAATGTTCCACCTGATCCTGCCGCAGAAATGTTGAAAGAAGCCGGGCCAGGACCTGCAGCGCCTGTTCCTGTTGGGCTAGGAGCTGCTAATACAGAAACAACTGTAGGAGCAGATGTCCAGTTTTGACACAATCCTGTTGTTGTTAAAGAATAAGTTCCTGAGGTAGTCGGGTTAATCGCTTGTGTTGTTGCAGTAAATCCAGATGGTCCGGTCCAGCTATATGCTGAAGCAGGAGTACTGGTTAATGTCAATGTTCCTGCACATGAATTTGCACCAGATGATGTAACAGTTGGTGTTTCGTTCGGGTTTAACACAGTCGTAACATTTGGAGAAATGTTGGTGCAACCAGCAGCATTCGTTACTTTAACATTGTATGTTCCTGTTGTACTAACAACAATAGAGCTTGTTGTTGCACCATTTGACCATAAGTAAGAAGTATAACCAGCCGGAGCTGTTAATGTTACAGAACCTGCAGTACAAAATGCATAAGGTCCCGGAATTACGTTTCCTGTAATTGTGCAACCGCTTTCCACAACAGTTACAAATTGATCAGCAGATAAAGGGCCTAATGTTGTTGTTCCTCCTGCTGGCCAGTCGATGACAGCAGAAGTAATGGTTGTAGCAGAACCTAAACCAAAATGCAATTGCATTGAGTTGGCAGTTCCATACGTTTCACCTGCTCTAACTTCACGAATTTGTGTTCCGAAAGAACCGGTAATGGTTACACGAGCACCAATAGCATCGTGGTTACTAGCAGTACCTGTTAAGTTAAAGGTGATGTAGTGATTACCATTTTTGTTGTTTAAATATAAAACGTCATCATCAACAGTTGAAGGTGAGTTATAAATATTTCCATAAGATGTTTGTAAATCGATAAAGCCATCGTGATTCAAATCACCTGTTGCAAAAGATAATAAACCTCCTAAGTTTGGAAGCACACCAGTTACTGGCGTAAATGTCATGTCTCCGTTGTTGTGCCACATATACCATTGTGACCCGGAAATCATAATGTCTAAATATCCATCGTTGTCAAAATCTTCAACAACGGATTCAATCGGATCGATTGATGTTACCCATCCTGTTGATGCTGTAACATCTGTAAAATGTCCGGAACCGTCATTTTTTAAAATTTGTCCGTTTTCACCATGATTGGTCATCACGATATCAAAGTCGCCATCGTTATCCAAATCACCAAAGCTGGTTGTCCAGGTTTGTTTGAAATTGGAAACCTCAATTCCATAAGTTGCTGCTTGCTCAGTATATACATTACTTCCGTTGTTTACAAACAAACGATCTCTTCTACGTTGGTCAGAAGAGCTAGAAGCAGATTGACGACAATGTGCAATGTATAAATCCAAATCACCATCGTTATCAAAATCCAACCAAACACTTCCGTAGTTTCCTGAATCGTAAGGGTCGCCACTATAAGTCATTCCCGGATTAATTTCGGTATTGATTAAAGAGGTTGTTAATGACATTGTACCTGCATTATTTTTATAAACTTTCATGTAGTCATTGTCATCACAAACGGCTAAGTCAACCCAGCCATCGTTATCGATATCACCAAAGGTGATGTTTTGAACGAAGTAAGAGCCGGATAATGTAGTTTGCGTTTTTGTGATGGTACTTCCTGACCAGAAAAGTTTTACTAAATACATGGTTCCGTTCACACCGGTAGCCACATCTTTCCATCCATTGTGATCTACATCGGCTAGGGCCATTCCCCATACGTTTGTTCCACCGGTAATGGTTCCTAAATCATAGTTTGTAAATGTACCGTTAGCATTTTGTAAATCAATCACCAATACATCGGATTGATCCATTTTAACGATGTCATCAAGACCATCGTTGTTAATATCAACAACCGAAATAGCACAACCGCTTCGGGTTAAATTTGAAATTAAGCTGTTGGAGTTAGTAAAAGAAAACTGCGCATTGGCACTAATTGCACCTAATAAACACGCTGAAGCTAAAACTAACGACTTGTGGAAAGTAGTTTTTACCATGATTACTGTTTTGATTTTATTTAATTATTTAGTTTAGAGATGAATAAAGTAAAGAAATATCTTAGGATTTTACAACTTTTTTGAAGATTATTTTGTTTCCGGTGGCGATTCTCAGATAATAAATGCCCGAAGCTTGCGGTAAATATAGGCTCATGCTTGGTTGAAACCCTAAATTTTGATGTTGCGCTTGCAATTTACCTTCAGCATTGAATACTTCGACAGATTTGATAAGTGTTCCATACTCCGAAGAGATGTAAACTTTGCCATCCATCGAAATCGTAGGCCATGCTTTTACCAACTCGTTGGATGAATAGGTTTCAATTCCTGTTGGGATTAACACATTGTTGATGCTGTCTTGTGCTACTAAAATCGGACTTTGATCGGCACTGTTGTACATGGTTTCAAAGGTGTTGATTTCTGCTGTTGAATAAGTGAACATGTGATCAACCCATTTTGGTGGAACGGATTGGAAATATACTTTGGATTTAATATCAATGTTTCCAACTGCTCCGGCCAATGGAACAGCAAAGTGAACCCAATCCACACCGCTTCCTTCAACAGAAGCCACTTTGTTAAAATCGGCATCTGCAAGCGCATCATTCGAAATTTTAACAGTGTCGTAAACAGCCGATGCAGTTGTAAATCCTAATGGTGGAATTCGGTTGTCTTTTAATAGAATGGCCGCTCGTTCCAAAACGGAAGTGAAGTTGCCTCCCACATCACCCGGAACCAATTCGTAAATTTGTGGAACATGCGATTGATTAATTACATCGTGATGTCCTTCGAAATTTGAATTTTCTCCGATAACTCGGTATTGATTATTAAAAATACCGGTTTGGAAAATCGTGTCTCCGGCTCCGTCAATCACAACAAATTGCAAAACAGCTCTGCGTGATGGATAACCGGATGGAAATTTATGTCCGGCTTTATTTTTTAACATGACTTTGAAATAAGCAGTGTCAGAGGTTGTACTCACTAACTGTAAATCAAAGTCCAACGATTTTTCTTGAAGCATCGCTGTTGTTGCAACAATGGTCGAATCAAAACTCTTGAAAGGAACCGTGATGCCTAACGCTGTTTTGTTGTTTTTAATCAAGTTCAACATAAATAAATTGGCTCCCGCAAATGTGTGTTGATTAAAGGGCGTGCGTGGTGTTAAACCGGTAAATCCATTGGCAATAATAATATATTCATTCACAGGAGGCATGTGACATGTTTGGCACTTCACATTGGTAGATGGATAATCGGAATTAACATACTCATGATACGTTGCTTGCTCCACAAAATGCCCTCCGGTAAATGCACCTGCTAAGTCAACAGATTCAGTAATCAGTGTATGACAAGCGGAACAAACTCTGGATTCATCCATGTGTGAACTATAGGTAGGAGTTAAACCTTCATACAATTGCATGGGAGCAACAAAGGGTGCAACGAAAGGACCGTAAACACTTAAACTGGTATCATAAGGAATGTTACCAGAAAACGTAAATCCAACTGTTGGTTTGATGGTATGACAGCTCATGCAGGATACGCCATCCATACCTAATGAGTCAGTTGCTAAATCGGTAAGTGAATAAAATGGTTCTCCATGAAACTTAGAGGTGAATGCACCCATTGGGGCATGGCAATCCAAACATTTATTTTGTAGAGGGCCTGCATGCGCAGGATTAACAGTTATTTCATGTGATACTTTTGCTTTCCAAAATGGATCTTTTGAAGATAATGCCATCATAGAGCTTTCCCAACGATCAACTAAATTGACATCTTCTCCCGCTTCGTTAATGTTTGCTACTTGAGCCGAATCATATCCATGACAGCCTCTGCAGCTGGTGGATGGCAAAAAATATTCTCCGGGTTCAATAGGTGCTCTTGTTGCAATTCCATTGTAGGCATCCAATTGTGATTGTGTGTGAAATTTTTTAACCGGGTTTTTAGATGCAGCAGAGTTCATAAATTTAAACCCGATTGCTAATCCGATAATGATACAGATGATGGTAATTTTTTTTATGCTCATAGTTGTTGTTTGATAAACAAATATAGAGAATAAAGGTTGGAATTAAAAGCCAAAATCGTTCAACAAGCCTAATCTTGAGATAAATCATAAACAAAAAACTCCCGAAAGGTTATTTCGGGAGTTTTTCGTTATTTGGTACTGCGCTTTTTAAATTCGTTGATTCCTTCATCCATCCAATTGATGTATTCCGGTATTCCGGATTTATAACCTCTCGGATTGGCTAGTAATTGTTCGTTATGGTCGATTAAAACATACAAGGGCTGAGTGCTTTGTTTATAAAGTGTTTCTTCCATGTATTTAAACTTATCTCCAATAGTGGTAATTTCTCTTTCTTGTCCGAACCAAAATACTTTCATGTAATCTTTTGGGTCTAATTCGGTTTTGTCGTCTACATATAAAGACACAAGCACGACATTATTATTCAGTCGTTTGGTTACTTCCGCATCGGGCCAAATAAAGTCTTCCGTTTTTCTGCAGTTGGCACATTGAAATCCTGTAAAGTCAATCATTAAAGGCTTTCCAACTTTTTTTGCATAGGCCAACGCATTTTTGTAATCGTTCTTGAAATGTACAATTCCATTTTTGCTGGTATGAATAAATGGTGCGAACTCCGGATCGATGTTACTTACATGCGCATTGCTTGTTGCGCTTGAGCCACCAAAACCATTTGGCGATTCAGAATTTTCATATGCAGGTAAAACACCACTGAACAATTTTAATGGAGCACCCCATAATCCCGGAATTAAATAAATCGTTACAAAAAACGAAAGAATGATGAAGAACAAGCGTGTAACAGAAAGGTGTTTGGTATCACTGTCGTGAGATGTTTTAAATCCGCCCAACAAATAGATGGTCATTAATCCGAAAATGACTACCCAAAGTGAAATAAAAACTTCACGTGTTAATATTCCCCAATTGTAAGCAACATCAACGTTGGATGCAAATTTTAATGCAAGTGCTAATTCTAAAAATCCTAGCACTACTTTAACAGTGTTTAACCAACCGCCACTTTTCGGCATGGAGTTTAGCATGGAAGGGAAGAAAGCAAATAAGCCAAATGGAAGTGCTAATCCGGATGAGAATCCAAACATGGCCCAGAAAGCACCGGATGTATTTCCGGATGTTGAAGCAGCCACCAATGCATTTCCAACCATCGGGCCGGTGCAGGAGAAGGAAACCACCACTAAGGCCAATGCCATAAAAAAGATGCCGGCAAAACCACCTCTGTCGCCTTGCGCATCAATTTTATTTACGAATGCGGAAGGCAAAACAATTTCAAAAGCACCCAGAAAGGAGGCTGCAAATACAAGTAATAAAATAAAAATGACGAAGTTAAATCCGGCACTGGTTGCAAAGGTATTCAATGCACCACCTCCCCATATTGCAGAGATTCCTAATCCCAGCGAAACGAAAATCACAATAATCGATAATGCATACAATACCGCATTTAATTTACCTTTCGCTTTGGTCTTACTGCGTTTTAAGAAGAAACTTACGTTCATTGGAATTAAAGGGAAAACACAAGGAGTAAACAATGCTGCAAATCCCCATAAAAAACCGGTTAATAAAATCGACCACCACGGCTTTCCTTCTAATGAGGTGTCATCTACTTCCGTTTTTAAAGTTGTTGTTTGTGCAGTTGTTGTGACCGGAACTTCTGATTTAATTTCTTTTACTTCAGTAGAGGTGTTGCTCTTATTTGTAAATGCTTTTACTACAGCTTCGGAATCAATCACAAAGGGTGTATTTGTTCCGTTGGTTTCTACAGGAACCAATTTAACTCCGCCTTTTTCACATTCTGCTGTTCCTTTAAATTTAAATTCGAAGGGGGTTGCCGGTGGGAAAATGCATTTTTCTTCTGTGCAGGCCTGGTATTCGTATTTCCCTTTTACGACAACTTCTTTATTCGCTTTTAATCTTATTTTTTGTTTGAACGTTACAGTTTTTTCAAAATAAAGAACTTCCATTTCAAATACTTTATCCATTGCTTTGATGGGTGTTCCTTCCGTTGGCTTTCCAATGGCTTCATAGTCGTTGCTTTTGTCAACAAAAATATTTGCAGGCATCGGTCCATCATTTCCACTTTGGTTAAGGGAATAAACATGCCAATGTTCTTCCATGGTTCCGGTGAACTGAATTTCATATTCACAATCACTGATTTTTTTGCTGGATAACTTCCATTTAACGGGGTCTACAACTTGCGCTGTCGTTGCGTTAAAAAGGAGAACACCGGTGAGCAAAAGAAAAAATCTAAAAATATTTTTCATGAGTAGAATTTAAAGTGCTTTTTATTTGACTGATGTAAAGATAAAAAAATAGCCCCGAAACATCGGGGCTATTTTCAAAATATTATTAGTAATTGATAGCCAAATAGTGTTAAAAAAGTTTAGGAATCAATTCATTAGGCGTTTACTTCATGTATGCGGTGAATAGGAATCACAACACCTTGCTTAAGAATCACCCGTTTGTCGGTTACTCCCCAAACAGTTGTGTTCACTTGTTTAATGCCTTCCGAATCCTCAAAAATGATTTTGATTTTATTGTGTTCGAGGTTTCCTAATTTCAAAGCTCTTTCCAGATTCGCGGTTCGGCTCTTAATTTCTTCTTTTGAATTCAGAACATCAGTATCAGGGAATTTCAATCCGCTGATATTTTCTTTTTCAACGATAATAGGCGTTGAGTTGGTTGTGTTTGTCATAGCGAGCGCGTTTTATTGTTAGAAAATAAATAGAAGCCAATATACTGATACGTGCAAATTAAGATTGCGTTACAAATTGTGCAAATCTTTTCTCTTTAATTGTTAGAAGTCAGATCTGAGAGAATTTTAAAAAACTCATCTGATTTCTGACTGCCTATGCGGTATTTCAGGCCATCCTTGTCGGTTAACTCTAAGGCGTCATTCCCTTGTGTAAAAAAGCGAATTTTATTTTTAAAATGGAGATTGTATACCGGACGATTTAAAAGATACTTGCTGTATTTGACTTTCTTTACTTCCACAATGTTGGATAAGTCGATTTTTACTTTTCTGGAGGTCCATAAGCCATCTAATATTAGGCTGTTTCCAATAATTTTTGTGTGGATATGTAAAACAAAAATCAAGATTAATGAAAGCGTCATTAAAATAATACCCATCAAAAAAAACAATTGACCGGAGTCTTCGTCCACTGGAGAGGAAGGTATTGCTACCATTGCAACATCCACCGGTTTTGGGTTTTCACTCCAATAATACAATACAAAGCAAAACATGGCGAGAACGGTGCGCCAAAGTATCGACCATTTATTATAGCCGATGTATTGTTTTTCTTCGAAAAGGATGTGCTCTTGCATGGTGCTTCAAAGTTAAGAACTAAACCCGTTCTACAAAATATATTTTTTTTGTTGTATCGGTTACTTTATATCGGTTATCGAGTCGATAGCCAATTACCCAAACAATCTCCTTGTTGGATGTCAATACCCAGCAGTTTTCTTTTTCTGGAATCGATAGTTTTTTGTCGATAAAAAAATCACTCAGCTTCTTTTTTCGATTCATTCCAAGTGGGTAAAATACATCTCCTTTTTCCCATCTTCGAATTTCTAAAGGGAACTGAAGTGTGTCAAAATCGATATTCGCAGATTCACTTGTGGCATGCAATGAATAGTTTGCGGTTTTCGAAACGCTTTTGAAATTTAGTTTCAGATCTTCCGAAATTATTTTTTTTTGACTTTTAGTAATGGGATGTGTGGTTTCTTTTACTTGTCTTGATTCTTGGGTCTTATTTCTTGATTCTATAAAAAGAAAATCTCTATCCTTAATCAATCGATGTGTTGCCGAAAAAAACTGCTTCCCCGATTGTTTGTTTAAACTTTCAATGATTTCATCTGTAGTGGATGAATTAAATCCCAGAGGATATAGAAACTCGAATAAGTAAGGTGCAATTGGGTTTAATTTTTTTAACGCTTTAATCGAAATGCGAGTTCCATTTTTGTCTTCTGTGATTATTTTAGAACGTTTATGAGTAATTTCTTTTTTATAAACTTTTTCCGTTTCACTTAAACGTTGAATGTCATCAGCAATGGTTTGGTGGATGTTTGGATTAAGCTCTTTTAGAAGCGGAATTAATTGGTGTCGGATTTTATTTCTGACATATTTATCGGAAGCATTACTGCTGTCTTCCCTAAATTTTAATTTGTTCTTTTTTGCAAAAAGCTCAATCTCTTTTTTGTTTGTAAACAGCAGAGGGCGAATAATTGAGTTTTGCTTCGGAAGAATACCATGCAATCCGGCAATGCCTGTACCGCGGATTAAATTGATGAAAAAGGTTTCAATCGAATCATCTTGGTGGTGTGCCGTGGCAATGTAGTTGTAGTCGAATTGTGATCTGATTTCTTCAAACCAATCGTATCGGAGTTTGCGTGCTGCTAATTGAATGGAAAGTTTGTTCTTCTTAGCGTATGCAGCGGTGCTGAAGGAAACAGAATGGAATTGAACATCATATTTCTCGGCAAGCTCTTCAACGAATAATTCATCGGTATCACTTTCTTCACCACGCAATTGAAAATTGCAATGAGCAATTCCAAATTTTAATCCGGCTTGGTGAAAGACTTCACACATTACAATCGAATCAATTCCTCCACTTACGGTTAATAGAATAGTATCCGTTTTTGAAAACAGTTTTTCTTTTTTAATATAGGCAGTGAAGGAATTAAGCATTGTGCAAAGTTACATTATACCAATTAGTAATTCGTAGGTTTCGTAAAAATTAGTATTTCGTTGGCGTTAGCACCTCAAACATCGCCTTCGCCTTCAACAAACATTCTTCATATTCTGCTTCTGCTTCTGCTTTGTCAGTTATTGCGCTTCCAACCATAAATGATGCGTAGTTATTTTTTGAATTGTATAAAATGCTTCGGATAACCACATTAAAATCAAAGTCACCATCGGGTGAAATATACCCAACTGCACCGGAATATAATCCTCGTTTCGTGCTTTCGTATTTTTCGATAAGTTTCATGGCACTTATTTTCGGAGCTCCGGTCATGGAACCCATCGGAAACAAACTTTTAATTATTTCCGTGAAGTTTACATTTGGAGCAATTTCGCAGCTGATGGTTGAAATCATTTGATGTACTTGTTTAAACGAGTAGATTTCACATAATTCATCCACATGTACACTTCCTTTTTTTGCAATGCGTGAAAAATCGTTGCGAACTAAATCGACAATCATTACATTTTCACTTCTTTCTTTGGCGTTGTTTTGTAAAGTGATTTTTAACTGTTGATCTTCTGTCGCATCGTTTGATCGTTTCGTAGTTCCTTTGATAGGCTGTGAAATGAGCTTATTGCCTCGTTTTTGGAGGAAGCGTTCCGGACTGGCACATAAGAGATAATGGTCGATGAATTTGCAATAGGCGGCAAATGGTGCTCCGGAGATGGCATTCAGATTTGTATAGATTTTCGTGGTATCGATGGATGCATTTTCAGCAAAAAATTCTTGACAAAAATTCACTTCATAAATGTCTCCTTTGCGGATATGTTCTTTCAGTTTATTCACCGAATCCAGGTATTCCGTTTTTGTGATTTTTGATTGAATTTTGATTGAAGGGTTGGAAGAAGCTTTTTTGCTTGTTTCAACTTGAAATGCAAAATCAACAATCTCATTCGCTTCTAATTCTGTTACAAACGCATCATCGTAAAAAACAGTAAGCGTTTTGTTCTCAATCTGTAAAACAACTTTTGGTGAAAAAAAATGGAGTAGCGGAAACCCCAATTTGTCTGCATTATCAGAGGTTAAGTCTTCCAATTCATTTTTTAAATCATAGCTCAAGTGTCCAAAATACCAACCTTTTTTTTGATCAAAAAACTGTTGTAAATCGGAGAGTGCGTTTTTTGATTGTTTATAGTTAAACTCTTGAGTTGCACCAATAGCAACGATTTTGGAGGAAATTAAATTTTTTTTGTCGTTGTCTGCTTCGTTTGAATCAAAAATGCAAATGTGTTTAAAACGCTGATTAAGCCCATCAATATTGATGTTTTGGTGTTGAGGTGTTAACGGATATGTTTGTTTTTTAAGCACGTGTAAAGATAGTTTTTCAATTCCAATTGCACGAAATTCATTTTTGTCGGATTTAAAGAAGTTCTTAGACTCGACTTTTTCTCCCACCAACAAAAAAATGAAAGATAAAATTCATTTCAGAATTTTTTTTTCTCTCTAAATAAAGGCTTTTTGGAGCATTTGTTCAAATTTATTTTGGCAATAAGTTTATCGATTTTCAGTGCATTTTTTTGTTCAAAAGCGAAAAGTTTTCAACAAAGTGGTAAATTGTGGTAAAAAGTGGGAAAATTGTTTTTATTTTTACGGCTTAAAGAATAAAACCGCAATGGATAGCCTATTTGGAGTTTATGAATGTAATGCTGATGCGAAAGGACGCGTAATGCTTCCTGTTGCATTCAAAAAGCAGCTGACCAAAGAGCTGAAGGCTGGTTTTGTGGTGAAGCGAAGCATTTTTAGTAAGTCGCTGGAGCTTTATCCAATGGGTACTTGGAATGAAATGGTGAAGGAGGTAAACAAGCTGAACAAGTTTGTGAAGAAAAATGTAGAGTTCATTCGCATGTTCAATTACGGTGTTGTGCCGGTTGATTTGGATGCATCCGGACGTTTGTTGATTTCGAAAGACATGATGGCATTTGCTGGGATGAACAAAAATATTGTGATGGCCGCAGCGGGTGATCGCATCGAAATCTGGGATAAAAAAGGTTACGAGAAATTTATTAATAGCAGTACTGCAAACTTTGAAAAACTTGCTGAAGATGTAATGGGTGGAATCACCCCTTCTAACAACGACAACAAAGATGGAGTATCATAATCCTGTTCTTTTAAAAGAATGTATTGAAGGTTTAAACATCAACCCTGCGGGAATATATGTGGATGTGACATTTGGTGGTGGTGGTCACGCACGCGAAATTCTAAAGCACTTAACAACCGGAAAGTTGTATGCTTTTGATCAGGATGATGATGCGGTGAAAAACAAAATCGATGATGAACGATTTGTACTGATTAAACAAAATTTCAGATATCTGAAAAATTTTTTAAAAATGTACAATGCGCTTCCGATTGATGGTTTGCTGGCTGACTTAGGAGTTTCGTCCCATCAGTTTGATGAAGCAGAAAGAGGTTTTTCCATTCGATTTAATGCGAAACTCGATATGAGAATGGATCAGAATGCTAAACAAACGGCTGCTGATGTTTTGAATACTTATAGTGAAGATGAGTTAAAGCGAATTTTCAAATTGTATGGGGAGGTAGACAATGCAGGTTATTTGGCATCCATCATTTTTCATAATCGAAAAGACAAACACATCGATACAGTGAATGATTTGAAAGTGATGATTACAAAATGTGTTAAGAAAGGGAGAGAGAATCAATATTACGCACAAGTGTTTCAGGCGTTGCGAATAGAAGTGAATAAAGAGTTAGAGGTTCTTCAGGAACTTCTTACACAAAGCTTAGAAGTATTAAAACCGGGAGGACGATTGGTGGTCATCTCTTACCATTCATTGGAAGACAGGTTAGTGAAGAACATCATGAGAAGCGGAAAGTTTGAAGGTGAAGTGGAGAAAGATTTTTTTGGAAATCAATTGACGCCTTTTAAGCAAATAACAAAAAAGCCAATTGTGCCTTCAGCAGAGGAAAATGAAATCAACAGCAGAGCAAGAAGTGCAAAATTAAGGATAGCAGAAAAGAAGTAAATGGGAAACAAGTTTAAAGAACAACCTAAAGTAGAAGAGCCAAAATCTGAAAAGCCTGCAAAGGAAAATAAGGTAGTACGCTCTGTTGCGAATGTGGTGAGTGGGAGTTTTCTTTCTCAGGAAGCAACCATTCAAAAATTGCCTTTTGTGTTCTTTTTATCCTTTCTCGCTGTTTGCTACATCGCTAAAGGATATTATGATGATGATCAAGTTAGAAAACTGAATCGTTTGACAAATGAAATTAAAGAATTGAGAACACAATACATTGTTGTAAAAGATTCATTAGTAATTAAAAGCAAACAAACAGAAGTTGCAAAAGCATTGGCTGCACAAGCCACAGGAATAAAGGAGTCGGTGGTGCCTCCTAAAAAGATTTTAGTAAAAACAGTTAGCACAAACTCAAAAATAGATTAAATCGTTGGAAGTTAAAAAAGACATACTGTGGCGTGTATATCTCATATATTTTTTTATATGCCTCTTTGGTGTCGCTATTATTTCCAAAATTTTTATCATCCAATTTTCTGAAGGAGAAGAGCTGAGAGCTCAAGCCGAACGATTCTCAACCAAGTTTTTTGATATCGAAGCAGTACGCGGCAACATCTATGATGCCAATGGAAGTTTGTTGGCGACATCACTCCCGTATTTTGAAGTGGGTATGGATGTAAATACAGATGCTATCTCCGATGTATTTTTCTACGACAATGTTGATTCTCTTTCCCTTTGTTTAGCAAATCTATTTAAGGACAAAGGGTATAAAGAATATCGCAAACTTTTGACAAGAGCCAGGAAAGGTGGCGACCGCTGGGTTGTTTTGCATCGTAACGTTTCGTACACCGATTTACAAAAGATGAAAAAATTTCCGATTCTAAGAAGAGGAAAAAATCGTGGCGGTTTTGTGTATCTCCAAACAAACAAACGCGAACGTCCTTTCCAATTTTTAGCTGCACGTACCATTGGTAAAGTAAATGAAAATGGTACAGGGAAATCGTATGGCTTAGAAGTCGCTTTTGATAGCGTATTGCAAGGGAAAAGCGGTCAGCGTTGGATGCAGAAAATTGCCGGAAATGTTTGGCGCCCGATTAACGATGATAATGAAATTGATCCGGAAGATGGTAATGATATCGTTTCTACCATCGATATCAATGTGCAGGATGTTGCTGAAAATTCCTTGATGAATTCATTGAGAAAACATGGCGCTGATCATGGTTGCTTAGTGCTGATGGAAATAAAGACTGGTGAAGTGAAAGCAATTGCCAACCTGAAACGCACCAAAGATTCTACCTATGTAGAAAACTTGAATTATGCTGTAGGTGTTGCAACCGTTCCGGGTTCAACCTTTAAGTTGCCTTCGTTGGTGGCAGTGATGGAAGACTTTAATGTGAGCTTAAATGAAGTAGTTGATATCGGTGATGGTGTATGCTTTTACAGCAACAAACGTGTTGCGGATTCTCATCCTCCTCAAAAAAGTAAAATCACTGTGCAGGAAGTTTTTGAATTGTCATCCAATGTTGGAGTGACAAAAATTATTTCGAGATATTATTCAAAAGATCCTCAAAAGTACATTGATCGTTTGTATAAAATGAATTTGAATGATCCGTTGAACATTCCTATTCCGGGAGAAGGGAAACCATACATCAAAAATACAGACGATAAAAGCTGGTCGCAAATTTCATTGCAATGGATTAGCTATGGTTATGAAACACGCATTACACCATTACAAATTTTAAATTTTTATGCAGCGATTGCAAATGATGGAAAAATGATGCGCCCAATGTTTGTGAAAGAAGTTCGCAAACGTGGAAAAGCAATTAAGACGTTTGAACCTGAAGTAATCAATCCCGCTATCTGCTCGCAAGCTACAGTTGCAAAAGCAAGAAAAATGATGGAAGGTGTTGTGTTGAACGGAACAGCAAAAAGTTTAAAGGCAGCGGATTATCAAATTGCCGGAAAAACAGGAACCGCACAAATGGGAATGGTGAATGGTAAAATGACTTACCAAGCATCGTTTGTGGGTTATTTCCCTGCTGACAATCCGAAGTACGCATGTATTGTTGTTGTAAGTGCTCCAAGTGGAGATTCTTATTATGGTGGCGCTGTTGCCGGTCCGGTTTTTAAAGATGTAGCGGATAAAGTGTATTCAACAAGTTTGGAAATTCATAAAGAAATTAATTACATCCAACCGCAATATGCTTTAACTGCTCCGAAAGTAAAATGCGGATATCAACCGGATATTGAAAATGTATTATCGATACTGAAAGTTAAGAACACCACTGCTGATGAAACGGCCGAGTGGGTTGCTTCTTCTAACGATTCATTATCGATTTCATTGTCAGTAAAAAATCACGAAGAAATATTAAAACGTGGTATCGTTCCCAATTTGGTTGGAATGACAGCAAAGGATGTATTGTATTTATTAGAGAACAATGGCATGCGAGTGAAATTAATTGGAAGTGGAGCAGTTGCTAACCAATCCATTGATGCAGGAACTCCATTTGTTAAAGGAGCACAAATCGTTTTACAGTTGATTTAAACTATGAAGTTGTTAAAAGACATATTATACAAAGCAGGAATTATTGAAGTGGTAGGTTCTACCAATGTGGCGATTACTGCATTGACTTTCGACTCTCGTAAAATTGAGAAGGATAGTTTGTTTGTTGCAGTAAAAGGAACTCAAAATGACGGACACGTTTTTATAAACGATGTAATTGCTAAAGGTGCCATCGCCATTTTATGCGAAGTGCTTCCTTTTGAAATAAATGAAAAGATTACATACGTAAAAGTTAATGATACTTCTGCTGCATTAGGAATTGTTGCTTCCAACTTTTATGATACTCCTTCCGAGAAAATAAAATTGGTTGGTGTTACCGGAACAAATGGAAAAACAACAACTGTAACCTTGTTGTTCAATTTGTTTAAAAAATTGGGGTATAAAGTTGGTTTACTTTCTACTGTTAAAAATCAAATCAATAATGATGTCCTTTCTTCTACACATACAACTCCTGATGCTATTCAGTTAAATGCACTGCTTCGTCAGATGGTAGACAAAGGATGCACGCATTGTTTTATGGAAGTGAGTTCGCATGCCGTTGTCCAAAATCGTATTGCAGGTATTGTCTTTACTGGTGGCGTTTTTACAAACATTACGCATGATCATTTGGATTATCATAAAACATTTGATGAATACATCAAAGCAAAAAAACGCTTTTTTGATTTGTTGGGAAGTGCTGCATTTGCGCTAACAAACAAAGATGATGCGAATGGAGATGTGATGTTGCAGAATACAAAAGCAACTAAAAAATCGTATTCACTGCGCTCGATGGCCGACTATAAATGCAAGGTTGTAGAAAATCAATTTAGTGGTTTGCTGTTGAATATTGACAATCAAGAAGTGTGGAGCAAATTAATCGGAAGTTTTAATGCATACAATTTATTGGCTGTTTATGCAACTGCACTGTTGCTGAAAGAAGACAAAACAAATGTGTTAACCACTTTGAGTTCGCTTACTTCTGTTGAAGGTCGCTTTCAATACATCAGAACAAATGAAGGTGTGATTGGAATTGTGGATTATGCCCATACTCCGGATGCATTGGTAAATGTGCTGAAAACAATTGCAGATATCCGCACAGGAAATGAACAAGTGATTACTGTTGTTGGATGCGGTGGTGATAGAGATGCAGCGAAGCGCCCGATGATGGCAAAAATTGCTTGCGATTTAAGTAATAAAGTAATCCTTACTTCTGATAATCCAAGAAGTGAAGATCCGGATGCTATCATCAAGCAAATGCAACAAGGTGTGGATGCAGTGAATAACAAAAAAACAATTTCAATAACAGATAGAAGTGAAGCAATAAAAACAGCTTGCTCTTATGCCAAGCCAGGAGATATCATTTTAGTTGCAGGAAAAGGACATGAGAAATACCAGGAAATAAAAGGAGTGAAACATGATTTTGACGACATGTTGGTGCTACAGGAAAACTTAAAATTATTTGAAAAATAGAATTTTTAGCTATTGACAAACAGAAAAACTATCAGATATGTTTTATTATTTATTCGATTTTTTAGACAAACAATTTAATGTTCCCGGAGCAGGAGTATTTCAATACATCTCCTTCCGCGCAGCAATGGCGTTAATTGTTTCGTTGTTAATTTCTTTAGTGTTTGGTAAACGCATCATCAATTTATTGCATAAAAAGCAAGTGGGTGAAACCGTTCGCGATTTAGGTTTAACTGGTCAGTTGGAGAAAAAAGGAACACCAACGATGGGTGGTTTAATCATTCTTTCAGCAATTGTGATTCCTACTTTATTGTTTGCAAAACTTCACAATGTATACATCATCTTAATGTTGTTGTCTACTGTTTGGTTAGGAGCTATCGGATTTTTAGATGATTATATCAAAGTGTTTAAGAAAAATAAAGCGGGATTAGCAGGAAAATTTAAGGTTTTAGGACAAATTGGAATTGGTTTAATTGTGGGAATTACATTGTACTGTAACGATGAAGTGGTTGTGAAGGAAAAAATTCAATCCGGTCCAAGAGTCGAAGTGGTAAATGGAACGGAACAAATGACTCAGATCGCAAGATATTCGGAAGAAGAAACGAAGTCGATGAAAACAACCATTCCTTTTGTAAAAAATAATGAATTCGATTATTCCTCAGTGCTTTCATTCTTAGGTGATGGTTACCAAAAATGGGCGTGGATTATTTTTATCCCGTTTGTTATTATCATCGTTACGGCAGTATCTAACGGAGCGAATATTACTGACGGAATTGATGGCTTGGCAACAGGCACATCAGCCATCATTGGTGTGGTTTTAGGAATCCTCGCATACGTATCTGGTAATACGGTTTTTGCCGACTACCTGAATATTATGTATATCCCAAATTCAGGTGAGCTTGTAATTTTTATTGCTGCTTTCGTTGGAGCCTGTGTTGGTTTCTTGTGGTACAACTCTTTCCCTGCGCAAGTATTTATGGGTGATACAGGAAGTTTGGCTTTGGGTGGAATCATTGCAGTGTTTGCAATCGCAATTCGTAAGGAATTACTTATTCCAATTTTATGCGGTGTGTTCTTGGTGGAAAATCTTTCCGTAATGATGCAAGTAGCGTACTTCAAACGGATGAAGAAAAAATTCGGAATTGAGTACGCACGTGAAAACCGACTTTTTAAAATGGCACCGCTTCATCATCATTATCAAAAGTTGGGAATGCATGAATCAAAAATTGTTTCACGCTTTTGGATTATTGGAATTATGCTGGCTGTGTTAACGATTGTAACACTCAAGTTGAGATAGATGAAAAGGTTAGTCATACTTGGTGGTGGCGAAAGTGGTGTTGGTACAGCTGTGCTGGCACAAAAAAAAGGATTTGAAGTTTTTCTTTCTGATAAAGGAAAATTAAAAGATAAGTACAAAGACGTTCTTTCAAAAAATGGAATCAAGTGGGAAGAAGAAAAACATTCGGAAGACTTGATATTAAATGCAGATGAAGTGGTGAAAAGTCCAGGTATTCCTGATAAGGCTGATTTGATTAAAGCTATAGTTAAAAAAGGAATCCCTGTCATCTCTGAAATCGAATTTGCAGGAAGATATACAAACGCTAAAAAGATTTGTATCACAGGAAGCAATGGGAAAACAACAACAACATTGCTCACTTATCACATGATGCAAAAAGCTGGGTTGAATGTAGGTCTTGCTGGCAATGTTGGAAAAAGTTTCGCCATGCAAGTTGCAGAAAACGACTTTGATTTTTATGTGTTGGAGTTGAGCAGTTTTCAGTTAGATGGAATGTTTGAATTTAAAGCGGACATCGCCATTCTTCTGAACATCACTCCTGATCATTTAGATAGGTATGATTACAAATTAGAAAACTATGCCGATTCGAAATTTAGAATCATCCAAAATCAAACTGAATTAGATGCTTTTATTTATTGCATCGATGATGAAGTAACAATGAATACGATTAAAACGAAGAATATAAAAGCAAAACAATATCCTATATCGATTAAACAAGAATTGGAAATAGGAGCATACTTAAAAGAAAACAATCAATTAATAATAAATACAAATAACACTAATCCCTTATTTATGACAATTCAAGAACTAGCATTACAAGGAAAACACAACATCTACAACTCTATGGCTGCAGGTGTAACCGGCAAACTAGTAGACATCAGAAAAGAAACAATTCGCGAAAGTCTTTCTGATTTTCACAACATCGACCACCGACTAGAATTGGTTGGGAATGTTCATGGAATCGAATTTATTAACGATTCAAAAGCAACCAATGTAAACTCTACTTGGTATGCATTGGAAAGCATGAATAATCCTGTTATTCTTATCCTTGGTGGTGTAGATAAAGGTAATGATTATTCAATGCTTACAGACTTAGTAAAGGCAAAAGTGAAAGCAATTATTTGTTTGGGAACAGACAATAAAAAAATTATTAAAGCTTTCAGTGGAGTAGTGGATACTATCCTTGAAGCAAAATCTGCAAAAGAAGCAGTAGCTCAGTCGTACAAAATTGGTAAAAAGGGAGATACCGTTTTGTTGTCACCGGCATGTGCTAGTTTTGATATGTTTGAAAATTACGAAGATCGTGGAACACAATTTAAGCAAGCTGTTCGCGCACTTTAATTTTAATTGATTGGTGTTATTTAAATGTAATAAAGATGACAGAGAACAATAAAATAAAAAATTATCACGACAAGCTAAACCAGAACTTGTTGTCGCGTAATCGTGTTCGTTCTTCAGAGGACGATCATCAATTGGAATTTGTAGATGAAATAAATGGGATTGCTTTCATCAATGATTCTAAATCGATTCGTTTAACCGCTACCCGTAATGCCTTGGAAGCAATAGAAACTTCGGTGGTGCTTATCTTGGGCGGTAACGATGGCGACAACGATTATTCTGTTTTGTCACAACAGGTAAAACAAAAAGTGGTAGCCATTATCTACTTGGGTGATTCCAGTGATAAAATATTAAAGTGTTATTCTGCTCATAAAATGCTTTTTGCGAAAGCATCAACTATTCAGGAAGCGGTTCAGATTTCATCTGTGTATGCCATATCTGGTGATGTTGTTTTGTTTTCCCCTGCCTGTCCAAGTAGTCATTCACATGATACGTATAAAAATAGAGGGAATGAATTTAAAGAAGTTGTTAAAAATTATAGAGGATAAGAATTGAATTTATTTAAATACATAAAGGGAGATAAGGTAATTTGGACAGTAGTGTTACTACTTTCTTTGTTGTCGGTGTTGGTCGTGTACAGCTCTGTTGTAGCATTGGCATATCGCTATAAAAATGGAGATACGGCTTCCTATTTGATTAAGCATATCTTTATTGTTGGCTCGGGTATCTTTCTGATGTACTTGATTCATAAAGTAAAGTATTCCTATTTTTCCAGAATTTCACAAATTGCAATTATTCTTTCTGCACCTTTGTTGTTATATACATTGCTGAATGGAGTGAGTGCAGGTGAAGCTTCGCGTTGGCTCCCAATACCAGGAACCTCCTTAACATTTCAAACTTCCGATTTTGCAAAATTAGCACTCATCGCATACGTTGCACGAATGCTTTCGATTAAGCAGGATGTGATTAAAGATTTTAAACAAGGTTTCTTGCCGGTAATTATCCCGGTAGTGGTGATTTGTGCGTTGATCTTTCCTGCAAACTTTTCTACTGCCGCTTTATTGTTTTTAACCTGTTTGGTATTAATGTTTGTTGGTCGAATGAATGCAAAACATCTTTGGTTGCTGATTGGTTCAGGTGTTGTATTTGTCGCACTTCTTGTTTTGATTATTTGGAATTTCCCAAATGCAATTCCTCGCGGAGCAACTTGGAAAGCACGTATCGAAAATTTTAGTAAAGGGGATAGTGAAAGTAACTTTCAAGCAGAACAAGCGAAGATTGCGATTGCGAGAGGAATTGTTCCGCAAGGTCCTGGGAACAGTATTTCTAGAAACTTTTTACCGCAAGCTTCTTCCGATTTTATTTTTGCAATTCTAATAGAAGAGTGGGGATTAATTACCGCAGTCATAATTGTTTTTCTATATGTTGTTTTACTCTTTCGAGGTGTACGCATTGCAAATAAGAGTGAGAGAACTTTTGGAAGTTTGCTCGCAATTGGATTGACATTTAGTTTGGTGTTTCAAGCAATGATTAACATGGCTGTGGCGGTGAATTTATTCCCCGTTACTGGTCAGCCACTTCCTTTAATCAGTATGGGAGGAACATCCATTTGGTTTACAAGTATTTCTATTGGAATTATTTTAAGTGTAAGTAGAGAAACAGAAATTGCTCAGGAAGGAGGGGAACTTGCAACCGCTTAAAATTATTGTTAGTGGAGGAGGAACCGGAGGACATATCTTCCCGGCAATCGCAATTGCAAATGCGATAAAAAGTTTGCGTCCGGATACCGAATTTTTATTTGTTGGTGCAGAAGGTAAGATGGAAATGGAAAAAGTACCGGCAGCTGGATATAAAATTGAAGGATTATGGATTTCCGGTTTTCAAAGAAAGTTGTCCATGTCAAATCTTGCTTTTCCTTTTAAAGTCATCAGCAGTTTGATGAAAGCTAAAAAGATATTAAAGTCTTTTAAGCCGGATGCCGTAATTGGTACAGGTGGGTTTGCAAGTGGCCCGATGTTACAAGTGGTTGCAAAGAATGGAATTGTGACATTGGTGCAAGAGCAAAATTCGTATCCTGGAATAACGAATAAAATACTTGCTAAAAAAGTTGATAGAATATGTGTGGCCTACGCAGGCATGGAAAAATATTTTCCAAAAGAGAAAATTTTGCTGACAGGAAATCCGGTGCGACAAGATATTTTAAGTCTGGATGGAAAAAAAGAAAGAGGCCTAGAATATTTTGGATTGAGCGGTGATAAAAAAGTAATTCTGGTAATCGGTGGGAGCTTAGGTGCTCGAACAATTAATGAAAGTATAGTTAATTGTCTTGATGCTTTTGAGAAAAACAATATTCAGCTGATTTGGCAAACAGGCAAAGGTTTTTATGAGACCGCAAAAGCTGCTGTTGCTAAGTATGAAGGAAAGGGAATTAAAGCGTACGATTTTATTCAGAAAATGGATTACGCTTATGCCGTTTCTGATTTAGTGATTTCAAGAGCGGGAGCAAGTTCTGTTTCGGAATTGTGTTTGGTGAAAAAGCCATGCATCTTAATTCCTTCACCAAATGTGGCAGAAGACCATCAAACAAAAAATGCAATGGCTTTGGTAACCTATAATGCAGCAGTTATTTTAAAAGATGTAGACGCACGTCAACAATTGTGCAAACAAACAATTGATTTGATAGGTGATTCAGAACAATGCTTTAAACTTTCAGAGAATATCGGAAAATTAGCATTTCAAGATTCCGCAATTGTTATTGCAAATGAAGTGTTGAGTTTGATTAACAAAAAGAAGTAAAATGGACTTGAGTAAAATTCATAGTGTATATTTTTTAGGTATTGGCGGTATCGGCATGAGTGCACTTGCCCGTTACTTTAATACAATGGGTAAGCGAGTGGCCGGCTATGATAAAACACCAACTAAGCTTACAGATGAATTAATTGCGGAAGGAATCGATATTCATTTTGAAGATCATATTCGAAATATTCCAAAATACTTTAAAGAATTGCCTTTTGATACCGATAATATATTAATTGTTTTTACACCTGCCGTTCCACTTGACCACAGCGAGTATGTATTTTTTAATTTAAATGGGTTTAACATTAAAAAAAGAGCTGAAGTATTGGGGATGATTACACAATCTGCACATACAATCGCTGTGGCCGGAACGCATGGTAAAACAACTACTTCATCCTTAACTGCACACATTTTAAAATCAGCAGGTTTAGATCCTTCTGCTTTTTTAGGCGGCATCACTCAGAATTACAATACGAATTTATTGTTGAGTAATAATCTTAAACCAAACAACCAACAACCAACAACTAGCAACCATATCGTTGTTGAAGCGGATGAATATGATCGTTCTTTTTTAACCCTTCATCCTGAGATTGCTGTAATCACATCTGTAGATGCCGATCATCTGGATATTTACGGAGATAAAAGCCATGTGGAAGAATCATTTTCCTTGTTTGCGAAACAAGTAAGGTCAAAATTGATTTTGAAGAAAAGCATTGTTGAAAAGGTAAAAACGGATAAAACACCCATTACCTATGCTGTGAATGATGAATCAGCAGATTATTTTGCAAAAGATATTAAAATAGAAAATGGATTTTATAACTATTCAATTGTAACTCCAACTGCAATTTTTGATAAGATGGTAATGGGCTTGCCCGGATTGCACAATGTTGAAAATTCGGTTGCCGCTGTTGCAATTGCCTGTGAATTGAAAATTTCGGAAGATATTATTCGAACGGCATTGGCCTCTTTTAAAGGGGTGAAAAGAAGATTTGATTATCAAATCAAAACGGAAAAACTTGTTTTTATTGATGATTATGCGCACCATCCGGAAGAATTAAAAGCTGCCATCAGCTCAGCAAAAGAAATGTATCCCGGAAAAAAAAATAACAGGGGTTTTTCAGCCGCATCTATTTTCAAGGACAAGGGATTTTGCAGATGATTTTGCCAGAAGTTTAGATTTATTGGATGAGTGCCTTTTAATGGAAATTTATCCTGCACGTGAGTTACCCATTGAGGGTGTGACTTCTCAGATGCTTTTGAATAAAATGAAATTGACGAACAAAAGTGTTTGCCAAAAAAGTGATTTAGTTGAAGAAATTGGTAAAAGAGATATCGAAGTTTTAATGACAATGGGTGCAGATGATATTGACACGTTTGTAATTCCATTAAAGAATAAGTTGGGCTTTTAATTTTAAATATCCATCTGTATAGTTCATCGTAAAAAATAAAGATTGAAAAAGTTTAAAAAAATATTATTTATTTCTCTTTGGGTCGGCTTGGTCGTTGGTCTGCTTGTAACAATGGGTTTTGTGAATAAACAACAAGATGCATTGCTTTGCACCGCCTTAAATGTTTCGGTGAACCAGGATAATGATTTGTATTTTTTAGATAAACTGGATATTATTCAAATGATAAAGGATAGAGGTGACTCAATTGTAGGTCAACCAAAATCAACAGTGAATGTTACAGAAATTGAAAAATCGTTGAATAGTCATTCCAATATTGCCAATGCCGAAGCATACATGTCTATCAATGGAGAAATGAAAGTGGAAGTTACACAGCGTAAACCAGTGGTACGTGTGATGAATTTAGACGGTGATAGTTATTATATTGACAGTGATGGAACGTTTATGCCTTTGTCAAATAAATATACTGCAAAAGTATTGGTTGCAAGCGGAATGCTATCTGAACCATTCATCAAACGGTATACGTATTCAATTGCGGATATCGGGAAAGATAGTTTGCTGAATGCAACAAGTTTGTTGGATGAAATTTATGCAATGGCGAATTATATCAATGCGGATAAGTTCTGGAGTTCTCAGATTCAACAAATATATATCAATAAGGATAGAGATATGGAAATTGTTCCGATGGTGGGTGATCAAAAAATTATATTCGGAGATACAACGGCAATGGATGAAAAATTTAAAAAACTATTGACATTCTATCAACAAGGCTTAAATACAACCGGTTGGTGGGATAAGTATTCAATCATCAACTTGAAATTTAAAAACCAAATTGTTTGCACTAAAAAATAAATTATAATTTTTATAACATGGAACCATCAGAAATTGTAGTAGGCTTAGATATCGGGACAACAAAAATTGTTGCCATTGTTGGCAGAAGAAATGAATTCGGAAAAATTGAAATCCTGGGAATGGGGAAATCCGAATCCTTTGGAGTAGCAAGGGGCGTTGTTCAAAATATTGACCAAACTGTTCAGTCCATTCAAACTGCTGTTGCCGAAGCGGAAGCTAAATCAGGGGTAGATATTAAAGTGGTAAACGTTGGTATAGCCGGACAACACATTCGCAGTATGCAACACCGTGGTATCAAAACACGTGCAAGTATTGAGCAAGAAATTTCTCAAAATGATATCGATGCCTTGATTGATGATATGTATAAATTGATGATGGCACCCGGTGAGGAAATTATTCATGTGCTTCCTCAAGAATATATCATCGATAACGAATCAGGAATTAAGAACCCGATTGGTATGTCAGGAATTCGTTTGGAAGCAAATTTTCATATCATCACCGGGCAAATTGCTGCTGCACGAAATATCTACAAATGTGTTCAGAAAGCCGGATTGGAAGTTTCTGAATTAACCTTAGAACCTCTTGCTTCGGCAGATGCTGTTTTAAGTAATGAGGAAAAGGAAGCTGGTGTGGTGTTGGTGGACATTGGTGGTGGAACAACCGATGTAGCAATTTTTCAAGATGGAATTATTCGTCATACTGCTGTTATTCCTTTTGGTGGAAATGTAATTACGGAAGATGTAAAAGAAGGCTGTACAATTATAAAAAGCCAAGCTGAACTTTTGAAAATTAAATTTGGTTCTGCCTTAGCAAGTGAAAATCAAGAAAATGAAATTGTTTCGATACCGGGTTTGAGAGGTCGCGCTCACAAAGAAATTTCTGTGCGCAATCTATCTGCGATTATTCAAGCACGTATGGAAGAAATTGTAGAGCATGTATACTATGAAATCAAACATTCGGGATACGAGAAAAAATTAATTGCAGGAATTGTGGTTACCGGTGGTGGAGCACAATTAAAACATGTTTCGCAATTGATTGAATACATCACAGGAATGGATACACGTGTCGGCTATCCGAACGAGCACCTTGCAAAAGGAAGCGAAGATGTTACCAGTCCGTTATTCGCTACTTCAGTTGGTTTGGTGATGAAAGGGTTGCAGACGTTGGATAAACAAAACAAAAAAATGGTGACAACCACTGGGGATACAAAAGGGATTAAAGGACACTCGAAAGAAAAAACATCCGGCTTTTTTGATAAGCTGAAAAGTTTCTTTGATGAGGATGCTTCTCAGAAATAGGCTTTGTTTAAGTCCTTCTCCTTAATTCAAGGAGAAGGATTTAGGATGAGGTGTTAGCAAAGGGCATAGAAATTAACACGTCATAGTTAGTAACTATGAGCCGGAGCGTTAAATCTACATTAAAAAAAGCCCCAATTTTATGGCATAATAAAATTAACATGGGTTGAACCCCAACAATATCAAACGTTTTAAATAAAAACAAAATGATGAAATTTGATTTACCAACAGACAACTCCTCAATTATCAAGGTAATTGGAGTAGGTGGTGGCGGAAGCAACGCTGTAAACCATATGTATAAACAAGGCATCAAAGGTGTTGATTTTATTGTTTGTAATACCGACCAACAGGCATTGGACATGAGTCCAGTTCCTTTAAGAATAGTTTTAGGTGCCAGCTTAACAAAAGGGCGCGGTGCTGGTTCTTTGCCTGAAGTAGGTAAAAATGCAGCTATCGAAAATATCGAAGAAGTAAAAGCATTGTTGGCGAACAATACGGAGATGGTCTTTATCACTGCCGGTTTAGGTGGTGGAACAGGAACCGGTGCTGCTCCGATTATTGCAAAAGCAGCTAAGGAAATGGGTATTTTAACAGTAGGTATTGTTACCATTCCTTTCGGATTTGAAGGTAAAAAACGTAAAGCGCAAGCAGACGAAGGATTGGAAGCTTTAAAAGCTAATGTGGATACTTTGTTAGTGATCAGCAATGATAAATTGAGAGAGATTTACGGTAATTTAAAAGTAACGGAAGCATTCGGTCATGCAGATGATATTTTAGCAACTGCTGCGAAAGGTATTGCTGATATCATTACAACTACATTACAAATCAATACGGATATTAATGACGTAAAAACTGTAATGAAGGAAAGTGGAGTAGCTATTATGGGTTCTGCAATGGCGAGCGGTGAGCAACGTTCATTAAGAGCGGTTGAACAAGCAATGTCTTCTCCGTTATTAAACGATAGTAACATTAAAGGTGCTCGTTATGTATTGGTGAATGTAACATGTGGTGAAGATGAAATCACCATGGATGAGTTCGGAGAAATTACAGATTATATCCAAGATGCAGCAGGAATGTCTGCTGAGGTAATCAAAGGATACGGAGTTGATCCTTCGTTAGGAGATAAAGTAAATGTTACCATTATCGCTACTGGATTCAGCTCTAAAGCAGATGTTGGTATTCAAATTGAAAAAGCACCTGCTAAAAAGGTATTTTCATTGATGGATGAAGTAAAAGTAGAAACTCCGGTTGCAGAGGTTGTTACTCCTGTTGCGGAAGAAATTACTTTGAAACCAATGGAAATGACTTCTTATATCAAAGAAGAAGTTAAAGTAGAAGCAGTTGTTGAATCAAAACAAGAAACACTTCCTTTCGTTGCAGAAGTGAAAGTAGAGGAAACACCTGCTGTTGTGAATGAAGTTGTTGCTGAAGAAACTCCTTTTGTAAATGAGGTAAGTGTTGAAGAAACACCAATCTTTGTAAATGAAGTGGTGTCTGAGATAGAAGAGGTAAGTACGTTCACAAATGAAGTGGTTGAAGAACCTGTAATGGAAGAGTCAATTACTTTCGTTTCCGAAGAAGTGGTGGAGCCTGTTTTTGAAGTAGAGGAAGTAAAAGAACCAATTACATTTGAGTTTGATATTACCAACACTGTTGTTTCGGAAGAATCAACCATCGTTTCTAATACAACCTTGGATGAAGCGTATGCGAAAGCAGAACCGGTTATTGAAGCAAAAGAAGAAAACACCATTGTTTCAAAAGTTCAAAACGATGAGCAATTGAAAAAAGCTCAAGATCGTGTTGCAAAATTGAAAGAGTTAAGTTTTAAATTGAAGTCTCCGAATGGTTTATCTGAATTAGAAAACGAACCGGCTTATAAAAGAAGAAACATTAATTTAGATTCTACTCCTCATTCTTCCGAATCACAAGTGTCACGTTACACCTTGTCTGAAGGAGATGATAAAAAAGTAGAAATTAAACCAAACAACTCTTTTTTACACGATAACGTTGATTAAATAATCAAATAGTTAATACAAAAAAATCCCTCTGTTATTTCGAGCGAAGTCGAGAAACAGGGGGATTTTTTTTTGCTGTTAATGGTTCAAAATTGTTAAATTCGTATCGAAATATAATTACTTAATTACTTAGTCACTTAGTCACCTAATCACTAAAAATATGGCTTTAGAAGAAAAAATCAATGCAGATATCAAATCTGCTATGTTAGCGAAAGAAGCTTCCAAATTAGAAGCATTGCGTGCTATTAAATCAGCAATATTATTATTAAAAACTTCTCCGGAAGGCTTAAATGATGATACAGAAATGAAAGCATTGTTGAAAATGGTTAAACAACGCAAGGAAACAGCTGATTTATACGTAACTCAAAATCGTAAAGATTTAGCCGATGTGGAAATGGCACAAGCTGCTGTAATTGAAGCATATCTTCCAAAACAAATGAGTGAAGAGGATGTAAAAGCAGAAGTGGCAAAAATTATTATTTCTGTAGGTGCAAGCTCTCCGGCTGATATGGGGAAAGTTATGGGTGTTGCCTCCAAACAATTAGCCGGTAAAGCCGATGGAAAATTGATTTCTACGATTGTAAAGAAATTGTTGAATAAATAGTTTTAGGCATAAACTTTACGACCTATTTATAGAAGAGATTGCTTCGTTCCTCGCAATGACGTTATTTTGATACCTATTTCTAATAGAACGTCATTGCGAGGAACGAAGCAATCTTTTTATTTTTTATTCGAAAGAGTGAATTTGAAAATCACCTTGAAATAGTCCTATTCGTAACTACAAAGCAAACTCATATCCCAACACCAATATGTTTTCAAACGTACCAAAGTGGTGGTGCGCTTTTCCTGTTCCAATAACGAGTACATCCGTGTAATTTGCCCAAACTCCTTTTGCGGTGTATTCTAAATAAATGTGTTTAAACACATCATAACGTAAACCCACTTCAGCACCAATACAATAACCGGCAACATGAAAGCGATTGTTTAAATTTTCGCCAAACAACGTAACTTCTGTTCTTGGAATTACCGGTCCAGCACCAATTTTAGCAACGGCACCCAACCAATGTTTTTTATTTTTTGAAACAAAGAGATTTTGACGTTTTACAAAGTTCAACATCAAAAAATTGGCTCCATCCGAATGTTCAAAATGTAAAAATGTTTTAGGATCAATCAACGTGTCTTGGTCAATGCTTTGCCCATGAATGGTTCCTTTTACTCTTCGCGTTTGATTATCTTCCATAATGTATTTCGTATGGTCGAAATTAATTTCAATCCCAAAATCTTTTTTATTGTTAAAGAAATATCCTAAACGATAATTGTATTGTGGTATGGTAAGATCGGTTCTGAAAATGTCTTTGATGCCCGGACGATCCCTTGCTGTTACATCGTAAATAGTGAAGTCGTAGGATTTTGTTTGACCTTTTTGTACATCAAACTCATTGGTATTGTCTGTAAAGTGAATATCTGATTTTGTAAACCAATCTCTGTTATATCCCCACGAAAAATAAAAAGTTCCTTTTCCAACTTTGGTTTGTGACGGACAATCACAGATTTCCGGTACTTCCTGTGAATACAATTTTCCTGAAATGCATAACAACCCAATTGCTGTTATGAACGCGTACTTTTTCATTGTTGTTTATTTTTCTTATTGGTAAATCCAATGAGCAACATTACCGTCCAAGGCATATAGAGAGGAGCAATGGCGATAGGAGAAACGGAAGCAATAAAATACAATAACAAAGCGATTACCGTTGTTGCAATCATTCCGATAAGTCCTATTTTAATGAGTCTGCTCATAGTTTTTGAATTGGACGTAAAGTTAATTAATTCATCTCCTTTTAGAATAAAAAATAATTCTGATAATTATCATAAAAAAAGCCCCTTCTAATTAAAGAAGAGGCTTTTTATTTTAATAAGAAAAGATTACATCATTCCACCCATGCCACCCATTCCTGGGTTGCCCATTGGCATTGCTGGAGCTTCTTCTTTTTGCTCTGCTAATACACATTCAGTAGTTAATAGCATTGCAGCAATCGAAGCAGCATTTTCTAATGCAACACGAGATACTTTAGTAGGATCAATTACACCCGCTGCAAATAAATTTTCAAATTTATCTGTACGCGCATTGTAACCGAAATCTGCTTTTCCTTCACGCACTTTTTGAACAATTACTGCTCCTTCTAAACCTGCGTTCGCAACAATTTGGCGCAATGGCTCTTCAATGGCACGAATCACAATTTGAATTCCGGTTGTTTCGTCATCGTTCGAACCTTTTAGTTTTTCCAAACCATCAATTGCTCTGATATAGGCAACTCCACCTCCCGGTACAATTCCTTCTTCTACCGCAGCACGTGTAGCTGCTAATGCATCGTCTACGCGGTCTTTCTTCTCTTTCATTTCCACTTCTGTAGCAGCACCAACATACAATACAGCAACACCACCTGCTAATTTAGCCAAACGTTCTTGCAATTTTTCTTTATCGTAATCCGATGTGGTGGATTCGATTTGTGCTTTGATTTGATTCACACGTGAAGCGATGTCTGCTTTTTTACCTTTTCCGCCAACAACAGTTGTGTTGTCTTTGTCGATGGTGATTTTTTCAGCGCTTCCCAACATGTTTAATTCAGCATTTTCCAGTTTATAACCTCTTTCTTCAGAAATTAATGTTCCACCGGTTAATATTGCTAAATCTTCTAACATTGCTTTTCTTCTGTCGCCAAAGCCAGGAGCTTTAACAGCAGCAATTTTTAAAGAACCACGAATTTTATTTACAACCAATGTTGATAATGCTTCGCTATCTACATCTTCTGCAATAATTAAAATTGGTCTACCTGTTTGAACTGCTTTTTCCAATACAGGTAATAATTCTTTCATGATAGAAATTTTCTTGTCTGTAATTAAAACAAGTGGATTGTCCAAAACAGTTTCCATTTTATCTACATCGGTAACAAAGTAAGCAGAGATATATCCTCTGTCGAATTGCATTCCTTCCACCACTTCAACAGTAGTTTCTGTACCTTTAGCTTCTTCAACAGTAATAACGCCTTCTTTTTTTACACGCTTCATTGCTTCCGCAATTAGTTTACCAATTGCATTGTCGTTGTTAGCAGAAATAGTCGCTACTTGTTCGATTTTTTTATTGTCATCACCAATTTTTTGTGATTGTTTATTTAAGTTTTCTACAACAGCAATTACAGCTTTGTCGATTCCACGTTTCAAATCCATTGGATTTGCACCTGCTGCAACATTTTTTAAACCTGCAGTAACAATTGCTTGAGCAAGTACAGTTGCAGTAGTTGTTCCGTCTCCCGCAGCATCAGCAGTTTTGGAAGCAACTTCTTTCAACATTTGTGCTCCCATATTTTCTACAGGATCTTTTAATTCAATTTCTTTTGCAACAGAAACACCATCTTTGGTAATGCTTGGTGCACCGAATTTTCTGTCGATAATTACATTTCTACCTTTTGGTCCTAATGTTACTTTTACTGCGTTTGCTAATGCATCCACACCTTTTTTTAATCGGTCGCGTGCATCTATATTGAAAAATATATCTTTTGCCATTTTTTTTTGTTATTAGTTATTGGTTAATAGTTATTCGTATCAATTGTAATTTATCGTTAAACGATTGCGAATATATCGCTCTCTCTCATAATCAAAAGATCTTTGCCTTCTACTTGAACTTCTGTGCCTGCATATTTACCATACAAAACCGTGTCACCCACTTTTACTTCAGGCTTATTTCCTTTGTCATCTTTTTCACTAACTGCAATTACAATTCCTCTTTGAGGTTTTTCTTTGGCGGTGTCTGGGATGATAATTCCACTCGCTGTTTTTTCTTCTGCAGCAGCAGCTTCAACAACTACTCTGTTTTGTGTTCCTGCAACTGGCTTGATGTTTACTTTTGAACTTGTCTTTGCCATTTTGAATTCTATTTATTGGTTTAACTTATGTTTTAAATTTTTAGCTCTCCTGCTATGACAGATATTGTACCAATCGGAGATTAATGTAGGATTTAAGACAATTTTGCAGTCTTCATCAGATATATGAAAAAAAAATGTCAGAAGTGCTGATGAACTCTGACATTTTTTGAATGCTATTTTAAAATCGACTAGTTAGGCGTTGGAGTTCCTGAAGCAGGAGCAGGTGCAACAGGTGCTGCGTTGTTTGCTGGTACCGCAGGTGTTACATCTTCAGCACTCATTTTACGTGTTGTAGATTCTACTCCTGCACCAGTAGTAACCCCTGAAGTTTTTGTAAAAGAAGTTGAGATCACACTTAATACTAATAAGGCTGCTGCCAATGTCCATGTAGCTTTTTCTAAAAAGTCGGCCGTTTTACGAACACCCATTACTTGATTCGATGAAGCAAATGATGATGCTAAGCCTCCTCCTTTTGAATTTTGTACCAACACCACTAGGATTAGTAACACACAAACGATTATAATTAAAACTGAAATAATTGTACCCATTGTAATTTATTGCTTTTGTTGATTGATTAATTTTCTCAAATTTTTAATTTGGGATGCAAAGTAAAGTCTTTTTTCTGGATATTTCAAGCGTAAATTTTCATACGCCTTAATTGCCTTGGTATAATTCCCTTGTAAAACGTATATTTTTGCCAATGTTTCACTCACAAACGTAATGTCCTCTGCCACACTCTGTTTCGCCATGTTAACCGGACTGAAAAACTCGGTTTTGGGGCGAGTGATGCGTGGTTCTTCTTTTATGAATTTATCAATTAGTTCAAATGCACTAAGCTGATTTTCAGTGTTTTCTGATTTGTTTTCGGTATAGGATTCTTCCTGAATAACTGTTCCTGTATTGACATGTTTTAACCAATCGGTGAACGTTAAAGCATCTACATCTGTATCACTAAGAATCTTGGATTGTTCCGCCTGTTGCTTTTCAATCGGCTCAGGAATGTTCAATACAAAATTGGATGCTGCTGTTTCTTGTTTTTCCTCAATTTCACTAATTACCGGCAATGGCGTAGATAAAATTTCAATTTCTACACTGGCATCCACAACCTGGTTTAAATATTCTTTTTCTAGCGGATTGACGTTGGTATCAATAATAGGTGTTTCTACCTCGGTTATCTCTTCAATTTCCGTTTTTTCCTCCTGTACGTCAATAACCGGATGTTCGTTTACAATTATCGTTTCTTCTAATTTTGTAATCGGTATAACAGGAGTTTCCTCTTTTACTTCTATAATTTCCTGTTTAACTTCCGGAACAACCTCCTCGATGATTGTAGGAACAATTTTATGTTCTGCTACTTCTTCTTGAATGAGATGAACAACCGCTTCTTCAATTTTCTTTTCTTCTATAACCTCTGAAATGTGTGAGGTGATCGCAATATCCGGAATTTCAAGCAGCACAACTTCTTGTTGCTTCGTAATTAAACGGTGTAAAACTTTTCTGTCTGTTGCATAGGCTGCCGTTACACGCAATTGGTTGTTGTAATGGATGCTATTAATGTTGTGTAAACTTTTTGCATATAGCAAATGTGCCGTTTGGAAATATGGAAAATTCTTTAGCAATTCACCAAGCAATACGCTGTCATTCCCCGAAATTTTTTCCGGAGTTTCAACGTAGGATATGAATTGTACTTTGTTCATTTATTTTTTTTTACATTTCCCATCTTCCATTTCCCATCTTCCATTTCCCATCTTCCATTTGTGTTACCAATCATTTAATGCTCTGTTAAAAATATCTTGTACCAATTGCTCATTAATTTCTCTTGCTAATTGATCTTCAATAGATGCTAAGTTTTGATCGCTCGTATAATCTGCATACCGCGAAAAGGATTGCTCAAAATTTTTCTTTTCATCAAACATGCAGGTGTATTTCACATTCACGGTGATGGTTAATCTGTTTAATGCTGCCTGATCTGTACTTTGTATCGCAATTGGCCCGGTAGTATAATTAGATACACTTCCTTCAAAACTTAAATCTCCGCCTTTGTTCACCAATGCTAATCGTGTTTGTGAGCTCAATTTATCGCGCAAGGCTTCGGTAAATGATTGACTTAATGTTGGAGGTGCTAAGGATGCATTGTTTTGAAAATATTGAACAGAAACAGTTTTTGCTTCAGGCGGAACACTACCTCCTGTAAAGGAATAATGAATCTTACAGCTCGAAAAAAGAATCAATATGCAAGACAAAAGCGTCAAGGCAAGTTTTGTTTTTAATATGAAATTTGATTTGCTCAATTCTTTTCCTTTTATTACTTAGTCACCTAGTTACTTTATTCCATATTCATTAATCTTCCGATACAATGTTCGTTCAGAAATTCCTAATTCTTTGGCTGCATTTTTACGCTTGCCTTTGTGTTTGGTTAATGCTTTTTTTATCATGTCTTCTTCAATTTCCTGAAGCGACAATGATTCTTCTACTGCTTCGGAAACCGGAATCTGATTTTGTGAAATAATAGGTGAGGTTGTATTGTATCCCAACTGAATAGCAGTTTCTGGTGTGCCAACATCCTGAAATAATTTTTTAATCAATTGTGCATTTTCGGGTTGAAAATCTTGATTCAATTGATTGTCGTTTTCAATTAAGTCGACAACAATTTTTTTCAAGTCCATCATGTCCTTCTTCATATCAAACAGCACTTTGTATAAAATATCTCGTTCGCTAAAATCATTTCCAGCGGTAGTTGTGCTTGCTAAAACAGGTAGTTGAGCGGTTTGGTGAATCGGCAAATATTTGATCATTACATCAGCGGTAATGTCTCTGTTTTTTTCAATTACAGATATTTGTTCTGTAATGTTTTTAAGCTGACGAATGTTTCCTTGCCAATAGTAATTCGTAAGAACTTGTTCTGCCGATTCATCTAATTTGATGGTTGGCATTCTATATTTTGCTGAAAAATCGGATGCGAATTTTCGGAATAATAAATGAATGTCTTGTCTGCGTTCACGCAATGGCGGAACAACAATAGGAACGGTATTTAAACGATAAAATAAATCTTCTCTGAATTTTCCTTTTTCGATGGCTTGCTGAATATTTACATTGGTTGCGGCAACTACGCGTACATCTGTTTTTAAAACTTTGGATGAACCGACTTTAATAAATTCTCCACTTTCTAAAACACGCAACAAACGTGCTTGCGTTGCAATTGGCATTTCAGCTACTTCATCTAAAAAGATTGTCCCCCCATTTGCTACTTCAAAATAACCTTTGCGTGCTTCATGTGCTCCGGTAAATGATCCTTTTTCGTGACCGAATAATTCCGAATCAATGGTTCCTTCCGGAATCGCTCCACAGTTTACAGCAATGTATTGACCGTGTTTGCGAGCACTTAACGCATGAATAATTTGTGGAAAAACTTCTTTTCCTGTTCCGCTTTCTCCGGTAATCAATACCGTTAAATCGGTTGGTGCTACTTGTTTTGCAATATCAATGGCCCTGTCCAATGATGCTGAACCACCAATAATTCCAAAACGATTTTTTATTTCTTGAACTGTCATTTTAAACTGCTTTACCGATTAACGTTCCACCTGTACAACTTTCTGCCAACACATTTACATAATCTCCTTTTTTATAATTTTCTTTCGGAAATACCACCACACAATTTTGTGAGTTTCTTCCAAACAATTCTTCTTTCGATTTTTTTGAAGTGCCTTCCACTAAAACGCGATGCACTTTCCCAACCCCTTCTTTTGTTCTGAAAGCCGAATGTTTTAATTGCAATTCAACAATCTCCGCCAAACGTCTGCTCTTTACTTCTGCAGGAACATCGTCCGGATATTTTCGTTCTGCTAACGTTTTTGGGCGTTCACTATACGCAAACATGTAGCCAAAATCATATTTGACAGCTTCCATTAGCGACAATGTATCTTGGTGTTCTTCTTCCGTCTCCGAACAAAATCCTGAAATGATATCCATCGAAATGCCTGCATCCGGAATGATTCTGCGGATTGCATCAATTCTGCTCAAATACCATTCGCGCGTATACCCACGATTCATCATCTCTAAAATTCTGGAATTTCCAGATTGAACTGGTAAATGAATGTAGCTGCAAATGTTATCGTATTTCGCAATCGTATATAACACCTCATCATTCATATCTTTCGGATGTGATGTGCTGAAACGCACACGTAAATCAGGATTGACAAGTGCAACTTTTTCGAGTAACTGTGAAAACGTAGTTGCATTTTTTAATTCCTCTTCGGTAATGTTTTCTTTCTTTAAACCACCACCTGTCCACAAATACGAATCCACATTCTGTCCAAGTAGCGTAACCTCTTTATATCCTTGATCAAATAAATCTTGTGCTTCTTTTACAATTGTTTCCGGGTCACGACTTCTTTCTCTCCCACGTGTGAACGGAACAACACAAAATGCGCACATATTATCACATCCGCGTGTGATGCTGATGAATGCGGTTACTCCGTTGGAACCTAATCGAACCGGTGCAATATCTGCATAGGTTTCTTCTTTCGATAGAAGGACATTTACCGCTTTTTGTCCTGTCTCCGCAATTTCAATCAGTTCAGGTAAACTACGGTAGGCATCCGGACCAACAACAATGTCCACCAATTTTTCTTGCTCCAGCAATTGTGATTTTAATCGTTCTGCCATGCAGCCCAAGACCCCCACAATTAAATCCGGATTTGTTTTTTTAGCTTTTTTATATTCGGTCAAACGTTTTCTTACACGTTGCTCAGCTCCTTCACGAATAGCGCAAGTGTTCACAAAAATTACATCCGCTTCGTTAAAGTCGTTAGTGGTGGTAAATCCTTTGTCTTTTAATATCGATGCAACAATCTCGCTATCCGAAAAATTCATTGCACACCCGTAACTCTCCAAAAACAGTTTTTTACCGTTCGGATTAACAGGTTTTTCAATCATTAATGCTTCACCTTGTTTGCTTTCGTCAATTACTTTGTTCTCGCTCATTTTATTTTTTAATGGAAGGCAAAGATAATCAAAATAAATGGGTGACAAAATGGCGCATTTCGATTTATTTTCATAAAAATTCAAAAAATTATATATATATATTTATATATATATGTTCTGACAAAAGCAAATTTAATTTGCAAAAATCATTTTTGATTTGTTTTCTTTGCAACGAATTTTGAGAAAATGGCATCTCAGCGATAATTCATTTTCATTAAACATAAAACTAATTAGCTGGCGTATGAGCAAAAATTTAGTGATCGTGGAGTCCCCTGCAAAGGCGAAAACAATAGAAGGATTTTTAGGAGAAGGATTTACTGTAAAGTCGAGTTATGGTCACGTTCGTGACTTAGCAAAAAAAGGATTTGGAGTGGATATCGAAAATAATTTCACTCCTAATTATGAAGTATCACCCGATAAAACAAAAGTCGTTAACGAATTAAAATCATTAGCAAAAAAAGCAGAAATTGTATGGTTAGCAACGGATGAGGACCGTGAAGGAGAAGCCATTTCCTGGCATTTGTTTGAAGCATTAAACTTGTCTGAAAAGAGTACAAAGCGAATTGTTTTTCACGAAATCACCAAACCTGCAATTAAAAATGCAATCGCAAACCCACGCACCATCGATAAGCATTTGGTGGATGCACAGCAAGCACGCAGAATTTTAGATCGTTTGGTAGGTTTTGAACTTTCTCCAATTCTTTGGAAAAAGGTTCGTCCATCCTTGTCTGCCGGTCGTGTTCAATCGGTTACCGTTCGTTTAATTGTGGAGCGTGAGCGTGAAATTGTTGCGTTTAACAGTACTTCTTCCTATAAAGTAACTGCAAATTTTATGGTGGGGAGTGCCAGTGTAAAAGCAGAACTTTCTACGAAATTCAAATCGTTAGAGGATGCACGTGCATTTTTGAAAAAGTGTGAAAACGCTGATTTTACAATTGATATCTCAGAAACTAAACCAACAAAAAAATCACCATCTGCCCCTTTTACAACCTCTACTTTGCAACAGGAAGCTAGTCGTAAATTGGGTTTCTCCGTTGCACAAACAATGGTGGTTGCACAACGTTTGTATGAAAGTGGAAAGATTACGTACATGAGAACGGATTCGGTAAATCTTTCTGAAACCGCTATTAATCAAGCAAAGGAAGCGATTACAGGAAACTACGGAGCAAAATATTTAAACATCCGTCAATATAAAAATAAATCCAAAGGAGCACAAGAAGCACATGAGGCAATTCGTCCGACTTACATCGAAAAACAAACAGTCGATGGTGATGCAGGCGAAAAACGTTTATATGATTTGATTTGGAAACGTACCATTTCATCTCAGATGAGTGATGCTGAATTGGAAAAAACAACAGTCGTAATTACAGCTTCAGGAACAACTGAAAAATTTGTTGTTCAAGGGGAAGTATTGAAATTTGATGGTTTCTTGAAAGTATATTTGGAAGGCACAGATGACGAGGAAGATGAAAATCAATCCGGAATGTTGCCACCAATGAAAGTGGGAGAAAAATTAAAAGTGAACGAAATTACTGCGATGGAACGCTTTACCCACCATCCGGCAAGATATACCGAAGCGAGCTTGGTGAAGAAATTGGAAGAACTCGGTATCGGCCGTCCATCAACCTATGCACCAACAATCTCTACTGTTCAAAAACGTGAATACGTTGTAAAAGAAGACAGAGAAGGAGTTCAACGTAATTTTAACGTGTTGACATTGAAAGAAGGAAAAATAAATGATGAAGTTCGCACAGAAGGAACCGGTGCAGAGAAATCGAAACTGTTTCCTACAGATATCGGAATGGTTGTGAACGACTTTTTATTCAAAGAGTTTCCTCAAATCATGGATTATAATTTTACTGCAAAAGTAGAAGAGGAGTTTGATGAAATTGCTGAAGGAAAAATTTTGTGGACAAAAATGTTGGCGGATTTCTACAAGCCATTTCATAAAAATGTAGTAGATACTTCTGAAAATTCAGAACGTGCATCCGGTGAACGTTTATTGGGTGTGGATCCTGTTTCTGGAAAAAATTTATATGTGCGTATCGGTCGTTTTGGACCAATGGCACAACTTGGTGAAGGGAATGATGAAAATAACAAACCGAAATTTTCTTCGTTGCGAAAAGACCAACGTTTGGATACCATAACTTTTCAAGAAGCATTGGATTTGTTCAAGCTTCCGCGTGTTGTGGGCATGTTTGAAGATAAAGAAATGGTAGTTGCTGTGGGCCGTTTCGGACCATATGTTCGTCACAACAGTTTATTTATTTCATTGAAAAAAGAAGATGATCCGATGACGGTTTCTGCAGAAAGATGTGTGGAGTTGATTCTTGCAAAACGTCAGGCGGAAATTGATAAATACATCAAAACATTTGCTGAACGTCCGGATGTTCAAGTATTGAATGGCCGTTGGGGACCTTATTTGGTGATAGATGGAAATAATTTCAAATTACCAAAGGGAACAGATGCACCTTCGTTAACCTTACAAGAATGTTTGGACATTGCTGCAGATCCTAAAAATGCGAGCAAAGGAAATCGTTTTAAGAAAAAGCAACCTGAGAAGAAACCGTTTAAACAAGCAGCAGCAAAGAAGGCTTCGCCTAAGAAAGCAGCTGTGAAAAAAGTTGCTGCAAAGAAAACAGGTGCAGTGAAAAAGGTTGCCGCCAAAAAAGCTCCTAAGAAAGCTGCAAAAAAAGCAGTAGCAAAAAAATAATTGCATGGATTGTTCTTGTGGAATGTTAGTCAAGTTGTGAAAAAGTTTTTTTAACGCGCAAAGCAACCAATTGATTTTTTTGCGTCATTTATGCAATTGGAAAACAGTAACCCAATTAACTTTTTCGACTCGATTTTATGCAGGAATTTTTTACACCCATCGATACTACTCAATTTAACGGAGCAAGCAAGTATCCCGCTTCTTCCTACGGAAAGCTGATTAACGCATATCTGCAAGGAGGTGATTTTCCTTCATTAGAAAACGTTCACTTGGCAATTATCGGAGTAGAAGAAGATAGAAAAGCCTTGAATAACGAAGGTTGTGGTTTGGCTGCAGATTATGTTCGCGAAAATTTATACAAATTATTTCAAGGAAATTATACAGCAAAAATTGTCGATTTAGGAAATATCAAAAAGGGGAATTCCATTGACGATAGCTACTTTGCGGTTACAGATGGGTTAGCACAACTGCTCAAAAAAAATATTGTTCCCATCATCATCGGAGGCTCACAAGATTTAACCTATTGCAATTATCTGGCGTATTTGAAGATGGAACAAACCATCAACATTGTTGCAGTGGACTCCTCTTTTGATATCGGTGACGGAGAAAAACACTGGACTCACAAAGTTATTTAAGTAAAATCATTTTACATAAACCCAACATTCTTTTCAACTATAGCAACATTGGCTATCAATCCTATTTTGTGGATCAAAACTCGGTGGAGTTGATGAGCAAATTGTTTTTCGATACCCACCGCTTAGGGAAAGTTCGAAAAAATATGGAAGGTGTTGAGCCCATCGTTAGAAATGCAGATTTGGTAAGCTTTGATGTTTCAGCCATTCGCCAAAGTGATGCTCCCGGAAACGGAAATGCTTCGCCAAATGGCTTTTATGGGGAAGAAGCTTGTCAGATTACCCGTTATGCTGGAATGAGCGATAAATTAACCTCAATTGGTTTTTATGAAATCAATCCGGCTTTTGATACAAATAAACAAACGGCTCACCTAGTGGCACAGATGATTTGGTATTTTATTGACGGGTATTACAACCGTAAGCAAGATTACCCGATTGTAGATAAGTCGGAGTATACAAAATACCGTGTATCCATTAAAGATCATGAGCATGAAATCGTTTTTTATAAAAGCAACAAAAGCGACCGTTGGTGGATGGATGTGCCCTATCCGGTGAATCATCAGATAAAATTTGAACGGCATCATATGGTTCCTTGCTCTTACAGCGATTATGAAACCGCATGTAGCGATGAATTACCTGATAATTGGTGGCAGACCTACCAAAAATTGGGATAAAAAGAGTAAAAAGAGCGTTCATTAACAATAAAATGTTCAAAAAGTTTGTTTTTATTAAACTTATACTTAATTTAGCGACCTAACTTTAATAAAAAACAGCAGAAAAACTGTTCAATTTAAAAAGTAAAAAATGAAAAAAAGCCTTACTATCATTGCATTTTCGATTACAGGATTAGTATCATTTGCTCAGCAAGATGCGCAATTCAGTATGAATATGTTTAATCGTTTGTCGGTTAATCCGGGGTATGCCGGAACGAACAAAGCGTTATGTGCGACTATTTTATACCGTGACCAATGGGATAAATTCCTGGAGCTCCTAAAACAGGACTTCTAAGTGTTGATTATGGTCAAATTGCACATGGTGGTATTGGTTTCACAATCGATCAAGATCAATTAGGATTTGATAAAACCTTAAAAGCAAAATTGGCTTATTCATTCCATTTACAATTAGGTACTGAAGGTGTTTTGGGTATCGGTTTGGATGCTGGTATGATTAATAAGTCGATGAAAGGTAATTTCATTGCCCCAGATGGTACAACAACCGAAGCAGGTGGCGGTACTGATAATGCTATTCCTTGGAGTGGTACTTCTGCTACTACCTATGATGTTGGATTCGGTTTATATTATACCAATAATAAATTGTATGTTGGTTTGTCTTCATTGCACTTACCACAACAAACATTATCTAAGAAAAAAGGTTCTACCACTCCGGGTGTTCCATCAACAGATTACGATTTTACGTACGAAGTTGCTCGTCACTATTATGTAATGGCAGGATATAAGTTCCAATTAGGAACTCAATTTGATTTAACACCATCTATTTTAACAAAATCGGATGCTTCTTCTACGCAGTTGGATTTCAACTTGTTAGCAAGATGGAACCAAATGGTATTTGTGGGTGCTTCTTACCGTTTAACGGATGCAATTCCGGTAATGGTAGGGATGGAGTGGAAAGGCTTTAAGTTAGGGTATGCATACGATGTAACCTTATCTGCATTGAAGAGCCACAGCTCAGGAACACATGAATTAATGTTAGGGTATTGCAAGAAATTCACTAAGCCAGAGCGTAAGCAAGGCCACATGAATGTACGATTCTTGTAAAAAAATCAAATTTTTGTAACCTTAATTTTTTAGTATCGTTTAAGCTACTCTATTTGCTTTCGAAATCATCATACTTTGTGTGTGATGATTTTCTAACAATAAGGGGTTTAATATAAAAACAACAAATATGAAAAAGTTGCTCTTGTTAGGTTCTATGATTGCTATTGCTTTTACAAGTTGTAAAACTAGCACCGGAGAACTTGTAGGTGTTCACCCTCGACCGGAATGGTTCGATATCGATCCTTTTGGTATGTTGTACATCCCTATGGGAAGTTACAATATGGGTCCAAGTGATGAGGATACTCCTTATTCACACACCACAAAGTCAAAAACAGTTTCTGTTCAGGCTTTTTACATTGACCAAACCGAAATTTCAAACAACGAATATCGTCAGTTTGTATATTGGGTGAGAGACTCAATTGCACACCGTGCTTTATTCGAAGATGGTAGAGCTGAACATGGTGTTGAAACCGATGACTATGAGCAGCCAATTGATCCTCCTTTGGTGAACTTTGAGGAAGAAATCGCTTACGATGAAACAGATGTAAGAGAGGTTCTTGAATTTATGTATTTACCAGTTGAAGAGCGTTTTTACAAACGCAGAGAAATTGATACGCGTAAATTAAATTATGAATACTATTGGATTAACTTGCGTTTGGCTGCTCAAAAGTCAAACCGTTTCAAACCATCAAAATCTCCGGATGATAAAGGCCGTGATTTTATCAACGGTTACCAATCAACCAGCGTAGGTGATAACAAAACATTAGGTCACTATGATGTAAAAGATCAAGTATCTGATGGTAGTGGTAATTATAGTACACGTGAACAAAAAGATAAAGACAGAAGTGTATTTATTGTTAAAGATATCATTAACGTTTACCCTGATACATTAGCATGGGTTCATGATTTCACGTATTCATTCAATGAGCCAATGACCAATATGTATTTTTGGCATCCGGCTTATGACGACTACCCGGTAGTAGGTGTTAGCTGGAAACAAGCTCGTTCTTTTTGTATTTGGAGAACACAATTGTTTAATAACTGGTTAGTAGGAAATGGACAGTCGTATGTAAACGATTTCCGTTTACCAACAGAATCAGAATGGGAATATGCTGCAAGAGGTGGAAATGCTTTAAGTCCATTCCCTTGGGGTGGTCCTTATATCAGAAATGCCCTTGGATGTTTCTTGGGTAACTTTAAACCAATGCGCGGTTCTTATATCGATGACGGAGGTTTCCATACTGTAAAAATTGCTTCTTACAATCCGAATGATTACGGTTTATATTGTATGGCAGGAAATGCTGCTGAGTGGACCAGCAATGCATTTGATGAATCAGCATACGATTTTTCTCACGATTTAAATCCGGATTATGTGTATGAAGCTCAAGATAACGAAGCGACTGTATTGAAGCGTAAAGTTATCAGAGGTGGTTCTTGGAAAGATGTGGGTTATTACTTACAAACAAGTACAAGAACATATGAGTATCAAGATACAGCGAAATGTTACGTTGGTTTCCGTTGTGTTCAAACATACCTTGGTCGTCAAAGAGGAGATGCACCAGGTGAAGGCTTTTAATTTGTATTCTCTAATCTAAACTAAATAATAATTATTAACTTTTAAATTTAAAATTATGGGTGGTAAAAAATGGAAAAGTTTCATGGCCAAATTGTATGGATTTGGTGCGGCAATCGTAATCGTTGGAGCGATGTTTAAAATTATGCATTGGCCAGGTGCGGGACCAATGCTTGTTGTTGGTTTATCTACAGAAGCGGTAATCTTCTTTTTCTCGGCATTTGAGCCACCACACGAAGAGGTGGATTGGAGTTTAGTATACCCTGAATTAGCTGGTATGCACGGTGAAGAAGGTGATCACAAACAAATTGAAGAAGACAAAGGTTCTATTACAGAACAATTAGATACAATGCTAGAAGATGCGAAAATCGGACCGGAACTAATTGCTAGTTTAGGTGAAGGGATGCGCAGCTTAAGCGATCAAGCAGGAAAATTAAGTAATATCACTGATGCATCTGTTGCAACTAATGAGTATGTATCAAGTGTGCAATCTGCAGCTAAAAACGTAAGCTCATTATCTGGTGCTTATTCTAAAGCAGCAGAATCATTAATGGGTCTTTCTGTTAGTGGTGATGATAGTGCTAACTTAGGTGATCAAATCGTTAAGGTTTCTAAAAATTTATCTGCATTAAATGCTTCTTACGAATTGCAATTGCAAGGTTCGAATGATCATTTAAAAGCAACTTCTAAATTCTATAGCGGATTAGAAGACTTGATGAAAAACTTGAACGAGTCTGTTGATGATACTAAGAAATACAAAGAGCAAATAGGTCAACTATCTTCTAACTTAGAATCATTGAACACTATTTACGGTAACATGCTTACCGCAATGAGAAAATAATTCCGTTTCAACGGAATTATTTTTTCTATTTGTTGAAGAATATTAATTCTTCGGCAGCGACTTATTAATTTAATATTAATCTATAGAAATAATATAGAACTATGTCAGGTGGAAAAGAAACCCCAAGGCAGAAGATGATTGGTATGATGTACCTGGTGTTAACAGCACTTTTGGCGCTTAACGTATCAAAAGAAATTCTGAATGCCTTTGTTATTATTGAAGAAGGTTTGAACACTACAAACGTGAATTTTGATAGTAAGAATGGAATATTATATTCCAAATTCGCGAAAGCAATGGCTGATAATCCTGTTAAAACGAAGCCTTGGAATGAAAAAGCTCAAACTGCTAAAAAGAAATCAGCTGAGTTGTGTGCTTATATTGATGAGATTAAAAGCGAGTTGTATCAACGTATTCAAAAGCTTGAAAAATCGGTTGCCGATACTTTCCAATTAAAAAATTTAGATAGTAAGGATGAAAACAATATCCCTACTGAAATTTTAATTGGTGCTGGTGCAGATCCAGAAAATCCAACCGGTAAATCAAAAGAGTTGAAAGAAAAAATCGAAAAGTTCAAAAAAGAGATGACTGCTTTAGTTCCTGATAAAGAACGTAACAGTTTGAAACTGGGCTTGAGTACAGAAGAAATGTATTCTATCGGAGATGAAAAAATGGTTTCTTGGGAAAGCAATATGTTTGCTCATCAACCAGCAGCAGCTGTATTTAGTGTTTTAGCGAAATTGAAAAATGACGTTAAAAATGCGGAAAGTGATGTTGTATCAATTTTGTTAAAATCAATCACGGCAGATGACTTCTCTTTTGACCAAGTTGTTGCGAAAGTTGTTGCACCAACAAGTTACATCGTATCTGGAGAAAAATATACAGCTGATATCTTTGTGGCAGCATATAGCTCTACCCAAGATCCTGAAGTGTTAATTGGTTCTGTTGATACAACAGACAAAAAGAATCCGAAAATTGCCGGAACTGGAACAAAAGTTCCTGTTTCTGCCGGAGTAGGTAAATACGAAGTGCCTACTGGTGCTGAAGGATTGCAAGAATTCTCCGGAATTATTAATGTTAAAGCACCAGATGGAACTTCAAAAGGATATCCTTTCAAAGGTGATTACATGGTGGCTCGTCCTTCTATGGCAGTTTCACCAACAAAAATGAATGTGTTCTATATCGGAGTTGAAAATCCTGTAGATATTTCTGTTGCCGGTGCAGCTCCAACTGATGTTGTTGCTACTATGAGTGGCGGAGGTGGAAGCATCATCAACAAAGGTCAAGGACATTACATTGTAAAAGTAACATCTGGAAACGAGTGCTCAGTAAACGTAGCTGTGAAAACAAAAACAGGCTCGAAATCAATGGGTGCTATGAAATTCCGTGTGAAGAAAGTACCTAGTCCACAAGCTTCTTATGCTGGTGTTGTAGGTGATGGTAAAGTGTCAAAAGGTGAATTGATGAATGCTGGAGGGGTTATTCCTAAATTGGAAGATTTCGTATTCGATTTAAAATTCCCTGTTGTATCTTGGAACATGTCAATCTTTATTAATGGTGTTTATGCCGATTACACTGCACAAGGTGCAAGTGCTACCGGGCAAATGAAAGACATCTTAGGTAAAGTAAAACCTGGTCAAAAAGTATTAATCGAAGAGGTAAAAGTTCAAGCTCCTGATGGGGTTAGAAAAATTACCGGCTGCGTATTAAAAATTAAATAGTAAATAAAAAAGGTGATCATGAAAAAATTGAAATTTCTTTTTTTAGTATTGATTGTTGCTTTTGCAACAGTTAATGTCTCTGCTCAGGAGGTTATTAAACCACCCAAATATCCTGATGGAGTTTATACAAAAGAAAACTCTCGTACTCGTAGAGCAATCCCTTATCCAACACTTCGCGAAGCAGATGTTATGTGGAGCAAACGTATTTGGCGTGTGATTGATTTGCGTGAAAAAATGAACCACCCGTTATACTATCCGGATGAGCAAATTTTGGATAGAAAAAGTTTATTTGATGTTATCAAAGACGCTGCTACAAAAGATGGAACAATCACTTGTTTCAACCAAGCTGCAACGGATGATGAGTTCAGATATGACATGACAAAAAGTGAAATTGATGGATTACTTGTAAAGTGGGATTCAACAGCTACAGCTGAGGATCCTAATAACCCTGGAACTTTTATTGCAGCTCCTCAAAAAGAGGAAATCAGCACAATCAGTGTTTGGCAATATTGGGTAAAGGAAGACTGGTTTTTTGATAAACAACGTTCAGTACTAGATGTTCGTATCATTGGATTGTGTCCTTTGGTTGAGAAAAAGACTGAAAGTGGTGAGTCTACCGGTGCAAGTACTCCTTTGTTCTGGATTTACTTCCCTGAAGCACGTCCGGTTTTCGCAAATCATGAAGTATATATGCGTCACAACGATGCTGAAAGAAGAACGTTTGAAGATATTTTTTGGAAAAGAATGTTCTCTAGTTATGTTCGTAAAGAAAGTAACGTTTACAACAGAGGTATTTTTGATTACAAAACAGGCTTAGATCAGCTGTTGGAAGCTGAAAGAGTTAAAAATGATATCTTTATCTACGAACACGATTTGTTCCATTTCTAGATAACAACTTAATGATTTAAAAGCCCCGAGCATTTTGCTTCGGGGCTTTTTGTTTTTTTAACTACAATAAAATTTTAGTGCACTCCGTTTTAATAGAGAAAAGGAGGTCGCTATGAAACATTCACCGAATGTTCAGATTGAGAAGAAGTCTTTTTTTCAATCGTTCACACTTTTCAATTTCATTTTATTTTTTTGTGTCATGTCTAACGTTGCTGCTGCTCAATGCGCACCCAAAGCAACCGTTAAAGATCCACCGTTTGATCCCTGTAAGAGCAATCGGATTGCTCGACCGTTTCCCATGCGCAACGTATATGTTCGAGAAGCGGATGTGATGTGGAGTAAACGCGTTTGGAGAGTGATTGATTTACGTGAAAAGCTCAATTTGCCATTGTATTACCCCGAGCAACCAACCGTTTGTTTAATGAGTTTATTTGATGTTTTGAAATGCGCTCTATTAAATGATAATTTACAAGCATTCTCAAATCCGATTTTTGACGATGAATTTACAATGCCTATGACAAAGGAAGAAGTAGGAAAGCTTTTGGTGAGTTGGGATTCTACCCATCAAACTGAAGATGTAAATAATCCGGGTACGTTCTTGACAATGCCCATGAAAACAGAAATTACAGCATCCAATATTCGTCAATATTGGATAAAAGAGGATTGGTATTTTGATAAACAACGTTCGGTTATGGAAGCCAAGATTGTTGGGATTTGTCCACTTGCTGAAAAACTTTCTGAAAGTGGAGAGGTGATAGGGGTGAAACCACTTTTCTGGATTTATTTTCCGGATGCTCGACCATTTTTAGCAAAAGCTGCAGTTTTTAACAGACATAATGATGCCGAGCGAATGAGTTATGACGAACTGTTCGTAAAACGAATGTTTTCCAGTTATGTTTATAAGGAATCCAATGTATACAATCGTTCCATTGCTGATTATAAACAAGGCTTGGATATCCTCCTGGAATCAGAGTCAATTAAAGATGAAATTTTTGTTTATGAAAGCGATTTATGGCATTATTAGTAAGACATCGTTTTGCAAACATTTTTTGCAAAATAGGTTGTCTTACTTATCCCGAAGAAATTCGTGATTAATCGCAAGCTCTTCTTAAAAATAAATTCAAAGGGTACATTGCCTTTGTGACCTCGTTGCACTGTTTTAAAAATGTTTTTGATAAAACGTCTTTGTCCGACAGGTTGTGAAGGGTGATGTAGCTTTTGTATTTTAATAATTCAATTTCTGGATGGGTTTTGTCGTATCCTTTTGGAACTGTTTTTAATTTATCCTCATCCGATAATTTTCCAAGTAGCTTTTTGAATTCTTTCGCTCCGATTATTTTTTTAAATTCTTCGGTATTGTAATCGATTTCCTGACGAATTGCATTGATTTGCGGGGTTGGCGGTTGCCACATTCCTCCGGCAATAAATGAGGCTCCGGGTTGGAGCTGGATGTAATACCCTGCATCAAATGATTTTTTTCCTCCCGGTGCTAAAATGGCACCAAAATTATTTTTGTAGGGAGCTTTGTTCTTCGAAAAACGAACATCTCTATTGATTCTAAAAATACAATCTTTCGCTTCCAAATGTTTTATGCTGGGGTCAAATTTTGCTGTAGAAAGAATGAACTCGCTTACAAATTCTTTGAAATTAGTTTTTGCTAATTCATAGTCAGGTCGGTTCTTTTCAAACCAATCCCTGTTATTGTTTTTGCTTAGTTTGGATAAAAAATCGAGTGTTGATTTATGAATCATAGGACCTGATGTTTAACTTTTTTCTTCCAATTCAGAAGTGAGTTTTTGCACGATTTTAAAATTATAAAGAAATTCTTTAGCAATGATCCGCAGGATGGTATAGATCGGGACCGCAACAATCATCCCTCCGATACCGGCAAGTGTGCCAGCAATTAAGATAACTAAAAATATTTCCAGTGGATGGGCTTTCACAATATTAGAAATAACAAGTGGCTGGAAAATGATGGAGTCAACTAATTGTACACATAAAAACACAAGGGAAATTTTGTACACAAGTGGTAGTAATTGGGTGTAAAATTCTAACTCTAAATTGGAGGTAACACCAATCAAAATACCAAATGCTGCAGCGATTAATGGTCCTACATAAGGAATCACGTTCATTAGCCCTGCAAACATACCAATGAGTAAACAGTTTTTTACGCCAAGTAGACTAAGTGCAATGGTTGTGAGTGTTGCAACAAAAAGCATATCCAGTAGTATGCCGATAAAATATTTTGTCAGCAACCGCTTGGTGTCGCGCATAATATCTTTAATCGCTTCAATATGTTTTGGGGGAGTTAAGAGCAATGCAACATTGTATATTAAATGTTTGTCCTTCATAAAAAAGAACGCCATAAACAGCACAATAAATGTTCCTCCAATAATATCGGTTGTTAGACTTACTATTCCTTGTGCATAGGAAGATACTTCTTGGAAATTTATAATACCGGTAAGCTGTGTCGCAATAAACTTTTCAAGGGATTCTCCATTTCCGTATCTGATTTGAAATTTTTGAAGGTCGTAGTTCAGATTCGCTAATGGTTCTTTAAATGTTTCTACTACTTCGTTTGGATTGATTTTGCTGATTATTCTGGCCTCTTCAACCAATAATGGAATAAACATGGAAACAAAAAGACCCAAAACGAGGGTGATGGAAATCAGTGCTAAGAGCGCAGAAACGCTGACAGGAATGCTGATTTTTTTAATTCGAATAGAGGAGAATAACTTAACAAGCGGCTGACCAATCAACGAAATGATGATGGCGATACAGATGTAAATTAAAATGGTTTTTAAGTACCAAGCAATAAAAGCAAAAAATGCAACGGCTAAGCCGATAAGAAAATATTTTGATTTGTTTTGCATCGATTATTTATGTGAATATAAAGGTATTAATATTCATAAATAAAAACCAATCTATTGTATATTTGTTGAATATTATAAAGCATGGATTCGTTAACACATATTGTTTTAGGCGCAGCAATTGGGGAAGCTGTTTTAGGAAAGAAAATTGGTAGAAAAGCTATGCTTTGGGGCGCTTTAGCCGATACAATTCCTGATTTTGATGTATTCGCTTCGCCATGTGTTTCCGATGCGCAACAACTTTTAATTCATCGTGGAATTACACATTCCATCTTTTTTATTCTTGTGATGTCTCCACTGCTGGGTTGGCTTTTTAGTAAATGGTTTAAGAAAGCAGAAGTTAGTTGGAAAAGATGGAGCCTGCTTTTTTTATTGGGGATGTCAACTCATATCTTTATCGATTCTCTAACTGCCTATGGAACCGGATGGTTCGAACCATTCAGTAGGTATCGTGTTACATTCAATACCATTTTTGTTGCCGATCCATTTTATACGTTACCTTTCTTAATATGTATTTTAATTGCACTCATTGCAAAAAATGGAAGTCCACGAAGAGTCAAATGGAACAAGTTGGGACTATGGATCAGTAGCATTTATTTAGTATTCACGATTATCAATAAATGGCATGTGCATGATCACATGTCTACGGCCTTTGCAGAACAAAAATTAACAGCAGATGATTTTATTACAACCCCAACACCATTAAACAATTTTCTATGGATGGCATACTCACATGATAGTTTAGGGACGTGGATTGGTTACTACTCAATTTTTGATAAAACGGAGAAAATTGATTTTAAGAGAGTGGAAAGAAATGATTCGTTACTAAAACCCTTCGAAGGAGATGAATCCTTGCGATTATTAAAACAGTTTTCAAAAGGACATTATATTATCACAAAAGTGGATTCTGCTGTTTATTTCAATGATGTGCGGTTTGGACAAATGGTTGGCTGGGATGAAACCGATGCCTCTTTTCCTTTTTCTTACCGCTTAAACAAAAATGCTGATAATTCGATGGCATTGGATAGAGGGAAATTTAAAATTTCTTTGTCGGAAGCATTTGCTTCTTTGGTGGATAGGGTAAAAGGACGTTAACGAATTAGTGTTTTAACTCTTTGTACCGTACAAAAAAGTGGATCCAAATAATACGCGATAATCTGTAAAATATTGGGAGTAACAGAATGAGCAGGGTTGTAAGTGTGATGATAAAGGGGACAACTTCTACCGAGAAAACCACACAGAGCAATAAAAACAAACCAATCCCAAATCCTACTGTAAGCGCGTAACTCACATACGTTGCTCCGAAATAATACCCCGGCTCTCTTCTAAAGTCTTCGTTGCAAACTGGACAGCGATCGTTTAATCGGCCAAAAGATTGTAAGTTATAGGGATTACTTGTTTCGAAAAAATTGCCTTCGTGACAACGTGGGCACTTGTTCTTCAATACACTGTAAATGGGAGATTTCTTATCAAACATAGAAACTGTAACTATTCAACAAAATTACAAATAAGAATGAGTTGAACGGTGTTTTCCTGGAAATATGTGGGGTTTTAATCATAAATATCATCCCTAAACCCAATTTCAGTGGGGAATTCTTCTATCCAACTGGGCTGTAAGGTTTATTTTTAGTAAATTTGCACCCTTAAATTTTAAGAAATAATGATTTCAGTAAATTCTGTGACAGTATCCTTTGGTGGATACGATTTGTTTGATAATGTGAGTTTTTTGGTAAACCCGAAAGATCGTATTGGTTTGGCGGGGAAAAATGGTGCCGGTAAATCGACCATGCTTAAGCTTTTATCTGGACTTCAAAATCCGACAAAAGGAGAGATTTCTAAACCGAATGATTTCCGTATCGGCTATTTGCCACAGGATATGATTCATCAGCATGGGCGCACTGTATTTGAGGAAACAGCAACCGCTTTTGAAGAAATTCAGCGCTTAGAGGCGCGTTTAAATGTCATCACACATGAGCTGGAAACACGCACAGATTACGAAAGTGATGCGTATATGAATTTGATTACGGAATTGACTGACATCAATACACGTATGGACATTATTGGTGCAGGAAATCGTGAAGAGGAGATTGAAAAAATACTAAAAGGTTTAGGATTTGAACGTGCAGATTTTCATCGTCAAACATCTGAATTTAGTGGTGGATGGCGTATGCGGATTGAGTTAGCGAAAATTCTTTTGCGTAAACCTGATATTTTATTGCTCGATGAGCCTACCAATCACTTAGATATTGAATCCATTCAATGGTTGGAAGAAACCATGCAAACGTTTGCTGGTTCAGTGATGTTGATCAGTCACGATAGACAATTTTTGGATAATGTAACAACGCGTACCATCGAAATATCGAATCAGAAAATTTACGATTATAAAACAAACTATTCTCGTTATTTGGTGTTGCGTCAAGAGCGAAAAGAGCAACAAGAGAATGCAGCTAAAAATCAGCAAAAAGTAATTGATCAAACAGAAGCCTTAATTGATAAGTACCGCGCAAAAGCTAGTAAAGCTGCCTTTGCGCAGTCATTGATTAAAAAGTTGGATCGTATGGACATTGTTGAAGTGGATGAAAGTGACACGACAACAATGGCGTTTCGTTTTCCACCTCCGGCACTTTCAGGTAAAATCGTTGTAACCGTAGAAGATGCCGGTAAGGTATACGGAACAAAACGTATTTTTAAAGGTGCAAATTTCATTTTAGCAAAAGGAGAAAAAATTGCATTGGTAGGTAGAAACGGGGAAGGAAAGAGTACCATGATGAAAATGATCGCTCAGCAAATTGATTTTGAGGGAACCGTTCAGTTGGGGCATAATGTGATGATGGGTTATTTTGCACAAGATCAGGCGGAAAAATTAGATCCGAATAAAACAGTTTTTGAAACCATTGATGAACTTGCTGTTGGAGATGTTCGGAAACAAGTACGAACCATGTTAGGGTCTTTTCTATTTGGTGGTGAGGATATTGATAAAAAAGTGCGCGTGCTGAGTGGTGGTGAACGTGGTCGATTGGCTTTGTGTAAATTATTGCTTCAACCTTATAATTTGTTGGTATTGGATGAGCCAACCAATCACTTGGATATTCGTAGTAAAGAAGTGTTGAAAAAAGCAGTTCTTGCCTATGAAGGAACGGTTATTATTGTTTCCCATGATAGAGATTTTTTGGCAGATCTTACCGAGAAAATGTATGAATTCAGAAATGGTGAAGTGAGAGAACATTTGGGTGGCATCAATGAGTTTATGGAAAAATTGAAGATGTATCGCTTGACAGAGATGAATACAAAAAGTCCTTTTGTGAAAGCGAAAGCAGAAGTTAAAGAAGAGAAACCAAAAGTGGTGGATTCATTTGCAGACGAACGCGCAAAAGAATTAAAATTAATCAATTCTCAAATTGCTAAATCTGAAAAAGAAATTGCGCGATTGGAAGCAGAGATTAAATTGTTTGACGATAAGTTATCTGACCCATCACAATACCAAGCGGTAGTAAACGATAAGGAAGCGTTTGCTAAATATGAAGCTTTGAAAAAACAGTTAGAAGTTGAAATGCAAAATTGGGAAGCACTTCAGGCAAAACTGGATAGCTAGTATTATTGTTGCGTTTTTGTCATGGACTCCGGTGTGCAGATAATAAAATCGGCCAAACCAATGGATGCTTTATCTAATGCCTCAAAAGTTGGTTGCTCTGTTGATCCAATGGTAACTATTTTTAAACTTGAATTTTCCTGTTTTAAATACCATTCGATGCCTTGGTGATAATTACTATGATACGAACCATTGTAGTGAATGAATGTTTTTCCTTTAGTCCAGTTTTTTAAAATGAAGTAAGCCATTGTTGCATCTTTTATCGCTTGCGATTTCGGTAAATTTTGTCCACCATGTCCTCCTGCTGATTCAAAAATGTCTTTGTAGCATTTTAAGTTTGCATCATATTTCATTGGTAATGGAGCAATCCATTTTTTTGCTTCTGAATCAAGACTATCTAATTTTTCAATTCCTTTATTGTAAACTAAATTTGCATAGCGTCTTGGAATATTTGCAGCAACAAAGTTTAAGTTGTTCGCTTTTGCAAAATTCAATAATGGTTTGTAATCTGTATTGTAATTATTCCAAAGTTTAACTTCGTCCTTTAACGTTTTATCAGAAATTTTAGATTGTAAATATTCATTGATTGCTATTTGATCATCCGCCTCAAACATTTCTGCTCCTAAAACCAAATTGCTCTTTTTTGCTTCGTACAAATCTTTCGTTAGCTCCAATTGCAGCCAGTGCCCAATTGGGTTGTCATGCAATTCGCCAAATAAAACAATGTCAGCTTCTTTTGCGCTTTTTAATAATTGCTCGTAGGTAGCTACTTTTCCATTGATGTCGAACAGTTCATAAGCCTTTTTATCTGCTTTAAAAGATAAAATGCTTAAAGAAATAAGGATTGCGGAGAAGATTTTGGTTTTCATTTTAGGGATGTTTTTTATCAAATTTACTTAAATTTACATGTGATTTTAAAATAAATTTGCTTTGTATTTGATTTATTACATACATTTGTCCCATAAATGAAAACAACACTATCTATACATCATCATCATACTTACTCAAAAGGTAAGCAAGGGGTGTATTGTGTAATTTAGCACAAGATAGTAATATCAATATATTCAGAGGGCTTACCATATTGGTGAGCCCTTTTTGTTTTTGGCCTATATCATTAGAAAATCGAAAAAAAAATAGATTATTCAGTAATTATAAAAAATGTTAAAATGGAAATGAAGTTAAAAATTGCAATACAAAAGTCGGGTCGATTGAATGAAGATTCAATTAAAATTTTAAAAGAAGCCGGGATTGAATTTAATAATGGTTTAAATAAACTAAAAGCGGAGGCCGTTAATTTTCCATTGGAGGTCTTTTTTTTAAGAGATGATGATATTCCTCAATATGTTGAAGATGGTGTTGCAGATATCGGAATTGTAGGAGAGAATGTGGTCATTGAAAAAAATAAAGAAGTAAAAATTGTTGATCGTTTGGGTTTTGGTAAATGCAGACTATCCATAGCGATTCCTAAAAATCAAAAATACAAAGGGATTCAGGATTTGGAAGGGAAGCGTATTGCAACGAGCTATTCTACTGTCTTGTCGAAATATTTGAAAAAAAATAAAATTAATGCGGAGATACATGAAATAAGTGGCTCGGTTGAAATTGCACCCGGTATCGGATTGGCAGATGCGATTTGCGATTTGGTAAGTTCCGGCAGTACCTTGTTTACAAATGGCTTGAAAGAGGCAGAAGTGATTCTTAAATCGGAAGCTGTATTAATTGCTAGTAATAATTTATCAACTGATCAAAAGCAGATTTTGGATCGCCTTTTATTTAGACTCAATGCAGTAAAAAAAGCAAAGAATAATAAATACATTTTGTTAAATGCTCCCAATAAAAATTTGGATGCCATCTGTAAAATTCTTCCAGGAATGAAGAGTCCAACGATACTTCCATTAGCAGATAAAGGTTGGAGTTCTGTTCATAGTGTTGTTACGGAGAATGAGTTTTGGGACATTATCGAAAAATTAAAAGCAAAAGGAGCAGAAGGCATTTTAGTGGTGCCAATTGAAAAAATGATTTTATAACATCGAACCTGTCAATTGCTGTGCAGGTTGCTAATTCAATAAGAAAAATACGAATTTATGAAAACAATTAAATATCCTTCACGAAACGATTGGTCTGAATTGCTAAAACGTCCAGCGATTGAATCTGTTGAGCTTGAAAAGCTGGTTCAGCAAATCGTAATGGATGTTCAGCAAAATGGTGATGCTGCATTAAAGAAGTATACTCGGGAATTTGATAAAGTAGAGTTATTAAACCTGCAGGTGTCAGAAGAGGAATTTTCTGTAGCAACAAAGAATATTTCGGAAGATTTAAAGAAAGCCATTCAGGTAGCAAAAATAAATATTGAAAAATTTCATGCATCACAAAAAGAAGAAATAAAAGTTGTTGAAACAACGGAAGGGGTTTTGTGTTGGAGGAAGTCGGTAGCTATTGAAAAGGTTGGTTTGTATATTCCTGGAGGCTCCGCGCCTTTGTTTTCAACCATTTTAATGTTAGGAGTTCCTGCTCAAATTGCAGGATGTAAAGAAATTGTATTGTGTACACCGGCTAATCAAAACGGGATTGTGAATGATGCGATTTTATATACTGCACAATTGCTAGGAATAAAAAAGGTGTTTAAATTAGGTGGAGTGCAAGCAATAGGCGCAATGGCGTATGGTACCGAAACCGTTCCAAAAGTTTATAAAATTTTCGGGCCTGGAAATCAATATGTCACTTCCGCTAAACAGTATGTAAGTAAAGCCGGTGTTGCAATTGATATGCCAGCAGGCCCCTCTGAACTTGCAATGTTAGTTGATAATACGTGTAATCCTCAATTTGTTGCTGCCGATTTATTATCACAAGCAGAGCATGGTGCCGATTCTCAAGTAGTTTTGGTATCATCTAACGAACCTATAATTAAAAAGATAATTGAAGAATTGGAAATTCAATTAGAATTATTGCCTCGAAAAGCAATAGCCTTGAAAGCACTTGACAACAGTAAAGCAATTGTTGTGAAGGATAATGCTGAGGGAATGGACTTGCTGAATGCCTACGCACCAGAGCATTTAATCATTGCATGTGAAAACGATGAGGGCTTGGCAGAAAAGGTGATGAACGCAGGTTCTGTTTTTTTAGGGAATTATTCCTGTGAAAGTGCAGGCGATTATGCATCCGGCACAAATCATACCTTGCCAACCAATGGTAATGCAAAAGCATACAGTGGTGTATCTTTGGATAGTTTTGTCAAAAAAATTACCTTTCAAAAAATTACTGAAAAGGGAATGAATAACATTGGTCATGCGATAGAATTAATGGCAGAAGCCGAAGGTTTGGAAGCCCACAAAAATGCAGTAAGTGTTCGATTAAAAAAATAAAATTATGTTTGAATTAAATAATGTTCTTAGGGAAAATATTAAAAAGTTAGTTCCATATTCTTCTGCAAGAGATGAATACAAAGGGAAAGACGGAATTTTTTTAGATGCCAATGAAAATGCATACGGCTCTCCTATTGCAACGGAAGGAAGCGGTGCTTTGAATCGGTATCCGGATCCATTACAATTGGCTGTAAAAGAAAAGTTGAGCAAAATAAAAGGTCTGCCCATTGAAAACATCTTTTTAGGCAATGGAAGTGACGAGGCGATTGATATTCTGTATCGTGCATTTTGTATTCCGGGAAAAGACAATGTGATTGTTTGTCCGCCTACCTATGGGATGTACGAGGTGTCGGCTAATATCAATGAGGTAGAGGTAAAAAAAGTACCATTACTGCCTGAAACGTTTCAATTGGACGAAGAAAAAATTTTGGCAGCAATCAATGTGAATACAAAGTTGATTTTTATTTGCTGCCCGAATAATCCTACGGGAAATGGTGTAGCATGGGATACGATAAAAAAAATACTTAATACATTTCAAGGAATTGTTGTGATTGATGAAGCGTATATCAATTTTGCCAGTTACAGAAGTTTAATTCCGGAATTGTTGAATTATCCTAATTTGGTAATTCTTCAAACGCTTTCAAAAGCCTGGGGTTTGGCCGGATTGAGAATAGGGATGGCATTTGCTTCCGAACCGATAATCGATGTTTTTAACAAGATAAAACCACCTTACAACATCAATGTGGTTTCACAGGAATTGGCATTGAAAGCCCTTGATAATGTTAGCCAAGTGAATGAGTGGATTAAAACAATTGTTGAGCAACGTGAAAAATTAAGTGCAGAAATTGCGTTGTTGCCATTTGTGAAAAAGGTATATCGCAGTGATGCGAATTTTATTTTAGTGAAAGTGGTGGATGCTCCAACACTATATTATTTTTTAACACAACATCAAATCGTAGTAAGAGATAGAAGCAAGGTGGTTTTGTGTGATGATTGTTTGAGAATAACAATCGGTAAAAAGGATGAAAATGAACAATTGATTTCAATTTTAAAAAAATATAAAAATGGGTAAAAAGGTATTGTTTATCGACAGAGATGGGACATTGATCTGGGAACCGCCAGCAGATTTTCAGATTGACAGTTTCGAAAAATTTAAATTTCTTCCTGGAGTCATTACCTGGTTGGGAAAAATTGTTCGTGAATTAGATTATGAATTGGTAATGGTTACTAACCAAGATGGTTTAGGTACAGATTCTTTTCCTGAAAACACATTTTGGCCGGTTCAAAATCTAATGGTTCAAACCTTGGAATCAGAAGGGATTGTGTTTGCTGAAATTTGTATTGATCGAACATTTGAAAAAGACAATGCACCAACTCGTAAACCGAATACTGGTTTGTTGACAAAATATCTGTCGGGGAAGTATGACTTAAAAAATTCATTTGTCATTGGAGATCGTCTCACAGATGTGAAATTGGCTAAAAATTTAGGAGCCAAAGCGATTTTTATTACGAACTATGATAAATCAGATTCACACAAAAATGATATTGCGATTCAAGTAGATAGTTGGAAAGAGATTTATGAATATTTAAAAATACCGGATAGGAAAATTGTGCATGAACGAATTACGAAAGAAACAGCCATTTCAATTGAATTAAATTTAGATGGAAAAGGGAAGTCAGCAATTTCAACTGGATTGGCTTTTTTTGATCACATGTTGGAACAAATTGCAAAACATGGAAATATTGATTTGAATATCACTGCGAAAGGAGATTTGCACATTGATGAACATCATACAATAGAAGATGTTGGTATTGCTTTAGGAGAAGCCTTTTTAAAAGCATTGGGTGATAAAAAAGGAATTGAAAGATACGGTTTTGCTTTACCAATGGATGATTGTTTGGCACAAGTAGCAATTGATTTTGGAGGAAGAAATTGGATTGTATGGGAAGCGGACTTTAAGCGAGAAAAAATCGGTGAAATGCCAACCGAAATGTTTTTTCATTTTTTCAAATCGTTTAGTGATGCTTCTAGATGTAATTTAAATATTAAAGCAGAAGGAACAAATGAGCATCACAAGATTGAAGCAATTTTTAAAGCATTCGCAAAAACAATAAAAATTGCTGTAAAAAGAGATATGGAGAATATGAGTTTGCCAAGTACAAAAGGGATATTATAAATGAAGGTAGCAATTATAAAATACAATGCTGGGAATATTCGTTCCGTTTCTTTCGCTTTAAAGCGAATTGGTGTAGATCCCATTGTTACGGATAACATTGAAGATTTGAATACGGCCGATAAAATTATTTTTCCGGGAGTAGGTGAGGCCAGCAGTGCAATGCGTTATTTGAGAGATAAGCAACTCGATAAAGTAATTTGCAATTTTAAACAACCTGTTTTAGGTATTTGTTTGGGAATGCAATTGTTTTGTGAAAATTCAGCGGAGGGCAATACCGATTGTTTGGGAGTATTTAAACAAAAAGTATTGAGATTTTCTGATGCGAATAAAGTCCCCCAGATTGGCTGGAATACGATTGAAAATTTAAATTCGAAAATTTTTGATCGCCTGAAAGAACAAGAATTCATGTATTTTGTGCATGGATATTATGTTGAAAAGTCAGAAAATACAATTGCAATAGCGAACTATGGAATTGAGTACAGTGCGGCTTGGCAGAAAGGAAATTTTTATGGAGTGCAATTTCATCCTGAAAAATCGAGCGATGCCGGACAACTTATTTTAGAGAATTTTTTAAACCTATGAACGAAGTAAAAAACAATATCAATACACATTCCACTGTTTCGATAGAGGCAAGAAGCTTTGTTATCCCTGCAATAGATATTATCGATGGGAAATGTGTTCGATTGACGCAAGGAGACTACAATCAAAAAATAATTTACAATGAAAATCCTTTGGAAGTTGCCAAACAATTTGAAGATATTGGAATTATACGATTACATCTGGTTGATTTAGATGGAGCAAAAAAAGGAGAAGTTGTCAATTATAAAGTTTTAGAAAAAATTGCTTCGCAAACGAAGTTAATTATTGATTTTGGTGGAGGTATAAAAACGGATGAATCGATTGCGAATGTTTATGATTCAGGAGCCACGATTGCTACTGTTGGAAGTGTAGCTGTAAAACAAAAAGAATTGTTTTTTTCTTGGGTTCAAAAATTCGGTGCTTCCAAACTATTGTTGGGTGCAGATGTAAAAGGAGAAAATGTTTCAATTAACGGTTGGTTAGAAACAACAACAATCAATGTTTTTGATTTTGTTGAGGAAAATAAAAAACAAGGTGTTTTAAATTTATTTTGCACGGATATTTCGAAGGATGGATTATTGCAGGGTGCAAGTGTTGATCTGTATAAAAAAATTATTCATAATTCGCCACAGGTAAATTTGATTGCAAGTGGAGGAGTGACATCATTAAATGATTTAGATGAATTAAAAGAAATTGGCTGTAAAGGAGCAATTGTTGGAAAAGCCATTTATGAAGGAAGAATTACAATGAAGGAACTTAAAAAGTATATTGAATGTTAACAAAACGAATAATTCCTTGTTTGGATATTAAGGATGGGCGCACGGTGAAAGGTGTGAATTTTGAAAATATTCGTGATGCAGGTGATCCTGTTGAATTGGCCATTTTATATAGTAAACAAGGTGCTGATGAATTGGTGTTTTTGGATATTACCGCAACGAACGAAAATCGAAAAACTTTGTCGGAATTGGTTACTCGAATTGCTCAAAGTATTAATATTCCATTCACTGTAGGTGGAGGAATTAGCTCGATCCAAGATGTTGCAATGCTGTTAGATGCCGGTGCAGATAAAATCTCCATCAATACATCCGCATTTAAAAATCCTCATTTAATTCGGGATTTAGCAAATCAGTTTGGTAGTCAGTGTATTGTTTTAGCGATTGATACAAAATTTGAAAACGGTGATTGGTTTGTGTATTTGAATGGGGGTAAAGTAAAAACAGATAAGCGAACATTGGATTGGGCAAAGGAAGTGGTTGCTTTGGGAGCGGGAGAAATTTTGCTGACTTCAATGAATAATGATGGAACCAAAGCCGGTTTTGCAAATGATATCACTAGATTGATTTCAGAAAATGTGAATGTTCCGGTGATTGCAAGTGGTGGTGCTGGAGATTTGACACATTTTAAAGATGCGTTTTTGCTTGGAAAGGCGGATGCCGCGCTGGCAGCCAGTGTTTTCCATTTTAAAGAAATTGAAATTCCACAATTAAAAATATTTTTAAGAGCAGCTGGAATTGATGTTAGAATTTAATATGTATGTAATAGATTTATAGTTATGAAGCCAAATTTTAAAAAGTCAGCCGATGGGTTAATTCCTGTAGTTGTTCAAGATCATAAAACAAATGTGGTTCTGATGTTAGGATATATGAATGAAGAAGCATATCAGAAAACAACTGCAGAAAAACGAGTGACCTTTTTCTCACGTTCTAAAAATCGTTTGTGGACAAAAGGAGAAGAAAGTGGAAATTTTTTGGATGTGAATACTGTTCTGTTGGATTGTGATCAAGACACACTTTTGATAAAGGTTACGCCTAAAGGTGTTGTCTGCCATACCGGTTCAGATACCTGTTTTGATGAAAAAAATCAAATGAATTTTCTTTCACGTTTAGAAGGAATTATACTGGACAGAAAGATGAATCCGGATGATAAATCTTACGTTTCCAGCCTTTTTGGTAAGGGAATGAATAAGATTGCTCAAAAAGTAGGAGAAGAGGCTGTGGAGTTGGTAATAGAGGCAAAAGACAACAATCCGGATTTATTCCTTGGTGAGGCAGCCGATTTATTGTTTCATTACCTGATTCTATTGTCTGCCAAAGGGTTAACTATTAAAGAAGTGGTGGATTTGTTGGAAAAAAGAAACCAGAAATAGCTGTTTTTGAGGTCGATGTTCTGTTTTAGAGCAAATTAGTGTATAAAAATATGCTTTTTTACCCCTAATATTTAATTAATTTTCTTATAATTGGTGAAATTTTGCAGAGAAAAGGCAATTTTTTTTGATAAGAATAATTATTCTATGGATTTAAATATGAGCGGTTCAGTTGAAGAGGCTATTTTTACTAACAAAGTAAATAGTATCAAGGCTGCTTTTAATGTTGCGGATCGTAAAATTATCGTGTCGCATATTGGAGAACTGGATCAAGATAAGGTAAATACTATTTCTACATTAGTGGAAACACAAATGGAGTATCTTGGTGTTAGCAAAAGCGCAATCAAAAAGATTTTTAATATCGTTATTGAAATGCTTCAGAATATTTGTATTCATGGAGAGAAAGACAATAACGGTTATCAAATGACCTATTTTATTATAGGTAAAAATAGCAATGAATACACCTTGTTTTCTGGAAATATTGTTAGTTCAGTTGTTGCGGAACGTTTAAATAAACGTCTGAATGCCATTAAATCGATGAATGATTCAGATTTGAAAAAACAATACATGGATGTTCTTTCGAATGGGGAGCTTTCCTCAAAAGGAGGAGCGGGCTTAGGCTTTTTGACAATTGCATTAAAATCCAATAATGAAATTGATTTCGACTTTGAAGTTTTAAATAAAGAATATTCATTGTTTTCATTACAAGCAAAAGTATCCGGATAACATGAAGCGTATAGAAATACAGGCATCGAACAATACGCCACATATAATTTTAGATGCGGGTGCAAATAATTTGTTGATTGAAGGGAAGTCTTTTCCTGAAGATAGCAAGGAGTTCTATCGCGAAGTGATTGACTGGATGGATGAACTTAAAACAACTAATCCCAAGGAAATAAAAATTAATTTCAACTTATTCTACTTGAGCTCATCTTCTATTATTTCTGTAAAACAGTTTTTAATGAAGTTTGTAGAGTTAAGCAATGCCGGGACTAAAACAACAGTTGTATGGTGTTATGATGAAGATGATGATGATATCAAAAAAACCGGTGAAGACTATCAAAAGCTAACCAAACTAAATTTTGAATATAAAATTAACGAGTAAGCTCGATTGTTATAAAAGCAAAAATCCCCAATTGATTCAGTTGGGGATTTTTTTTGTTACATCTTAATGATTAAATTAAAAAAAAATTAAAAAACAACTTTTCCTTAGGTCAATTTAACAGGAGCGGAAGTGCTTCGAAAGAATCATTTAGCGCTTATCCACTATACCCAAACCGTTTTAATTGCGTATCACTATCACGCCAGTCTTTGTTTACTTTCACAAACAATTCGAGGAATACTTGTTTTTGAAAAAACTCTTCCATGTCTTTGCGTGCTTCTGTTCCCACCTTTTTTAAAGCTTTTCCTTGGTGACCAATGATGATGCCTTTTTGGGAATCGCGAACAACCATGATTTCTGCTCGGATTTTAATTATTTTTTCTTCGTTTTTGAACGATTCTACAACAACCTCAACGGAGTAAGGAATTTCTTTTTTGTAGTTGGTCAGAATTTTTTCTCGGATGATTTCTGAAACAAAGAATCGTTCTGGTTTATCTGTTAATTGGTCTTTGTCATAAAAGCCCGGACTTTCAGGAAGAAGTGCCAGAATTCGGTCAAACACATAGGAAACATTAAATTTCTCCAATGCAGAAACTGGAATTACTTCTGCTTTGGGTACTTCTGTTTTCCAATACTGTACTTTTTCTTCTAATTTGTCTTGGGTTGAAAGATCTATTTTATTAATAAGAAGCAGAACGTGTGCGTTTGTGTTTTTAATCTTATGAAGCACTTTCTCCTCAATTTTTATGTCTTCGTAGATATCGGTAACAAATAAAATAATATCAGCGTCTTGAAGTGCGGTATTTACAAAATCCATCATCGACTCCTGAAGTTTGTAATTGGGCTTTAATACACCCGGTGTGTCAGAATAAACGATTTGAAAATCCTCACCATTTACAATTCCCATGATTCGGTGGCGAGTAGTTTGTGCTTTTGATGTAATAATAGAAAGTCGTTCACCCACTAATACGTTCATTAGTGTTGATTTTCCTACATTGGGTGATCCAATAATGTTTACAAACCCTGATTTATGAGCCATTTCAAAAAATGTTGATAAGATATTTGGACTACAAAGAAACAAAATATATCTTTGCACCGCAATTTAAAAAGGCAGACAACCTTTTTCGTTCTTTAAGACATATAAAATATCGCGATATATTGCGGGGTGGAGCAGTTGGTAGCTCGTTGGGCTCATAACCCAAAGGTCATCGGTTCGAGTCCGGTCCCCGCTACTAGTAGCCGGTTCTTTTGTAAAAAAAAGGCCGGCTTTTTTGTTACTTTATAAGATTAACTTTTTGGGTGAAGCGGCCTTTTTCTGTGCTTAGACGTATGAAATAAATACCGTTCGCTTGACTCGAGATATCAACTTGGGCACTGTTATTATTTACTTTTTCAGAAAGGATATCTTCTCCGAGCATATTTATTACCTCTATTTGAAAAATTTTTGTTGAGCTGTTTACACTGAAAATTCCATTGGCAGGATTGGGAAATATATTAAAATCATTACTAGCACCATTCTCTGAAATTCCATTAGGTTCAAAATGATCAGGTCCAATCTTTACTAAAAAAATATTTGGGGAACTAGTAGAATATGGAGCTAAATTTAGAGAGCCAAAAGTAAGAGTAGGGCTGTCAAAATGACCTCCAACATAGGTGTTTCCGAGCGGATCGATACAAGTAGCCCATGCTTGGTCATTTGCATTTCCTACAGAATTTTCTGCCCAAGTCACATTCCCTGCGGCATTGTATTTAGCAATAAATATGTCGCTGGTAATTCCCGAACCTGAATTGGTTAAAACGGAAGTTCCCATTGTGATGGCATTACTGTTAAACCAACCTGTAACAGAAGTATTGCCTGCTGCATCAGAAGAAACGCTGTATCCTCTATCATCTTCCGATCCTCCTGCATTCTTTGCCCAAAGGACATTTCCATTCGAATCATATTTTGTCAAAAAGAAATCAAAATTACCTGCACAGGGTAGTATAGTGCTTCCAAAAGTAACAGAGGTGCCATAACCATATTTTCCTGTTATGTAAATATTATTAGCAGCATCAGAAGAGATCCCTGCTCCTGCAGAGGCCGCAGTTCCAGCCGTAGCACCCCGTCCCCATAAAATATTTCCTGCTGCATCGTACTTTGCAGTGAAGACAGTTTCCGAACTTGTAGTACTAATTGTAACCGTGTCAAAATTCATCGTAACAGGACCGGAATCATATAGATCACCTGTAATTACTGGATTATTATCTGCACCTACAGTAATACCATATGCTCTTGCAGAATAACCTGGACCAGAAGATTTTCGCACCCAGATCACGTTACCCAGTGAGTCATACTTAGCCAGGAAGCAATTCTCACCTGGTCCTGTAGCTGAAAGGTTTATTGCGTCAAAAGAAGCACTGGAACCTGCAAACCACCCGGTAATATATACATTATTGCTGGCGTCAGTTGCTACTCCTGCTGCTGATTGCACATTTAACCCCTTGGTATTTTTAACCCACAGAACATTCCCGGAAGGATCGTATTTTAGTAGGAAAGCTGCGTTTCCCGCACCAGGTGTTTTTGTGATGGTATCGGTTCCAAATACAAGAGGTGAACTACTTTGCAAACCTGCAATCAATACATTATTGCTGGCATCGGTGGTAATGCTTACTCCTTCATCCGTTGAAGGTGAGCTCACTAGCCCTGTTCTTACCCAAAGAAGAGTTCCTGTGGCATTGTATTTGGCCACATACATCGAAGCTCCGTAAGTTATTGTGGTTGTTCCAAAATTCATTGTCGGACTTCCGCTACCACGACCGGTGATGTATACATTGCCGAGATTATCGGTACAAACTCCGAATAAATAGTCCCCACAGCAAGCTGCACCCGCTTTGTTTGCCCATAAATAATTTGGGATTTGTGCAGTTAAGGAAATCGTAATTAGTAAATAAATGCTGATTAAAAGAGTGAGTTTGATTTTCATTTGTAGAGTATCTCTTCCTCCAAATTTACAAAAAATATAATTTTAAAACAATAGCAAATGAGAGAGAACTGGAAGGAAGTCAAAAGATTAGCACGTTTGAATAATTCCTATAAATCGATTATTCTATTACCTTTGTGCCTTTGAAAACAAGCCGAAGAGATATTAAAAAAATAAAATGGCAAACATCGTAGCAATAGTAGGACGCCCGAATGTGGGTAAATCAACCATTTTCAACCGTTTAACCGACAGTAGGAAAGCGATTGTTGACTCCGAGTCGGGAGTAACACGTGACAGACATTACGGTAAATCGGAGTGGAATGGAATTGAATTTTCCGTTATTGATACCGGAGGTTATGTAAAAGGGTCGGAAGATGTTTTTGAAGCAGAGATTCGTAAACAAGTGAATTTGGCGATTGAAGAAGCGAACGTAATTTTGTTTGTATTGGATGTTGCTGATGGTATTACCGATGATGATAAGGTAGTTGCCAACATTTTACGGAAAGGCAAAAAGAAAGTATTTGTTGTTGCCAATAAAGTTGATAATAACGTTCGCCAAGGCCTGGCAGGAGAGTTTTATGCGCTCGGTTTAGGTGAAGTACACAATATCTCTGCAATCAGTGGAAGTGGAACAGGTGATTTGTTGGATGAGGTTGTAAAAGCATTCGACAAAGATGCGGTTGTTGAAGAATTAGATATTCCTAAGTTTGCAATTGTAGGACGACCAAATGTTGGTAAATCATCTATGATTAATGCCCTTTGGGAAAAGAACGCAACATCGTTACTCCCATTGCTGGTACAACGCGCGATTCTATCAATACACGTTATACGGCTTTTGGTCATGATTTTTTATTGATTGATACTGCCGGTATTCGTAAAAAATCAAAGGTAGAGGAGGATTTGGAATTTTATTCGGTCATGCGCTCTATTCGTGCAATTGAAGATTGTGATGTTTGTTTGTTGTTGATTGATGCAACACTTGGATTGGAAGCACAGGATATCAATATATTTCACTTAGCAGAAAAGAATAGAAAGGGAATTGTGATTGTAGTGAATAAATGGGATTTGGTTGAAAAGACAACCAATTCAACGAAGGAATATGAAGAGAAGATTCGTGAAAAATTAGCCCCGTTTAAAGATGTTCCAATCGTATTTACATCGGCACTCACCAAACAACGCGTTTTAAAAGCAATTGAAGTAGCTGAAAAGGTTAATTTCAATCGCACAAAATCGATTAAAACACGTGAATTAAATGATGTGATGTTGCCAATTATTGAACATTCTCCTCCTGCTGCTATTAAAGGGAAATACGTGAAGGTGAAGTTTATTAATCAGTTGCCAACACATGCTCCAACATTTGCTTTTTATTGTAATCTTCCACAATATGTGACGGAATCCTATATTCGTTTTCTCGAAAATCGTTTGCGAGATAACTTCGATTTTACCGGTGTGCCGATTCAAATTTTTATGAGAAAGAAATAATTAGTCTTTCTTTTTAAAATCCAAATCAATACGAAGTTCCAGGTTAATTAAATGGCGGTATTTGCTATCGGTTTCAAACGATGCAAGTGCGGGTCTATAAATGGCTGCAACGGAATAATTCCGGTTGAAGCGATATTCTAATCCGGCAGATAGTCCCAATGTTTGGTCCGTTTTTTTATAGCTCGGTATGCTGTCTACGCTACTGGATAAACGAAAGTTGTAATTCACAAAATTAAATCCATATACAACATTTATATTTTCATACATTGTTCTGTGTTGAATGATTTCAAAATAAGTGGATCCGATATTTGTTTTTATTTCAGAACCATACAACTTGTTTATGCGAACAGGGGAAGTTAAGTCTTCGGTAATGCTAATGTTTACGGATGTTTTCTGTTTTGGCGTTTTGTAGTATCCGGAGAGCCCTAATCCGAAAAAACCAAAAGTGCGTGCGCTTGCATTTTTATAATAATCGATGTAGCTGTAATAGTTCACCCAGGGTAATGAAAATGTTATTCCCCAATTAGTATTGTTTTGCACACCATCCATTTGCCCTTTGCAGGGCAAAAGAAAGATAAGTATGCAACACAGTGTAACGAAGGTTTTCATTAAATAAGTATTTTGCCTATAAATTAAAAACGCCTCATTCTTAACTTTCAGAATGAGGCGTTATTGTATGCGATAAAAAATTATTTCAATTTAAATGCAGCTTTTACTTTTGAAACATAATCCAGTTTCTCCCAAGTAAACAATTCTACTTTCATTGTTTTTGTTTTTCCATCTGGAGATTTGAATGTTTTGGTAATGGTTTCATTTTTTCTACCCATATGTCCGTATGCTGCAGTTTCGCTGTACATCGGTGTGCGAAGTTTGAAACGCTGTTCGATAAAGTAAGGACGCATGTCGAATACTTTTTCTACAATTTTAGCAATTTGTCCGTCAGTCATTTTTACTTTGGAAGTACCATATGTATCGATGAAGATACCCATCGGCTGAGCCACACCAATTGCATAGGAAACTTGAACCAACACTTCGGAACAAACACCTGCAGCAACAAGGTTTTTAGCAATATGACGTGTTGCATATGCAGCAGAACGGTCAACTTTTGAAGGATCTTTTCCTGAAAATGCACCACCACCATGAGCACCTTTTCCACCATACGTATCAACAATAATTTTACGTCCAGTTAAGCCGGTATCACCATGTGGTCCGCCAATTACAAACTTTCCTGTTGGGTTGATGTGGTAATTGATTTTGTTGTTAAACAAATGAGCGTATTTTGGGTATTTCTTTTTTACTCTCGGAATTAAAATGTCAATGATGTCTTTTTTAATTTTTGCCAACATTTTAGGTTCAGAATCAAAATCATCATGTTGCGTAGAAACAACGATTGCATCAATACGAACAGGAACATTGTCATCATTATATTCTAAAGTAACTTGTGACTTTGCATCTGGGCGCAAGTATTTAATTTCTTTGTTCTCTCTGCGCAGCGCAGCAAGTTCTAATAAAATGCCATGTGCTAAATCCAATGCCAAAGGCATGTAGTTCGCGGTTTCGTTTGTCGCGTAACCAAACATCATTCCTTGATCACCGGCACCTTGCTCTTCTTTCTTTTTTCTGTCAACACCTTGATTGATGTCAGCAGATTGTTCGTGAATAGCAGATAAAATACCACATGAGTTTGCTTCAAACATGTATTCACTTTTGGTATAACCAATTTTACGAATCACTTCACGCGCAATTTCTTGAACATCCAAATATGCTTTTGATTTCACTTCACCGGCTAGAATAACTTGACCGGTGGTTACCAATGTTTCACAAGCAACTTTTGATTGAGGGTCAAAGGCTAAAAAATTATCAATTAATGCATCAGAAATCTGATCTGCTACTTTGTCCGGATGACCTTCCGAAACGGATTCGGATGTAAATAAATATCCCATTTATGTCTTCTTATTTTTATTAACGTTTATTTTAAATTTTTAACGAGTGCTAAAGTACAATTTATTAAGTAATTGAGAAAAATAAATAAGGCTCTTTTTTACCAAATTTTCACTCGGATTTTCTCATCACGATACATCTTATCACCTTTCTTAATATTAAATGCTTTATAAAATTCATCCACATCAGAAAGTGGCCCGTTGATACGGAATTCAGCCGGTGAGTGAACATCACTCATGATTTGTTTTGCTAAGGAAGCGTCCGTTCGATTGACCATCCAAGCATACGCATAGGCAAGGAAGTAACGTTGGTCAGCTGTATAACCATTAATTAACGCTGTTGATTGTCCTTGTTTTGTTTTCTTAAATGCCTCGTATCCCATAATTACACCGCCTAAATCGGCAATATTTTCGCCTTGTGTGTTTTCGCCTCTCACATGCATGCTATCCAATACAACATAATTGTTGAATTGCTCAACAATTAATTTTGTTTTGGCAACAAATTTTTCTCTGTCTTCTTTTGTCCACCAATCAGTAAGATTCCCGTTTTCATCATATAAACTTCCTTGGTCATCAAATCCGTGGGTGATTTCATGTCCGAATGTAGAACCACCAATAATTCCATACAGCACAGCATCATCTGGCATACGTCCTTCAAATCCGGGAACAATGATGTTACATGCTGGGACTACAATTTCGTTAGAAGCAGGATTGTAATAGGCGTTGTAGGTCTGTGGATACATTTCCCACTCCGTTAAATCAACAGGTTTGCCATATTTGTTTATCATGAAATTGTATTCCCATTTTTCAATGTTAATCATGTTTTGTAAATAACTGTCGCGTGAAATTTCTAAGCTGGACATATCTTTCCATTTGTCGGGATAGCCGACTTTCATCACAATCTTATTCAACTTGCTCAACGCTTTTTGTTTGGTGACATCACTCATCCAATCCAGTTTTTTAATGTGCTCTGCATAAATGTCGCGGATGTTGTTCCCTATTTCTAGAAGTTTCTCCTTTGTTCCTTTTGGAAGGTATTCCGTAACATATACTTGTCCGATTAATTCACCTAACGATTCGTTTGTGGTTTCTACAATTCTCTTCCAGCGTGGTTTTTGTTCTTGAATGCCATCCAGCACAGTTGAAAAGAAGTAGAAGTTTTGTTGTTCGATTTCTTTATTTAATTCATTGGCGAAGTTGTCGATTAAGTTCCATTTTAAATACACTTTCCAATCGTTGATAGAAACCTTTTTTAGAGTTGACTCTAATTGCGTGAAATATTCGGGTTGTCCTACAACAATAGAATCTACTTTGTTTAATCCAAGCAATGTTAAAGTTTCATTCCAATTGATTGATGGTGTGCTTTTGTTTAAAGAAGCAACCGCCATTTTGTTGTAGTTTTTATATGGATCTCTCAGGTCTTCCATCTTTCTCGAAGCCTTTGCAAGGGTTGATTCGATTGTCATCACAGTCGCTGCATTTTTTTCTGAAATGCTTTTTTCCGTTCCCGTTAATTCAAATATTTTTTGAATGTGTTTTACATATTCGTTTCGGATGTTAATGGTGCGTGAATCGGTATTAAAATAGTAGTCGCGCTCAGGTAAACCAAGTTTTGTTTGACCAAGATATACAACGTATTCGGAGCTATTTTTATCATCGCGAATAACACCAAATCCAAACATGCTTCTCACATTCATCTTATATAAATGAGTAATCTGTTTTAATAAATCCGATGTAGTATTAATTTTGTCGATGTTAGAAAATTCATCTTTTAATAAAGCGATTCCAGCCTTTTCTATGCTGGTAGTATCCATTCCGCTGTAATACAAATCACCGATTTTTTGTTTGTTGCTTCCTTTTTCAGCTTTCGTGTCAGCGGCAGACGATTCACAAATTTTGCGTATCGCTTCGTTAATAGTGTCGTTAATAGTTTGGAAGATACCATTACTTTTTTCGGATGCAGGAATTGGATTTTTTTTAAACCAACCATTGTTTGCATACAAGAAAAAGTTTTCACCTGGAGAGATGGAAGAATCGATATGAGTAGTAATCGGGTCTGTGAAATTATCTTCTGTTTTTTTGTCTACGCCAGTACTACAGGCATAGATAAATGTAATAAGGGCAATGGATGCGAAGATTGTTTTTTTCATTTGAGTAGAATAAGATGGAGGAGTATATGGTTAAATTATTTTGTTAGATGTTTAAAAACATCTTCTAGTTTTTGTTCTTCTTTATGTAATGTCAAAACGGCTAATCCGTTTTGTACGGCAAACTGAAAAATATCTGTGCGGACATCTTTATCGGTATGCGCTTCAATTTTCCAAACGTTGGCTTTAATCTGTGTTGCATCAAAAACGCCATTTATCTTTTTTAATGCGCTTCGGTTGGTTTCTTTATCAAACTCAACCGTAACAAATTGTTTGTTCTTGGTTTGTGTGTTTTGAATCACCGAGGTGGTATCATTCGCAACTATTTGTCCGTTGTTGATAATGATCACTCTGTCACATACGGCTTCCACTTCCTGCATGATGTGTGTTGAAAGCATTACCGTTTTTTCTTTCCCTACTTTAATAATTAAATTACGAATTTCTTCCAATTGATTGGGATCTAAACCGGTTGTAGGTTCATCCAGAATAAGCACTTTCGGGTCATGGATTAAGGCCTGCGCCAAGCCAACACGCTGTCTATATCCTTTTGACAATGCTCCGATTTTCTTTTTTTGCTCTACCTGCAAGCCGGTCATCTCAATCATTTCAGCAATACGTGCATTCACGTTCTTTAATTTATGCAATCCGGCAATAAATTCTAAATACTCTTTCACATACATATCCAAGTAAAGTGGATTGTGCTCAGGCAGATAACCCACATTTTTTCTAACATCTAAACTTTGTTCGGAAACATCAAATCCGCAAACCGATGCTGTGCCAGATGTTTGCGGGATAAAACAAGTTAGAATTTTCATCATGGTAGATTTTCCAGCACCATTAGGACCAAGAAAACCAACTATTTCACCGGTGTTTACTTCAAATGAAACATCATTCAAAGCGTTTTGTTCACCATAGGTTTTTGTTATGTTACTTACTTTTATGGACATATTAGATTCAATTCAAGATTTTCTACCCCAACGAATTAAGAATTTATACGAATGTACGAAATACAAATAATTTCCTGGTTTTTATAATTCGTATTTTTCGTATCTTTTTTAGTAACCTGTCTACCGACAGGCAGGTTCGCTGGCGTCAGGGTGTTTGTAAAGATTCGTGATTTCTAGTCACAAAGCTAATTCTTTTTGATAAATTTGGTGTTCAAAAAGTGTTAAACGATAAAAAATGCAAGGTGTTGTCATTAAGTCCACAGGAAGTTGGTATTCGGTTCTATCCCAGGGGAGTACTGTTGAATGCAGAATCAAAGGTGTTTTTAGAATCAAAGGCATAAAAACGACCAATCCGATAGCCGTTGGCGATCATGTTGATTTTGAAATGGAGGCAGATGGAAGAGGTGTGATTCATGCCATCGCTGATCGTAAAAATTACATCATCCGTAAGTCCATTAATCTTTCAAAGCAGTCTCATATTTTAGCAGCGAATGTTGACCAAGCGATGTTGGTGGTCACGTTGGCTTTTCCGCGCACTTCCGCAGGTTTTATTGATCGGTTTTTGCTAACTGCAGAAGCGTATCACATCCCAACAAAAATAATTTTCAATAAAGTAGATTTGTTTTCAGCGGATGAAATTCTTATGAAAGAACTCAACGACTTCATCGCTGTCTACGAAAAGATTGGTTATCCTTGTTATAAGGTCTCTGCAACAGAAAAAACAGACATTGAAAGTTTAAGAACACTTACAAAAGGTAAAACAACCTTAATAGCCGGACATTCTGGAGTTGGTAAATCAACACTGGTAAATGCTATGGATTCGAATTTAGATTTGAAAGTAGGAGAAATTTCAGATGCGCATAATAAAGGAAAACATACTACAACCTTTGCAGAAATGCATCTCTTGACATATGGGGGATTTATTATTGATACACCCGGAATCAAAGAGTTGGGCTTGGTAGATATGGAAAAAGAAGAAATTGGGGATTATTTTCCGGAGATGCATGCGCTGAAAAATGAATGTAAGTTCAATAATTGTATTCATTTGAATGAACCTAAATGTGCAGTAATTGCAGCTGTTGAAAAAGGAGAAATTGCATTATCGAGATATACCTCCTATGTGGGGATAATTAATGGTGAGGAATTGGATGTTACAAATTACGAATAGTTTTACCGCAGAGAAAAATGAGAAAAAAGGAGAGCCGCTGAGCGCTCTGTGTTCTCTGCGATTCCGATAGCTATCGAAACTCCGCGATCTCTGCGGTTAATTTTTAGAAATGAGAGTTGTAATACAAAGAGTTTCAAAAGCATCGGTTACCATTAATGGGGAAATAAAAAGTTCCATTGGTCTGGGATTGCTTGTTTTGTTAGGTATTGAAGATGCCGATACGCAAGAAGAAATTGAATGGTTAAGTTCAAAAATTATTAATCTTAGAATCTTTAATGATGCGGATGGTGTAATGAATGTGTCTGTGAGAGATGCAGGTGGAGACATCATTTTAGTTTCCCAATTCACATTACATGCGTCAACAAAAAAAGGAAATCGTCCTTCTTATATTAAAGCAGCGAGACCAGAAGTTGCAATTCCGCTATATGAAAAGATGATTGTTCAATTACAAACAGATTTAGGGAAAGCCATACAAACTGGTGAGTTTGGAGCCGATATGAAAGTGAGTTTGTTGAATGATGGTCCGGTTACGATTGTTATTGATAGTAAGAATAAGGAATAGATATCTTTTTTACTTAGTTACTTAATCACCTTTTTACTCAAACCTCAACGCCTCAATCGGGTCCAATTTGGAAGCTTTGATAGCTGGGTAAATTCCTGCAAGTGTTCCAACAAATAAACAAAGAAGAATACTCATGATAATCCAGCCCCAGGGAATAATAAAGCTGATATCAAAAGAGAGAGCAATCATGTTTCCTAAAATAATTCCAAGTAAGGTGCCGGCAAATCCACCTAGTTGACAAATTACAACAGCTTCTACTAAAAATTGCGCACGGATTACTTTTCTTGTCGCGCCCACTGCTTTTCGAATTCCGATTTCGCGCGTTCTCTCAGAAACAGATACCAGCATAATGTTCATTAAACCGATTGCTGCGCCCAACAATGTAATGATTCCGATAATTGTTGCTCCGAGCGTTACTTTCTGCATATTCTCAATCAACAAGTTGGCAAGGTTGTCGCTTTTGGTGATTTCGAAATTATTTTCTTCTGCGGCACTCAAGTTTCGAATAACACGAAAGGTTCCGATTGCTTCACCAATTGCGGCTTCCATCAGTTGCGAATTGTTGCACATAATGTTAATCGTAAAAGTCATGTTCGGAATCGAAAAGTACTGACGGACATTGCTCAAAGGTAAAATGGCTACTTTGTCGCCACCAAAACCAACACTGTTTCCTTTTGATTTTAAGGTGCCGATAATTCGGTATTTCCCGCTTCCAATTGTAATGATTTTGTCAATCGGATCTTGTTTTTTTGTGAATAAAGCATCCAACACATCTTTTCCTAAAATAACAACCGGACTTCCATAAAGAATTTCATTTGGGGAAAAATTTCGGCCTTTGTCTAATTCGTAACCGGACGTAGCCATGTAATTTTCATCACCTCCAAATACACGAATGTTGGGATTGGTTTTTTTTGACTCAAATTTTAATGTGGAAGCACCTGAAGCAAATGTGGATACGGATGGTTTTGCAGGAAAATTATAAGCTTTACTGAAATCCACCGCTTCTTGGTAGGTAATATTTCTGAACGCTTTTGGGCGCTTTCCGTTTCTTCCAATTCTTACAGTCATTTCACGATTTCGAATCGTAAATGTGTTGGCACCCATACTGGTGAAGTTGCTGTTGATGGAAGATTTTAATGCATCAATTGACGTGAGTGTGCCTACTAACGATGTTATCCCAATCGTAATGATAAACACAGTAAGGATGGTACGTAATAACTGGCTACGAATTGCTCTTAATGATATTTTAATATTTTCTCTTAAAACCGAAGCCATTATTTATAAAATAGAGCACCAAAATTAATAAAGTAATCGATTGGAACCACTTTATATACCCAGAGTTTGATATTTTGATAATTTTCGGTATAAAATTGGCTATAAATCGCTACAAAAATGTATCTTTATGTCGTTCTATAAAAACCCATTCATAATGTCTCAAAAACATCCTTTCATAAAACTAGCTCTTCTTTTATTCGTATTTATATTGTCGAGTTCAACCGCCTTTTCACAAGGTGCTAAAAAACCGGCAGCAAAAGGAGCACCTGCGCCTAAAGCATCTGCAAAAGGTACATTGGCTGCAGATATGGATTGTACTGTTAAACTAAATGGTGCTGCAAAAATCATCAACTTAAAAGCATATACACCTCTGGAAGTGGTTTTGAAGGTGGGTGATAATAGTATCGAAGCGCAATCCATTGATAAAAAGGCAACCTACCGAAATACAATTGTAGGAGTAGCAGGTACAACCACAATTGTTGAGATTTCATTCTTTGATGACTCAAAATTCTTAGATTATATCAAAACGGGAAATGTAAATATGGCGGAAACAGCGATTAAAAAGAATCCCGGTTTAGCAACCAATGCTGATGGAATGTTGGTGAGTTCTCCACTTCAAATTGCAATTGAAAATTCCCAACCAGAAATGGTTACCTATTTAATGAACAAAGGAGCCAGTTTTTTAAAACCAGAGAATATTTATCCTTTGCATTTGGCTATAAAATTTGCTTCTGCTACAAAACCTTCAAAAGATAAACCGGCACCTGACAAACAATTGGCTGAATTGTTTTTAAGTAAAGGTTGTAAAATTACAGATAAGGATGATGGAGGGAACACACCTTTGCATTGCGCTGTTCGTGCCGGGAAAATGGACATGGTTACCATGTTGGTTAAAATGGGTGCGGATGTTAATGCAAAGAATGATTTTGATGATACACCGATGAAGATTGCAGAAGAAAAAGGATTAATTTCAATCATCAGCTTCTTAGCTGCAAATGGCGCAAATCCTACAAAAAAATCAGAATAAAAGCACTTTACTAAACGAAACGATAACAACAAAAAAACAAAACAAAATTATGGCTTTTGATATTGAGATGATTAAGGCACTTTATGAAAAGATGCCCGCTAAAGTTGAAGCAGCGCGTAAATTAATTGGTCGCCCGCTTACCCTCACCGAAAAAATTCTTTATTCCCATTTGCATGTTGATCAGAAATCGGAAAATTTCCAAAGAGGAAAATCCTATGTAGATTTTGCCCCTGACAGAGTTGCGATGCAAGATGCGACAGCTCAAATGGCCTTGCTGCAGTTTATGCAATCAGGGCGCCCGAAAGTAGCTGTTCCTTCTACTGTTCATTGTGATCACTTAATAACAGCAAAAGAAGGTGCTGCAACAGATTTAGCTTTTGCTACAAAAGAAAGTAAAGAAGTATTTGATTTCTTAGGTTCTGTTTCTAATAAATACGGTATCGGTTTCTGGAAACCAGGTGCCGGAATCATTCATCAAGTTGTTTTGGAAAATTATGCATTCCCAGGTGGAATGATGATTGGAACGGATTCACACACTGTGAATGCAGGTGGATTGGGAATGATTGCTATTGGTGTGGGTGGTGCAGATGCTTGTGACGTAATGGCTGGATTGGCTTGGGAATTAAAAATGCCAAAATTGATTGGTGTGAAATTAACAGGAAAATTAAACGGTTGGACGGCTCCCAAAGATGTGATTTTAAAAGTAGCTGGTATCTTAACCGTGAAAGGTGGAACTGATGCGGTTGTTGAATATTTTGGTGAAGGTGCTACATCAATGAGCTGTACCGGTAAAGGAACCATTTGTAACATGGGTGCGGAAATTGGTGCAACTACTTCTACATTCGGTTATGATGCTTCGATGGAACGTTACTTAAAAGCTACCGGAAGAGCAGATGTTGCTGAGTTGGCAAATAAAGTAAAAGAACATTTAACTGCGGATGCGGATGTATACGCGAATCCTGAAAAATATTTTGATCAAGTGATCGAAATCGATTTAAGTACATTGGAGCCACATGTTAATGGTCCATTTACTCCCGATTTGGCAACTCCGATTTCTAAATTAAAAGAGGAAGCAATTAAAAATGGCTGGCCTTTGAAAATTTCTGTTGGCTTACTTGGATCTTGTACCAACTCTTCTTACGAAGATATTTCTCGTGCGGTGAGTTTAGCAAAACAAGTATCTACAAAAAATTTAAAAGCGAAAGCTGAATACTTAATCAATCCGGGTTCTGAACAAATTCGTTACACCATTAAACGTGATGGGTTCTTGGATGTGTTTGACCAAATCGGAGCAAAAGTGTTCACCAATGCTTGCGGTCCTTGTATCGGAATGTGGGATAGAATGGGTGCTGAGAAACAAGAAAAAAATACCATCATTCACTCGTTCAACAGAAATTTTGCAAAACGTGCGGATGGAAATCCAAATACCTATGCATTTGTTGCATCTCCTGAAATCGTTACAGCAATGGCAATTGCAGGTGATTTAACTTTTAATCCCTTAACAGATTTTTTAACAAACGAAAAAGGGGAAAAAGTAAAATTGGATCCTCCTACCGGTGATGAATTGCCAACTAAAGGTTTCGCTGTTGAAGATGCAGGTTATCAAGCTCCTGCTGCCGATGGAAGTAAAGTTTCAGTTGTTGTTTCTCCAACATCTGATCGTTTACAATTGTTAGATCCATTTGCTGCTTGGGAAGGTGTCGACTTGAAAGGATTGAAATTGTTGATCAAAGCAAAAGGAAAATGTACAACGGATCATATTTCGATGGCAGGACCATGGTTGAAGTTCCGTGGACATTTGGATAATATTTCTAACAACATGCTAATTGGTGCTGTAAATGCATTCAACGAAAAAACGGATAACGTTAAAAATCAATTAACCGGTGCTTACGATTCTGTGCCGAAAGTACAACGTGCATACAAAGCGCAAAACATCGGATCTATCGTTGTAGGTGATGAAAATTACGGAGAAGGTTCTTCTCGTGAACATGCAGCGATGGAGCCTCGCCATTTAGGTGTTCGTGCGGTATTGGTGAAATCATTTGCGCGTATTCACGAAACAAACTTGAAAAAACAAGGAATGTTAGGATTAACATTTGCTGACAAATCGGATTACGAAAAAATCAAAGAAGATGATTCAGTAGATATTATCGGATTAACTTCCTTTGCTCCAAATACGCCATTAACATTGGTGTTTAATCATGCTGATGGAAGCAAAGATGAAATTAAAGCAAACCATACTTACAATGAACAACAAATTGAGTGGTTCAAAGCGGGTGGAGCGTTAAATATCATTCGTGCAAATGTGAAAGCATAAAAGAGAATCAAGATACATTAAACAAGATTCAATACAAAAGTGCGTTGCAAAACTGTAGCGCACTTTTGTTATAAATACGAATAACAAAAAACTAACAACCAATAACCAATAACCAATAACGAAGTGAAAGCTTATAACCCTAAAGACTGGTCGAAATTAATTTTTCATTTTCATAAGTCGGATTCCTTTCGAATGTTACTGCCTGCTATGATTGCCTTGGCGATTTATGCATCTGCCTTGTGTTATCTGGATGTAGAGCTTAAAATCATTAAACTTCGAAGCACGACTGTTTTGCATTCGCTGTTAGGTTTTGTACTTTCATTATTGTTGGTTTTTCGAACCAATACAGCTTACGACCGCTGGTGGGAAGGTCGCAAATTGTGGGGTGATTTGATGAATAATAGTAGAAATCTGATGTTGAAATTGAATGCATTTATTCCCGCAGAAAACAAAGAGTTAAAAAGCAATTTTCGAATTTTAATCAGCAATTATGCATTTGCGCTAAAAGAACATTTACGTGGTGGATTCAAATCAGAACAACTGGAAGAACATTCCAATTTAACCCTGAAAGAATTAAGTGAATGTAATCACATTCCCAATAGAATTGCCCAGCAATTATATTATGAAATCGAAAAATTATACCAGCAGAAAATAATTAGTGAAGAAAAGTTGATTGTTTTAAACGAAGAACTGCGTTCTTTTACAAACATTGTCGGAGCCTGCGAACGTATAAAAACAACACCCATTCCGTTTTCCTATAGTACATTTATTAAACGTGTAATTTTGATATACACGATTACTTTGCCACTGGGCTTGGTGGATGATTTTAAATGGGCAACCATACCGATGGTCTTGTTTGTATTTTATGCATTTGCCGGCTTGGAGCTGATTGCAGAAGAAATTGAAGATCCTTTCGGCCATGAAGATAATGACTTGCCAACGGATGAAATTGCAGCGAGAATTAAAAAGAATTTAAGCGAAATCGTGAAGTATTAAAGTGCCATTAGGCCTTCAATTCCTTCCATTTCTTTATATTTTTCAATGATGGAATCGGCAGTGAGCATCGCTTCCTTTACCGTAATACTAATGTATTTTCCGTTGGAGGATTCCTTTTGAGTTATAATGGCTTCATCCGAAAATTTCGACTCTACCAAAGCTATCTTGCGATTATCGGCAGGAATAATGAATTTAAACATGTAAATGGTGGGCCATTCTTTTTCCTTGCTTAATTGTTCTCTTAATTTTTCGAATTGTTCTTCCTTATTCATAGTGCAAAGATAAAGCTAATGTTATAACTTTACAGCAGAATGGAAAAATTTCAACTAACCGAAGAATATATACAATTGAATCAATTGCTCAAAGCAATGGCTTGGTGCTCCAATGGTGCAGAGGCTAATGCGCTTATTGATAATGGATTAGTAAAAGTGAATGGAGAAGTTGAGTTGCGGAAACGAAATAAAATTAGAACCGGATTTGTAATTGAATTTAATAATCAGAAAGTAACAATTGAATAAACGATGCGAAATTATTTATACATCATCTTGGTAGTTATCACCTTTAATAATCTGTCCGCTCAAGAAGTTCCTCTTGAAACGCAGCTGGAACAGAGTGTTTTGAATGATTATGAACTTACTGATAAGCAATACAGTGCTTGGAAGTCGATTAAAAATAACTGGATGGCTACTGAATATGAAGCCATTCAAGCAGAAAATAAAATTAAATTAAACTGCAAAAATTGCCAAACCTTTTATGTAGAAGTGGTAATAAAAATTAATGCAAATGGTAAGTTGGAGTATTATAAATTGTTGAATGGCAAAAGATGCAGTGTAGGATTGACCAAAGAACTTGAATTAAGAGTAATGCGTAAGTTTTTTAAGTTTGAATATCCTTTTGAACTCCGAAATACTACGTTCAAAACACGCTTAGGCAACGCATTAAAATGTTAGCCGTGGTATACTTTTGAGAATATAATTCTTTCGTTTTCAATTTCGAGCAACTCAGCTACCATCATATCTTCTTCGTTGTCGACCTTTCGGATATACTCCATAAAGATGCGGTTCTCGTTGGCAGTTAATTGAGTGACTTCATAATTTAAAGATGGCAATCGCTCAAATGCATCTTTCCACCAAGTTCTTAGCGCCTCTTTCCCGGTTACCAAGCCATTTGTTTCGGGTTGTCTAATTTTTAATTTAGGACTATAATGTCTGGCGTTTTCATGATAAAGCGCCAGTAAAGTTTCTAAATCATGAGTGTTAAAGGCGTTAAACCAATTTTTTGCAATCATTTCATTTTTCTGAGCACTCATTCGACTATTTTTAGAGGTATAAAAATAGCATTTTTTGTAGATAATTCAATAGAAAAATTGTTTTTAAACCCTTAATAAAATCAATAGATTTTGCTATTTTTACCACATAGTGGTTCCCTCGGAACGAATTAAGTAGCTCTAATGACCCAACGCATTTTTTATTCTCTTTTTCTGTTTTTTTTATCACAGTCTTTTTTTGCTCAAATTGACCCGGCAAAAGTTACCATCGCGCGTGATACGTTTGGGATTCCTCATATTTTTGCGGATACAGATGCTGAAGTTGCATATGGTTTAGCCTGGGCACATTGTGAAGATGATTTTGAGCATATTCAATTGATGATTATAACCGCTCAAGCAAGAGTAGGGGAGTTAACCGGGAAGGATGGGGCTATTTCTGATTATTTCGTCCGTTTTATAAAAGCAAAAGAAATTGCCGAACAAAAGTATGAAACCGATTTGTCGGCCGAATACAAAAAAGTAATTCAATCCTATGCGGATGGAATCAATGCTTATGCTGCAAAACATCCCGAAGAGGTCAAACTCAAAAATATTTTCCCGATTACTCCTCAGAACATCGTTACAGGTTATGTGGTGATATTAACGAGTATGGTTGGAACCCCACGTGCACTCGAATGTATTGTAAAAGGAACTCCTGATGATTATATATTTAATGCCAGTGCCGGTTCCAATGGAATCGCCATGAACAAAAATATTACGAGTGATGGTTCAACCTTCTTGTTAATAAATCCACATGTGCCCTTGGAAGGCAGCGCTTCCTGGTATGAAGCACATTTGTGTAGCAATCAAAAATTAAATGTTTACGGAGCGTTAGTTCCAGGAATGATTTTTCCGGCAATGGGTTGTAACGAACATTTAGGCTGGGCGATTACCTTTAACTGGCCCGACTATGTTGACATTTATAAGATGGAAATAAATCCCCAAAATAAAAATCAATATAAGTTTGATGGCGAATGGCGAGATTTTGAGGTGCGAAAAATTCCATTAAAAGTAAAGGCGAAGTTTTTTAATCTCAAGGTCAAAAAAGAAGCTTTGTGGTCGGTTTATGGACCAGCCTATCGAACAGAAAAAGGCGTTTATGCCTTGCGATACAATTCAACTTCGAATGTGAAAGCTGCTGAACAATGGTATACAATGTGCAAAGCAAATCAATATGATGATTTTTACAAAGCAATGGAAATGCAAGGCATACCACTTTTTAATTTTGTAATGGCAGATGATCAATCGAATATTTTTTATTTGTTTAATGGATTAATACCAAAACGAAATCCTGATTTTGATTGGCAGAAAACATTGCCCGGGAATACCTCTAAAACCTTGTGGAATGAATATTATCCTCTTACGCAATTGCCTCAAAAACAAAACCCGAAATGCGGGTATGTGTATAATACCAACAATACTCCTTTTCATTGTACAGCTGCCTCAGAAAACCCCGATGAAGCAGTGTTTAGTAAGCAAGCTGGATTTAGCTGGAATAGAGTGAACAATCGTGAATTGCGATTTAATGAATTGATGAACGGCAAAACAAAAATTTCATTCGATGATTTTAAAAAAATAAAATATGATTGTGCGTATCCAACAAAACAAGGCGGGATTTATAAAACGTTTAAACCGATTTATGATTTGAAAGAATCAGAGCATCCTGATATTGCTGCTGCCATAGCAAAACTAAAAAAATGGGATTTCTCTGGGTATGCAGATAATCGTGAAGCTGCACTTGTCACACTCACCTTCGATTATTTATTCAAGAAACAAAATGCTGCTTACAATGAGTTGGAAACAGGTATAGAATACTCCACCCCAACATTGGTAGAGGCCATTCGGCATGCTCAAAAAATATTGATTAAACATTATAAGTCGATTGATGTACCTTTTGGTGAAGTGCAACGCTTGATGCGTGAGGATAAAAGTTATGCCGTTTATGGTTTGCCTGAATGTTTAAAATCCTTGGCGAGTGATGTCACCAAAGATGGGCATTTGCGAGCACAAAATGGTGATTCATTTGTCATGTTTGCGAAGTTTTCCAAAGAAGGAAATACCTATGAAACGGTTGTTCCATATGGTGAGTCAAGACGAAAGGGAAGTCCACATTTAACCGATCAGATGGAATTATACAGTCAACAAAAAACAAAACCAATCTTGTTGGATAAGGAGCAGGTGCTAAAAACGGCTACTCGCACCTATCATCCGCAATAAATAGCGTAAATTTACAATATGGAAATTAAAAATGATTTGATATTAAGAGCTGCAAGAGGCGAAAAGGTAGAAAGAACACCTGTGTGGTTAATGCGTCAGGCTGGAAGAGTTTTGCCAGAATACAGAGAAGTGCGCGCCAAAATGGGTGGCTTTAAAGAATTGGTTGAAACACCAGAATTTGCATGCGAAGTGACAATTCAACCGGTGGATATATTAGGCGTGGATGCAGCAATCATCTTTTCGGATATTCTTGTAATTCCTGAAGCAATGGGCTTGCCTTACCAAATGATTGAAGCAAAAGGGCCTTGGTTCGAAAAAACGATAAAATCGGCAGCAGATGTTGCACAGGTGCGTATTGCTCAATGGAGATTTACAATATGTTTTGGATGCAATTTCGTTGACAAAGAAAGAACTTAATGGAAGAGTTCCCTTAATTGGATTTGCGGGAGCACCCTGGACCATCTTTGCATATATGATTGAAGGAAGTGGTAGCAAAACGTTTTCAAAAGCCAAGAAGTTCTTGTATACCCAACCTGAAGTTGCCCACCAATTGCTACAAAAAATTACGGACAGTACGATTAATTACTTAAAAGCTCAGGTTGTTGCCGGTGCAGATATGTTACAACTTTTTGACAGTTGGGCAGGCGTATTATCTCCAGAACAATACAATGAATTTGCTTTGAAATACATCGCACAAATTTGTGATGCAATCAAAGATGTACCATTTACAGTTTTTGCAAAAGATGCACATTTTGCTCGTAAGCAGATGGGACAATTAAGCTGTGATACAATTGGATTGGATTGGACAATGAATATAGCCGAATCTCGTTTATTAATTGGTGATAACAAAACGTTACAAGGGAACATGGATCCATGCATGCTGTATTCGGATTATGCAACAATTAAATCAGAAGCACAAAAAATGTTAAAAGCATTTGGTCCTCATCGTCATATTGCCAATTTGGGTCATGGTTTGTATCCGGACTTAGAGAAAGATAAAGTAAAATGTTTTGTCGATACAATTAAAGAATTCAGATTCTAAAAAAGCATGTCTCAACAAACAAAAAATAATATATCCGTTTGCATAAAAACATTTTTGTTTTTAGCGGTGTTGTTGTTTTCTGTTTCTGTTTTTTCTCAAGCAAAACAAGGCAAAAATCTCATTCCAAATCCTAGTTTCGAAGAACGCAAAAGCAAAGGAAGCGATATCAAAGCAGCTATCCCCTGGAAAGGTGTTGGTACAGTTGATTATCACATGAAACCTGATAAGCGCGATGTTTCGCAGTACAAAGGTGCTCGCACAGGAACAAGTTATGCCGGTTTGCGCTTTCAAGCGGATTATAAAGAGTACATGCATGTAAAATTGCTGGAGACGTTGGAGAAAGGAGAGGTTTATGAGTTTAAAATGTACATCCGAATTTTGGAAGCAGAAAATGTTACCGTGACAGTGAAACAGCTCGGTGCATTTTTTTCACCGGAAGAATTCAGAATCGGGATGGAGTTTAAGGAAGAAGGATTGGTGGATACAACTTACAACAAAGGAATTGCCGGCACACTCAATTGGATTTTAATTCAGGGCGACTATACAGCCACCGGAAATGAAAAATATATGATCATTGGGAACTTTCGGACAAAAATGAAGGATGACTTTGTGAAAAAAAACAAGTGGAGTTTGTTTGCCTTTCAAGAAGCGTATTATTACATCGATGATTTATCGCTCCGTAAAAAAAATCCGGAAGACGATTCTCCAAAATATGATACTGAAGGAGGAAGTGTGAATTGGTTGCCGCATGCTTTTCATGCCGGTAAAACATTTGAAATAAAGAATTTGTATTTCGAAAAAGGTACTTCTAAATTGATGAGTTCCTCTGATAAAGCATTGGATGAATTGGCGAAAGCATTGATTGAAAAGCCTTCTACAAGTATCCAAATTAATGGACATATGGATAAGTTTGGAGATGATGCTGCTGAAAAACAATTATCGAAAGAACGTGCTAAAGCGGTATACGATTATTTAAAAGGAAAAGGAGTCACCAATCAAATGATCTTTAAAGGGATGGGTTCATCACAACCTGTTGCCCCAAATGATTCTGAAGAGTATAAAGCCAAGAACAGAAGAGTGGAAGTCACCATATTAAAAGAGTAGTATTCACATAATTCTAAACTGAATGAGCAAACTCAAAAAAGATGATAAAAAAACAATTCGCGCATGGACGTTCTATGACTGGGCGAATTCATCATTTCCGTTAGTGATTAATACAGCCATTTTTCCAACGTTTTACGAAGCACAAACAACTACTCGGGATGATGCCGGTGTTGTGCTAAACGATATGGTAAACGTAATGGGATTTCAATTAAAAAATTCTGAGTTTTATTCTTACATCGTTTCACTCTCCCTAATCATCGTTTGTTTTACCGCTCCCATTCTTTCCGGTATTGCAGATTATTCGGATAGCAAAAAGAAATTTCTTCGTTTTTTCTGTATCATGGGTTCTTTCTCATGTGCAGGCCTTTACTTTTTCGACAAAGACAGCATTGTCTCAAGTATGCTACCATTTCTTATTGCTACTGTCGGGTATTGGGGAAGTCTTGTTTTTTATAATGCCTATCTGCCGGAAATTGCTTCTGTTGAAAATCAGGATAAAGTGAGTGCGCGAGGATTTGCATTGGGTTATTTTGGAAGCTCCTTGTTGCTGATCTTAAATTTAGTGATGATTACAAAGTTTGAAGCTTTCGGATTTGAAACCAAAGGCGAAGCAGTTCGTTTGGCATTCATCACTGTAAGTATCTGGTGGTTCGGATTTGCTCAAATTACGCTGAGAAGACTTCCTTCAGGCTCTTCAGAACATAAGAAATCAGAAGGTAATCCTTTTTCAAAAGGCTTCAGAGAGATTTCAAAAGTATGGAATGAATTAAAACACATTACGCGTATCAAGCGTTTTTTATCTTCTTACTTTTTTTATAATATGGGAGTTCAAACAGTGATGTATATGGCTGTGTTGTTTGCAGCAAAAGAAATTAACTGGCCGGATGAAAAAACAAAAAGCACGAGTTTAATCATTAGTATACTATTAATTCAATTTTTAGGGATGGCAGGATCATTTCTTTTTTCTTTCGTATCCTCAAAAATTGGAAACATAAAAGCATTGGGTGTGGCCATTTTCTTCTGGGCATTGGTATGTGTGGGTGTGTTTCTGTTTGTAACAGAGCCGATGCATTTTTACATTACTGCAGTATGTGTTGGTTTGGTAATGGGAGGAACTCAGTCTCTGTCGCGTTCTACGTATTCAAAATTGTTGCCGCCTACAGAAGACCATGCCAGTTACTTTAGCTTTTTTGATGTGTTGGAAAAAGCCGGAATTGTTATCGGAACATTTTCATTTGGATTAATTGAAGGTATCACCGGTGGGATGAGAAATTCTGTGTTAGTTTTGATCGTGTTTTTTGTTATTGGTTTTCTGGTAATGTTAACCATTCCTAAAAGTAAAACCGTTGAAGCAGCTGATGAATAATATTGAACCCACAATGATTCGTAAAATTTGTAATTCGTAAATTCGCTTAGATTCTTAATTCGTATATGATTGTAGATATTTTTATTCCTTGTTTTATTGATCAAATTTATCCTGATACAGGATTGAATATGGTGAAAATTTTAGAAAAAGTAGGTTGTGGTGTGAACTATAATCCTGAACAAACATGCTGTGGACAACCCGCTTTTAATGCGGGATATTGGGATGACTGTAAAGAGGTTGGGGAAAAGTTTATTCGTGGGTTTCAAAACGACAGATACATTGTTTGTCCTTCTGCCTCGTGTGTAGGAATGATAAAAAATTATTATCCCGAAATGTTTCACAATTCTGTTCTTCATAATGAATACAAACAAATTCAAAAAAATATTTTTGAGTTTTCCGATTTCATGGTGAACGTATTGAAGATTACGGATTTGGGTGCAACACTCAATGGGGTTGCTACCTATCATGATTCCTGTGCAGCATTGCGTGAGTATGGTATTAAACGTGAACCACGTGTTTTACTTGAAAAAGTGAGAGGTTTGGAATTGAGAGAAATGAAAGATTCTGAAACCTGCTGTGGATTTGGAGGAAGCTTCTCCGTGAAATTTGAACCAATTGCGGTGGGAATGGGAGATCAAAAATTAGAAAATGCATTGCAAACCGGTGCTGAGTATTTAATTTCTACAGATGTTTCCTGTTTGATGCACATAGATGGTTATGCTAAAAAAGCAGGAAAAAATATGAAGATGATGCACCTTTGTGATGTACTTGCTTCCGGATGGGACTAATAATATTGATTGTTGAAAATGATTAAGCTATTAACAATAATTGGTGCAAGACCGCAAATTATAAAAGCGGCAGCATTGAGCAGAGTCATAAAAAATAAATTCTCAACTAAAATTGAGGAAATAATTGTGCATACAGGTCAGCATTACGATGATAATATGTCACAGATTTTTTTTGATGAACTCGATATTCCTCATCCGAACTACAATTTGAATGCAGGCTCTGGAACTCATGGAAAACAAACAGCCTTGATGATTGAAGGCATTGAGGAGATTCTCTTGAAAGAAAAGCCCAATTGCATTGTTCTTTATGGGGATACCAATTCGACTTTAGCAGGGGCTGTAGCTGCATCAAAAATTCAAGTTCCAATTATCCACATCGAAGCTGGATTACGGTCGTTTAATAAATCAATGCCGGAAGAAATTAATCGAATTATTTGCGACCGCATATCTACGCTTTTGTTTTCACCAACAAAAGCCGGTTTTGATAATTTGGTAAAAGAAGGTTTTAAAAAGAAAAATACCGGACCATACACGTTTAATAATCCTAGAATTTATCATTGTGGTGATGTGATGTTCGATAATGCGTTGTTTTTTTCTTCGTTAACTCACCCAAAAAGTACGATTCTAAAAGATAATCAGCTGGAAGAAGGGAAGTATATTCTTGTGACCATTCATCGCAATAACAATACGGATGAACCGGAACGATTAAATGCTTTATTTCGTGCAATTAATAAGATTGCAGTTGATGATAAGATTAAAATGATGCTGCCTTTGCATCCACGTACTGCAAAGTTGTTAGCACAGAATCTATCCCCCGAACTTTATAGCACGATAAAAACTAGTGAATATATAAAGATTGTTTCGCCTGTTTCGTATCTTGAAATGATTGCATTGGAAAAAAATGCACGATTAATCATGACAGATTCCGGTGGCGTTCAAAAAGAAGCCTACTTCTTCAAAAAACCGTGTGTGATTTTGCGTTCTGAAACGGAATGGATTGAATTGGTGCGTTCAGGATCTGCCATCATTGCCGATGCAAATGAAAAGGAGATAGTAAAAGCGTATGAAAAGTTTAAAAAGACAAAAAGATTAAAATTTCCGGATTTGTTTGGAGATGGAAATGCCGCTGAATTTATCTGCGGAGAAATTGTAAAGAACATCCACTAAAATGCTACTGGTCTATACACATAAAATTACGCATCGTAATAAATATATCTTTAATCTTTTTTTTAAAGATACATTGGGTATCGATTTTGTGCTTACCACAGATATCGAACAATTTAAGGCAGCTGAGGGTGCCAAGTTAAGTTATACCAATAATCCTGTTGCGGATGAATTGTTTTTTACTTCCCGTAATTTGTTGTTTGAAACAGGAATAAATGAACAGAATATTTCTGTGTTTGATTACAACGAAAGCAAAGTTTTTTTTGCAACGGGTAAAGCTTCTTCGCTTCCTTTTGATGTATTTGCTGCCAGTTTTTATCTAGTGAGTCGCTATGAAGAATATCTCCCACACATTCGGGATGAACACGATCGCTTTGACGCCAAAGATAGTCTTGCATTTACAAATGGATTTCTACATAAGCCGATCGTGAATACCTGGATTATTTGGCTGCGTGAATTATTGCAAAAAAAATATCCTCATCTAGTTTTTCCTAAAAAGAACTATGAGTTTGTTTCGACTATTGATATCGATAATGCGTATGCTTATCGTGAAAAAGGTTTCACCCGAAGCGTTGGCGGATATTTAAAATCCATTTCGAAATTAGATTTTAAAGAAATAACGGAACGTACACGTGTGTTGTTCGGATTAGATAAAGATCCTTATGATACCTATGAATTTCAATTGGAAACGATTAAGAAATATAAATTGAAAACAATTTATTTTTTCTTGTTGGGCGATTATGGTGTGAATGATAAAAACTTACCAATTGAAAGTAAACGTTTTCAGTCACTTATAAAGATGTTGGGCGATTATGCTCAAATTGGAATTCATCCATCATATGGTTCCAATAAAAGTACACTTCAGTTGAAAAAGGAAGTAGAGCGTTTGTCGAAAGTATTGCATCGGGATATCACACAAAGTCGGCAACACTTTTTGAAACTTACACTTCCGGAAACCTATCGTAATTTAATTGATTTGGATATTACCGATGACTATACCATGGGATTTGCTTCCCAGGTGGGTTTCAGAGCAAGTATCTGCACTGCGTTCAATTTTTATGATTTGGATACAGAGATGGAAACAAAACTGAAAATTCATCCTTTTGCAATTATGGAAGGAACATTGAAGTATAGCATGAAAGTGAGTCCGGAGGAAGCGATGAATAAAATTAAACCATTGATTGATGAAGTAAAAAAGGTGGATGGTGTATTTATGAGTTTATGGCATAATGATACATTGAATGATCGAAAAATTTGGATTGGTTGGAGAAGTGTTTTTGAAAAAATGGTGCAGTACGCTGTCGAAAAGTAATACATGCTTAAAAAATTAGCTCTTAAATATGCTCCCGAATTTGTTCTTGAATGGGCAAAACAGTTGAAGAAAAATCAGCGCAGGAAAGAATTGGAACTGCAGAAGCAAGGAGGAAATGTTATTTCTAAGCAAAGGTTGGTTGCTGATCTTATAAAAATTGGAATCAAAAAAAATGATTCTGTTTTGGTACACAGTAGCTTGAGTAAGATTGGTTTTGTTGAAGGAGGGCCCAAAACAATTGTGGATGCACTGTTTGATGTTGTAGGTAAAGAAGGCACAATTTTATTTCCTTCTTTCCCGGCAATCGGTCGCAACAAAACACATCTGGAAGAACATCCTTTTTTTGATATCAACAATACCCCTTCTCAGATGGGAGCAGTTACCGAATATTTTAGAAAATTGGACGGTGTCTATCGCAGTTTTCATCCAACAGATGCGGTGTGCGCAAAAGGCCCTTTGGCTGAATTTTATACGAATTCTCATTTCGGACAATTAACTCCTTACAATGAACATTCTCCTTTCAGAAAGTTATGCAGTAAGAATGGAAAAATATTAATGTTAGGAACCACTTTAAATGGCGCATGCACCAATCTTCATACCTTGGAAGATGCTGTGGAATTTAGATTCCCGGTATATGATGGAAAAATATTTGAGGTCGACATGGTGGATATGCAAGGGAAAACATCTCAGATGAAAACAAAAGTGCACAACCCTGATTATTCGGCAAAAAGAAATTGTGATGCATTGAAACCAATGTTTGAAAAGGAGAATGTGTTAGTAAACGAAAAAATTGGTGAGGCAAACAGTATGCTAATTGATGCGAATAAAATGCTGGAGGTGATGATTAAGAATTATAACGAAAAAGGAGTGACAATGTACACTCCGTATGGAAACTAAATGAATATTTACTTGACACTCGACTATGAAATTTACTTTGGTGAAAACCATGGTACGGTAGAGAAGTGTATCATTTATCCTACCTCTGAATTAATTCGAATAGCTGAAAAACACAATGTACGGTTTAACTTTTTTGTTGATTGTGGCTTTATTCTGAAGTTAAACGAGTATCGTGAAAAGTTTCCTGTCCTTGAAAAAGATTATAAAGCAATTACTGAACAGGTAAAGTATTTGTCAAATACCGGGCATGATATTCAATTGCACATTCATCCCCACTGGGAGGATAGTTATTTTGATGGAAAACGTTGGGTGATTGATGTAAAACGTTATAAACTAGCTGATTTTAGTGATGTAGAGATTGCAGACATTGTTGTTCGTTATAAAAAAGTGCTTGTTGATTTAACAAATAAAAATATATTTGCTTTTCGAGCTGGCGGTTGGTGTCTGCAACCTTTCACTATGCTTTCCAAGGTGTTTAAAGAGAATAAAATAACATTGGATAGTAGTGTTTTCCGCAACGGTTATTTCAGTTCCAAGCAATATGCCTATGATTTCAGAAATGCTCCGGAAAAAGATATTTACCGGTTTGAAAACGATGTGGTTGTTGAAGATAAAAATGGTTTTTTTACCGAGCTGCCTATCAGTCCGATTAAAAATTCACCGCTCTTTTTCTGGATGTTATTTTTGTTGGGCAGAAAAAATCCATTCCTGCACAAACCTTTGGGCGATGGCCAGGCAATGCCTGCACCCGGATACAGAAAAAAATTATTGACAAAGTTTACAAACAATCCGGTTTCGGTGGATGGATATAATTCAAGTCTTCTTCAAAAAGCGTTAGGTGGCTTGTCCAAGAAAAAATGTGAACACATGGTCATCATAGGTCACCCCAAAGCATTGTCGCGCTATTCGATTCAAAAAATCGAAGAATTTGTAATTAGAAATAAAGAAAAAATAATTTCACGACCTATACCAATATCTTTGGAAAATAAATGATTCAGTATTTAGAGCATAAAAAGATAAATAAAAAAAAGTGGGACGAATGTATTAGCAATGCTGGTAATTCTTCTGTTTTTGTTTATTCCTGGTATTTGGATGTTGTCTCCGAAGATTGGTCTGCCTTGGTTTTAAACGATTATGAGGCTGTTTTTCCGATTGCTTCAAAATCGAAATATAAAATCAACTATGTGTATCAACCTTTTTTTACACGTTATTTTGGTGTGTTTTCGAAACAAAAATAAGTGCAAAACTGATTTCTGAATTTGTTGAAGCAATTCCTGAAAAGTTTAAGTACATGGAGTTTTGTTTGCAGGAAGGCCAAACAATTTCATCCAAAGCATTTGAGCTCAACGAAAAGAAATATCAGTTGTTGGATTTAAATGTGAAGCACGAAATTTTGTTTAAAGAGTATTCTGACAATGCCAAACGAAACATCAAAAAAGCAATAAAAGCCGGTTTGAAAATTCGCCCGGATATCGCACCTGAAAAAATTGTACAATTATTCAAAACAACAAAAGGAAACGAATTGGAGGTTTTTAGTCCGCAAGACTATAGAACCTTGATTCAGTTGATGGATATGTGCAATGACCTCAAAAAAGGACAATCGATTGCCATTTATGATGGAGATAAGTTGTGTGCAGCAGCCTTTTTTATGTTTTCGAACAATCGATTTACATTTTTGAAAAGTGGGGTGACAGACGATGGCAAGGCAAAAGGGGCAATGCATTTGCTTTTCGACTACTTCATCAAGGAAAACTCGGGTAAAAAGTATCAGCTTGATTTTGGTGGCTCTTCCGTAGAGAATGTGGCACGTTTTTACAAAAATTTCGGAGCGAAAGATTGCGTATATTTGCAGGTGAAACGCAACAATTTACCCGCGTTGGTAAAATGGGTTAAATCTTTAAAAAAATAGGTGATGGTACATATCATTGGAGCAAACAATTCTGTTTTTAATCAGTTTATTTCAGAAATACGTGATGTAAACGTGCAAGGCGATAGTATGCGTTTTCGTAGAAATATGGAGCGTATGGGTGAGATTATGGCATATGAAATTAGCAAAACATTAAATTACGAAGTACAAGAATTCACAACGCCACTTGGTATCGCAAATGTATCGGTGCTGAAAGAACAGCCTGTGATTGCAACAATTTTGCGTGCAGGATTACCATTGCATATTGGTATTTTAAACTATTTTGATAAAGGTGAAAATGCGTTTATTTCAGCCTATCGTAAACATCATAAAGATGGGAGCTTTGATATTCAAGTAGAATACATGGCTTCGCCTGATTTGAATGCAAAAACATTAATTCTTTGTGATCCCATGTTAGCTTCAGGTTCATCCATGGTGTTGGCATATCAGGCCTTATTAAAAAGAGGAGTTCCGTTTCATACGCATATTGTTTCAGTCATTGCGAGTACAGAAGGATTGGAATATGTAAAAAAACATTTGCCTGCAAACGTTACATTGTGGGTAGGAGCGGTGGATGAAGAATTGACGGCACAATCGTATATCGTTCCCGGATTGGGCGATGCAGGTGATTTGTCTTTTGGTGTGAAAATTTAATAGATCGTGTTATGGACTCCTGGTGGGAAATTGTTTCTGTTTTTTTATTGAGTACAGTAAAGTTCTTTTTCGGAGGAGTGCCAATGGCGTTAGGTTTTAATTTTTCGCATTGGGAAAGTATTATCGTGACAGCTGCAGGTGGATGTACCGGTGTTACTGTTTTTGTGTTTGCAAGTGATAAATTACTGGCCTTTTTCAAAAAAAGAGCTGCAATTAAAAGAAAAACAAATCCAAATCTTCCTCATAAGAAAAAGTTTACACGAACCAATAGAGTGATTATTGGCGTGAAACGGAAATTCGGATTGTTCGGGTTTTCACTAATCGTTCCATTTTTGATTCCAATTCCTCTGGGTTGTTTTTTAGCGGTTCGTTATTTCGATCATAAAATAAAGATTATATCTACCTTGTGTGTAGCAGTTGTTTTTTGGGCTGTTGCAGGTGCATTTTTATACAAACCTCTCTTTGATGCCATACGATACTATATTCTTTGATTTGGATCATACGCTTTGGGACTTTAATACCAATTCGAATGAAGCACTTTCAGAAATCACATCAAAGTATCAGCTGATTGATAAAGGTGTAACCTCATTTGATCATTTCATGACAGAGTATTTCGCAATCAACGAAACGTTATGGGAAGCCTATCGCAAAAATACCATCTCTAAAGAAACATTGCGCTACGATCGTTTTCATCAAGCATTAAAGAAGTTTGATATTGATGATTTCGAATTGGCTACTGCCATCGGAAACGATTATGTAAACAGTGCTCCTTATAAAACCAATCTTTTCCCCGATGCAATAGAAGTATTGGAATATCTCAACGGGAAATATACATTGCATATCATTACAAATGGTTTTGAAGAAGTTCAGCACCTGAAACTGAAGAATTCCAAAATAGATCATTATTTTAAAGATATAATAACTTCTGAACGCTCAGGTTTTAAAAAACCTGATGAGCGGATGTTTCATTTTTCGTTGAAAGAAACCAAAGCGAACCCTGATACTAGTATCATGATTGGCGATAGTTTAGAGGCCGATATTTTAGGTGCAAAAAATGTGGGAATAAACCAGGTGTATTTTAATCCTGATGAACATAAACATTCCGAAGAGATAACACACGAAATAAAAGGCTTAAAAGAATTGATTGGAATATTGTAAAAAAAAAAATCCCCTCCGAAATAATCGAAGGGGATTTTTTTATGAAGTGAAAAAAACTATTTTTCAGTTTTTGTTGCAGTTGTAGTTGTTGTAGTAGTTGCAGCAGTTGCTGTTCCTTTTGATTTGCAGCAAGATTTACCTTCTGTTTTTTCTCCAGAACAAGCTTTCGCTTCTGTTTTTTCTCCAGAACAAGCTTTTGCACTACCTTCTTTTTTGCAACATGCTTTTTCTTCTTTTTTCTTTTTGTCATCGCCTTTTTTGTCGTCACCTTTAACAGTTACAACAGTTGCTTTAGTAGCTACTAAAGTTGTAGCAGATGCAGCACCAACAATTCCTGTGAATGCTAATAATAAAAATAATTTTTTCATTTGGTTATGGTTTTAGTAGTTGTTTCGATTATTGTACCCTAAAATTAATTAAAATAGTTGAAATGCCGTAAAATTTAACATTTGAAAATGTTAATTCCTGTTAAAAGTCATATTTCTGCACTTTACAAAGCAATCTTGTTCGAAAATAGTGATCAATAACCTTATTCAAATGTAGCAATCACCGTCTCGGGTCCGGTAACCTTTTGCTCTAAACTCACTTTTACTTTTACAGTTAGCGGTAAGAACAAATCGACTCTGGAGCCGAACTTGATGAAGCCGAATTCGCTTCCTTGAGCTGCGGTATCGTTTTCTTTGGAATAATTTACAATTCTTCTTGCCATTGCTCCGGCAATTTGACGGAATAGGATTTCTTGTCCGTTTTTATGTTTTACCACAATGGTTGTCCGCTCATTGTCAGTGGATGATTTCGGATGCCACGCAACCAAAAATAATCCCGGATGATATTTTGAGTATTTTACAATACCGTTAATCGGATAACGATTGATATGCACATTGATGGGTGACATAAAAATCGAAATCTGTAGACGTTTGTCATTGAAGTATTCGGTTTCCACTACTTCCTCAATCACCACCACTTTTCCGTCAGCTGGTGCAACAATGTTGTTGTCGTTGATGGTGATGGTGCGCTTTGGATTTCTGAAAAATTGTAAAATTGTAATTAATAGAAAAGCAGATAGGGCATATCCCAACCAAAGGACAATCGCATAAGCTCCACAAAAATAATGTGTCAGAAAATTAATTACCCCACAAACAATGAGTGTGATAATGAGTGATGGGATACCTTCTTTGTGAAATTTCATATTAAAAACGACTATTTCTTTTTACTGATTTCTTGACGTTGTTTGGTCATTTCTTCCAACTTTTGTTGGAATTTCGACTGTTTTACAGGTTTCTTTTTATTCTCTTGTAGTTTCGCGTGCAATGCTTCGTGATCAATCACAAATTTTTGAATTACCCATGTTTGTCCGAATGTAATCATGTTCGCTAAGAAATAATACCAGCTTAATCCGGCTGAATAACTGTTCATGAATCCTAAGAATAAAATCGGCATCAAGTACATCATCCATTTCATACCTGGCATTTGATTGCTGGTTCCCATCAATTGACTGTTACTCCATGTATATAACAATGTAGAAGCAGTCATTAATAATGCGAATAAACTCACATGGTCACCATACCATGGAACATTAAATCCGAAATTGTAAACGGAGTCGAAGGTTGATAAATCATGTGCCCAAAGGAAACCTTGCTGACGCAATTCGATAGAAGCAGGGAAGAAGTTGAACAATGCAATTAAAATCGGCATTTGTAATAATACAGGGATGCAACCAGCCATTGGATTAACTCCGGCTGATTTATAAAGGGCCATTGTTGCTTGTTGCTTTTTAATTGGATCATCATTTTTATGTTTCTCATTGATTTCATCAATTTCCGGTTTTAACACACGCATCTTCGCAGAGGATAAAATCGTTTTGTATGCAATTGGCAATAACAAGATTTTTAAAATGATTGTTAAAATCAAAATGATGATACCGTAGTTTAAGTTTAAACTATCCAATGCATTAAAAATAGGAATGGTTAAGAATCGGTTGAGCCAACCAAAAATTTTCCAACCTAAATTGATTTGTTTCTCCAATTCCAAATCATATTTTTTCAATGTTTTGAAATGGTTCGGACCAAAATACATGCGCATACCAATCGATTCGTTTGGTTTTGCATACGGTATAGAAAGCGATGCATGGTATTCTTTTACATAGTTTTTTGAACCTTGTTGTGAGATGGTTTCAATTTCAGATTCTTTGTTAAAAGTATTGTCGGCAATGATTACTGACGTAAAGAATTGTTGTTTGAATCCAACCCACTTTACCGGAAATTCCATTGGCAATTTCTCGTAAGTCGATTCACTAATACGATCCACATTTTCATTTGGATATTTGTAGTAAATCGTAGAAGCCATTTGTTGATTTTGATGGCTGCTTTCCTGCATTGGTGTTTTCATTCCCCAATTCATGGTAATGCTGCCATTGTGAGAAATCACTTCTTTCATTCCAACGGTATTGATGCGGAATCCCATCATGTATTCATTTCCAGTTAGGGAATAAACATATTCAATGTATTTTCCTTTGTCGCCTGCATACAAGCGCATTGCAATACTTTTGCTTTCTGTTCCTTTGATGTTAAATGCAGTTCCTTCCGGGGTAAAAAATAAGGTGTCGGTTGTAAAGTCTTTGCCAAAAGCTTTGATGCTTAAATTCTGAACGGATGAATCTGCATCAAATAAAATAAGTGGCTTTTGGTCGTGTGTTTTATAGTTTTTTAACTCTACGGAGGAAATTCTACCGCCTTTCGGAGAGATAGAAACTTTCATTACTTCATTTTCTAAAACGATGGTTTTCGAATCACCAGAAGAAGCGTCAGCAAAGCCGCCATATACTTGTTTTTTTAGAAGGTTTTGAACAGAATCGTTTACTTTCCCGGTAGAGTCTCTCAACAATGCAACCGGAATACCGGCAACAACAGCTGGTTTTTCAACTTTTGCAACGGTTTGACTTTTTATATTTTCGTTGGTTTTGAATTGCGCAATTGAGTCCGCAACAATTGCTTCTCTACGTTTAGCCAATTCTTCTGCAGAAGGCTGACTTAATACCATCCATCCAATTAATATTGCTCCAATAAGTAATAAGCCGGTAATCGATTTTTTATCCATTATAATTGATGTAAATCTTGTTTTTTAATAAGGCGCAAAGATAACAAATATTTGTTGCTCAATGGGGTATCGAGCAAGAGAATCTGTAAATAGTCGAAGCGCTATATAGGTAAACGATTGAGGGACGTTTATACTTTAAAAGAGGGTTAAAAAGGAAGTGTTTTGTTTAGGGGAAACAAAAAATCCCCGCTTCGACTATTCGGAGCGGGGATTTTCTTTGGTTTTTACAACCTATTTTTCGAATTTGTTATATCCTTTCGGGATTTCAAAAATGGCTGGGTCAATTTCCTTTTTTGTGATTTTTGTAACCTCTAATCGGCTATTCTCTTTTCCTGCTAAATCTGTTTGGAAAGAAAGCATTGGGAACATGTTTTTGATATCAGCAATTTGTAAAAAATATACCGCTGATTTTTCTTTACGGTTTAATTGACGTAATAATTTTTCAAAGAAAGAAAATTTACCATCTGCAATGTAGTAAGTGATTTGTGTGTTTTCTTCATTGTTTGTAACTATGTACTCCACGCATTTAAACCCTTGCAAGTTTTTTACATTTTGTCCTTTTTTTACAGTGCATGTTCCTTTAATTACAGGAGCTGCAGGTGTATTTTGATCACCGTATAGTTTTCTGTCGTGATTTAAAAATTTCATTGTTTTTGCATCCAAATCCACTAAAAAAGAACCTTCCACTTTGCGTGATTTAGATCCGATTTCATCGATGCGCACCATGTTGTCTTTAATTGTGTAAACATAACTGGTAGTATCGATAGTTGTAGATTTTTTGAATTCAATCACCCCTTCGAAAGATTGTGCAGCCGTTGTTAATGAAAACGATACAATCGTTACAATCACGGTGATTAATTTAAGGATAGACATTTTACGCATGGTTTGTTAGTTTTTTAGATATTGGTGAATACTGTATAATTCATTTCTTGTTTTATTACGTATCGCACTGCTGTGCTAAAATAGTAATTTTTTTTAAGAGCAGTCTCAGTATTTCAAAAGTTGTACCAAAAATTGTAAACATCTTGCATTTTTGGCAGTGAGATCCTTCATATTTGCCCAATTATCTTAATAAATAAAATATATAAAATAATGGCAGAACACAACATTACCGGGCAAAAAGGCGAGCAAATGGCTGCTGATTTTTTAGAAAAAAATGGATATAAAATCCTGGAAACCAACTGGCGTTTTATGAATTTAGAGGCCGATATTATCGCTGAAAAATCAAAAATCTTGGTGATTGCCGAAGTGAAAACAAGGAAGAGCAATTATTTTGGAGAACCGGAGAGCTTCGTTACAAAACAAAAGCAAAAGAATTTAATCAAAACAGCCAATGCGTATATTGAACGGAAACAATTGGATTTGGAGGTGCGTTTTGATATTATTTCTGTTGTTTTAAATGATCATACATCTATTAAGCACATTGAAGATGCTTTTTATCCGATGTTATAGGAAGAGCGCTGTTTTCCTTTGCCGAATGGTATTCCTGAGCTAAAACCTATTATTTTTCGTATCTTTGCAAAAAATATTAAAATGGCAAAGGAATTCAAGCGTAAAACTGGTAAAGATTTAAAAGGAAAACGTCCGTTCGGATCTCAGAAAGAGGGTGGAGAAGAAAGAAAATCTACTTCTGAATCAAAATCATTCCCCTCAAAGGATAGAAAAGACAAACGCGACTCAAAACCTGCCTTTGAACGTTTTCGTGACGAATCCCGTCCTTCAGATTTTGGAACTTCTAAGCCAAAAAGCGATGGTCGCAGTGGTGACTTCAAAAAAAGAAAACCAGCAGAAGATGGTCGTTTCAATAAGAAAGAATTCACTAAAAAAGACGACTCTTTCGATAGCAAAAAAACAGAGCGTAGTGCCAAACCGTTTAATAAAAAGCCATTTTCAAAAGAATCCGGACCGATAAAAAAATCCGTTCAGGCAAATCCTTACGATTTGGATGAAAAAGATTTTGAGTACGACAAACCGAAAACCACCTCTAGTGGAGAAAAAGGAAAAGGATTTCTCCGTGGAGTTCCTTCGGGAAAAGGCAGAGGGTATGAGAAAAAGCCATATGTAAAGAAAACCTGGACCAACAAACCTGCACCGGCAAAAAAATCACGCGAAGAAGATGATGGCAGCATGCGATTGAACAAATACATTGCGAATGCAGGTATTTGCTCTAGAAGAGAAGCAGATGATTTGATTTCATCAGGAGTTGTTCAAGTAAATGGTAAAACCATTACTGAAATGGGCTACCGTGTGAAACCAACAGATATTATTAAGTATGGCGGACAAACACTAAAAAAGGAACGTCTGGTATACCTGATTTTAAATAAACCCAAAGATTATATCACCACTGCTGATGATCCTCAAAAACGAAGAACTGTTTTAGAACTCATTGCAGGTGCTTGTAAAGAACGTATTTATCCGGTTGGACGATTAGACCGAGCAACAACAGGTTTGTTAATGTTTACAAATGATGGTGATTTAACAAAAAAATTAACCCACCCGAAATACGGTGTTCGTAAAATTTACCACGTAGAATTGGATAAACCCTTGAAGCGTGCCGATATGGATAAAATCATTGAGGGATTAGAGCTTGAGGATGGCCCAATTAAAGTAGATGAAATCTCTTATGTTGCCAATGGTGTTGATAAAACACAGGTTGGAGTAGAAATCCACTCCGGTAAAAACCGAATTGTAAGAAGAATCTTCGAACACATGGGCTACAACGTGCGTAAATTGGATCGTGTGATGTTTGGGTCATTAACCAAAAAAGACATGGCTCGCGGTCGATGGAGATTTCTTACCGATGCTGAAGTGGGGATGTTGAAGATGATTAGCACCGAAAAAGAATAATACTAAACTTATCCACTTTTCGTTATTGATAACATCTTGTTGCACTGCAAAGGATACCTCTATTTTTTTGTAAACTTTGTGACAGCTTCAGGTGCGCTCAATGGAAAACGAAAATCAATTAAATAGTCCGGAACAACAGCCGAAAAAAACACCTCGTTTTTTTCGTTTTCTAAAGCGATTCATTCTGTTTGTTTTCACACTTCTTCTGTTAATCATCGGTGGTGGTTTCCTGGTTGGTTACCTTTATCAGGATGAGGTGAAGGAATATGTTATTGGTGAACTGAACAAACAATTAAATACCGAAATCATTGTTGATGGAAAAGACATCGACTTTACGGTAATTAAAAATTTCCCGTATGCCTCTGTTGATTTTAAAAATGTAAAAGCGTTAGAAGCAATCGTGCGTGAAAATGAAGCGCCAAGAAAAAAAGATACACTTTTCTCAGCAGGAACCATTTCACTTCAATTTAATATCCTTGATATCTTCAAAAAAAATTACCGTGTCAGAAAGATGGAGTTGGAAGATGTTGACTTGAAAGTTCGAATCGATAAGTTCGGTAACGATAATTATCACTTTTGGAAAGAATCCACTGATACTTCCTCGACTTCTTTTGCATTTTCCTTAGAAGAAATAGTCCTAAAAAATATTCAAGTTTCATTTAAAAATGCGAAAGCAAAACAGAATATTGATTTTAAGATTGAACAAAGTCATTTGTCGGGCAATTTTTCAGATGAAAAATATGCTTTGCAAACTACCAGTGATTTGTTTGTGAATGTAATAAAGGCAGATAGTACAAACTTTATTCGCAAAAAAAATGTCCATCTGGAACTTGATTTGAGTGTTGATAATTCAGTGCCCTCCTACAAGATTAAAACAGGAAAAATTCAAATCGAAAACCTCCTTTTTGAAATTGTTGGAAATGTTGTAAACAGCAATAATGATCCGATTCTGAATTTGGGAGTAAAAGGGAAAGATATGGATATAAAATCTGTTTTATCCTTAATACCTAATAAATATAAAGGCGTTATTAATGATTATGAGAGTGATGGCGAGTTTTATTTTGATGCAACCATTCAAGGTGTTTTCTCAGGAAAACAAATGCCTCAAATTACAGCAGATTTTGGAATTAAAAATGCAGACATCACGCAAGTGAAAGAGAACATCCAACTTCGCAATGTAAATGTAAAAGGTCATTATTTTAACGGAATTAAAAATGCAAACGAACCATCCTTGCTCACATTGATTCCTTTTTCAGCGACTATTGATCAAGGAACGCTGTCGGGTGAATTGTCGATAAAAAACTTGGCAAATCCTTCGTTTTCCGGAAAAGTGAATGCAAATCTGGATTTGGCAAATGTTCAGAAATTTATGAAGATCGATACGATTGAATCACTTACCGGGAATGTTTTTGTGGATGCTGTTTTTAGTGGTGATGAAAAAAATATCAGCTCCGGGAATTATGAAAATATTACTACAACCGGTGATTTGAAAATCAAAGATATGAATGTGCGATTAAAGAACTACACATTGGACTTTTCCGGAATTAATGGTGATTTTAAGTTTGATAATAATGATTTGGCGGTCAATACGTTCTCAGGAAAAATTGCCAGCAGCGATTTTGAATTAAAAGGTTTTTTTAGAAACATTATTGGTTTTATGTTGAAAGAAAATCAAAGTATCGCGATTGAAGCTACCTTGAAATCGGAAAATATTAATTTGAATGAATTGTTGTCCAATAAAGAAGATTCGGGAAAATCTAGCAAATATAAATTGCGATTTTCGGAATTACTGGATGTGAATTTAAATAGTGAAATACAACATTTGGTTTTCAGAAAATTTGATGCAACCAATATTCATGGGGTTATCAAATTGAAAGATCAAAAAATGGTAGTAGACCCAATTGTGCTTTCAACAATGAATGGGACAATCACTACAAGCGGTTTAATTGATGGCACAGATAGTACAAAGCTGCTTATTACCTGTTTCTCGGATGTGAATCGAATAAACATTACCAAAATGTTTGAAGGGTTTGAAAACTTTGGACAAACAGCTGTGACGGATAAAAATTTAAAAGGCGTAGCAACGGCTAAAATTCAATTTGCTTCGATGCTTAGTCCGGATTTGAAAATGGATTTAGATAAATTGTATGCAGGAGTAGAAATGATTATCGAAAATGGAGAAATGAACAATGTGGAGGCAATGAAAAGTTTATCGCGATTTATTGAATTGAAAGATTTGGAAAATGTACGTTTCTCAACCTTAAAAAATCAAATAGAAATAAAAAATCAAATCATAACCATTCCGAAAATGGAAGTAAAATCCAATGCAATAAATATTGTTGCATCCGGAACACATACATTTAAAAATGAAATCAATTATCGAGTAAAATTATCACTCAATGAATTGCTTTCAAAGAAAGCAAAAAATGCTAAAAGGGAAAATGATGAATTTGGTGAAGTGGCAGATGATGGATTAGGACGAACCAATATCTTTTTATTAATGACAGGAACGGTTGAGCATCCAACCATTAAGTATGATTCGAAAAGCGCCATTAAAAATGTGCAGCAGGATTTGAAAGTAGAGAAGCAAACACTCAAAACAATTTTAAAGGAAGAATTCGGTTTGTTCAAAAAAGATTCCACTTTGAATCATAAAACTCCAAAGGAGGATACCAAATTCATAATTAAGTGGGACGAAGCAGATAATGGCGGTATAGAGGAAAAAAAGGAGCTGAAAAAGCCTAAAAAACCGGAAGAAGAAGATTTTTAAGGTAAAATCCCTCTTGTTAGAGTGTTTCTCCTAAAAAACACTAATTTCGTACTCCAATTTAAAAAGGAATCCATGAGTATTTATTCGAAGAAGCAGCAATGGAAATTGTGGTTGTTTATGGCAGCCATTGTTATCATTACAGCATCCCTTTGGTACACAAATACACTTGTAAATAAAATAGCGCAAGAAGAACGCGTAAAGGTCAAACTATGGGCGGATGCAATTAAGAAAAAGGCCGATTTAGTGAAGTACACCAACGAACTTTTTAATAAAATCAAAATTGACGAACGTAAGAAAGTAGAGCTGTGGGCAGAAGCAACACGTCAACTTTCTCAGGATTTAACCGATTATGGTTTTGTGTTAAAAGTGGTTTCCGATAATACTACCGTGCCTGTTATTCTTACAGACGATCATGGAACGGTGATTACCTCTCGAAATCTAGACCCCGAAAAAGAAAAGGATAAAACGTATTTGAAACTGCAAATGCAAGCCATGCGTGCAAAGCAGGAACCAATAGAAATTACGATTTATAAAGGACAAAAAAATTATTTATACTACCAAGATTCTAAATTGTTTTCGGAGCTGAAAAATAATTTGGATGATTTAATCAAATCATTTATTTCTGAAGTGGCTGTGAATTCGGCTTCTGTTCCTGTGATTTATACCGATTCTACAAGAGAGAATGTGATTGCATATGGGAATGTAGATTCTGTAAAAATTAAAGATGTCGCTTATTTAAATCAAACATTAACATTGATGGCTTCCCAAAATCAACCGATTGAGGTGGAGTTTGGCGATGGAAGCAAAAGTTATATTTTCTATCAAGAATCAATGTTGTTGACACAGCTGAAATATTACCCGTATGTGATGTTTACAATTATTGGTTTGTTTCTACTGGTAGCTTACTTATTGTTCAGCACTGCTCGCAGAGTTGAGCAAAATCAGGTTTGGGTGGGAATGGCAAAAGAAACAGCGCACCAATTAGGAACACCTCTGTCGTCTTTAATTGCATGGCTGGAATATTTGCGTTCCAAAGGATTGGATCCGGAAACAGCTGCTGAAATTGAAAAGGATGTAAAACGATTGGAAACAATCACCGAACGTTTTTCCAAAATTGGTTCTGTTCCCAAATTGGATACCGTTGATTTGGTCCAAGTGCTGGAAGCAGCTGTGAACTATATGAAATTGAGAACATCTAAAAATGTTAATTTCAGAATAGAAACAAGCAATCAAAAAGAAATTTTCGGACAATTGAATATTCCATTGTTTGAATGGGTGATTGAAAATTTAATTCGAAATGCTGTAGATGCAATGGATGGGAATGGTTCGATTGTAATCAGTATTTCGGATCAAACTCAATTCGTATACATAGATGTGGCAGATACAGGAAAAGGTATTCCTAAATCAAAATACAAAACTGTTTTTGAACCTGGTTTTACAACGAAACAAAGAGGCTGGGGATTAGGTTTGTCGCTTACAAAACGAATCATTGAAAATTACCATTCGGGAAAAATATTTGTAAAAAATTCTGAAATTGATAAAGGAACAACATTCAGAATTGTGTTGAATAAATAATGGCCGGTATTTATATTCATATTCCTTTCTGCAAACAAGCTTGCCATTATTGCGATTTTCATTTTTCCACTTCTCTTCAGAACAAAGATGCGTTCTTAAATGCACTTAAAAAAGAAATAGTACTTCGAAAAGAGTATTTGAAATCAGAAATTATTTCTACCATTTATTTTGGAGGAGGCACGCCTTCCTTGCTTTCAAAGCAGGAAATTCTTGAAATTTATGATGTTCTAAAAAGTAATTTCGAAATAGATGAAGATGCAGAAATTACGCTGGAAGCTAACCCTGACGATTTAACAGAAGAAAAAGTGGTGAGGTTGAAAGATACGCCAATCAATCGGTTGAGTATTGGGATCCAAAGTTTTTATGATGAGGATTTAAAATTAATGAATCGTGCGCACTCTGCAGAAGAAAGCATAAAAGCGGTAAAGTTGGCGCAGGAAAATGGTTTTAATAATATTACCATTGATTTGATTTATGGGATTCCTTCACTTTCACATCACCGATGGAGAAACAATTTACAGATTGCTTTTGCCTTGGATGTGAATCACATCTCAGCATATTGCTTAACCGTTGAGCCTAAAACAGCGTTGGCACATCAGGTGAAAAAAGGATTAGTGAAGAATGTGGATGAGCAGCATAGTTCTGAACAGTTCGAGATAATGTTAGAAGCCATGCATGCAAATGACTTCGTTCAATATGAAATTTCGAATTTTTGTAAAAACGGAGCGTTTTCCAAACACAATAGCAACTATTGGAGAAAAGAACATTATTTAGGCTTAGGTCCTTCTGCACATTCGTTTGATGGAATAAGTCGTCAATGGAATATTGCCAACAATGCGCTCTATATAAAGTCGATTGAAAAAGGGAATCTGAATTTTGAAAAAGAAGTGCTTTCTCCAGAACAACAGTATAATGAATATGTGATGACTTCTTTAAGAACCATCTGGGGCTTGGATTTAATACAGGTGGAAAAAAGTTTTGGAAAAATATTTTTAGATGATTGTATGCAAAACGTAAAGAGTTATATTAAATCGGAGGATGTGCTGCTTGAAGAAAATAAATTATATTTATCAGATAAAGGAAAATTAATTGCAGATAAGATTGCAAGCGATCTTTTTAAAATTCGTGAATCATGATTTCAAAAATAACACACAAAGGAAAATCATATAATGTGGATTTAGATAATCCCATTGATATTTCCATCCCTTTAAGAACAGGAAAAGAAAATGTAAATGCATGGTATTCGAATCCTGTTTCCATTGAGCCCGTCCGTATGGGAGATTGGGTGGGTGATGTGAAGCAAGGCGGTTCAGTGAATTTTCGTAACATCCTTTTTAATCCACACGGTAATGGAACACATACAGAATGTGTGGGTCATATTAGTAAAGAAGATTATTCCATCAATCAAACGTTAAAAAAATTCTTTTTTATGGCGGAAGTAATTACGGTGCTTCCCGATGAATTAGAAAATGGTGACAAAGTGATTACCCAAAAGCATATTGAAAATTGTTTGGGTGAGAAACGACCGGAGGCAATCATCATTCGTACACTCGACAATCATATTTCTAAAATTAATAAACAATATTCGAATACAAATCCTCCTTATTTATTAGAAGAAGCCGCAAAATATATAGATGGATTAGGGATTGATCATTTAATGATTGATTTGCCATCTGTGGATAAAGAGGTTGATGGAGGTAAATTGTTAGCGCATCATGCATTTTGGCAATATCCTCACAATACCCAATTGCATCGTACGATTACCGAGATGATTTATGTGCCGAATACAATTTATGATGGTAGTTATTTGCTGAACATTCAAATCGCCAGCTTCGAAAATGATGCTTCACCAAGTAAACCATTGTTGTTTCAGTTGAACACTGCTTTGTAAGATTTCATTGCTTGGTGAAATAGATTGCTTCGTTCATTCCAATGACGTTGTTTTTAATAAATAAAATTTATAATCGTCATTGATAGGAACTAAACAGTCTTTTATTTATCTCATTCGATAAAAAAACGCCCTACTCATTTGAGTGGGGCGTTTTTTAATCTAACTAAACGATCGTATTCCTCTTTGTTTTTTTCTTGTGTGATATCGAGAACCTACATTGTAAATGTTACTCCGACTGTGAAAGGGTAAACTTGTGGCCCTTTGTCTTTTTTGAACAAACGGTTCAAGCCGTAGTTTGCAAAAATGGTTACATCATTAAACCCGATTCGAGCAACAGCGCTATAACGGAATGGTTCTAAATTGAAATCATCTTTTTGTTTGATTTTATAAGTTCTATCGTTGACCTCATATTTTTGTTTTATAACAGCATGAATTCGATATGCTATTTCAGCACCCACACCAATATGTAAGTTTTTGTTGGGATTTTTGCTGGTGTTGAATTCTAACATTAAGGGCACTTTTAAATAGGTGACATTTAATTTATTCTTTTTGTAGTCGATGGTTGAATCGTTCCATGCTGATAAATAGGTGGTGTCGCCATTTAATGTTACATTATTTTGAAGTGCATAATGGTTAAAGTCAAATCCAAAACCGGTAACAAGATTAATGTAGTTTTTGTAGATGTGAAAATCTTTTTCGTAAAGATTCAATCCTAATTGAATTGATTTTGCATAGTCCAGTTCAAGGAAATTAGCTCCCGGACCAAGATCAATACTGTTTTTGTAGTCCATCATTCCATTCACTCCGAACTCAATACCATTCCAATGTTTGAATTGTTCATTGATGTTACGTAAAGAATCCTTTTTAGAAATTCTTTCGTTTTTATCATCATCATCACCATCGCCAATGATCGTGTAGTTTTTTCCGCCTAATTTGATTTTTGTTGTATCGCTTGCAGTTTCTTCACCTGTTCCGCTTTTGCTTTCGCGAACAGATCCGGCTCCGCTAATGTTAACATTTCGATCTACCGGATTCCCTTTGTAAATAATTGATCCTGCGCCTGAAACATCCGCATCTAAACCTTGTATGGCATATACTTTTGCATCACCGGCACCGGAAACTTTTGCTTTAATTTTGGTCGCTTCTAAGTTGGATGCTTTTAAATCACCGGCTCCTGATACAGTAACATCAAGCAGTTGAGCGGTACCTTTTAAGGTAACATCGCCTGCGCCACTAATGTCTGCTTTGATATCGTTTGCTTTTACATCTAAGTGAATATCTCCCGCCCCATTGGTGATGATTGTTAATTTCTCACAGGTTAATTGATTTTCACTTTTTACATCGGAAGCACCTGAAATATCAAGGCTGGTTAGGGATTTCATTGCAACAGAAATAGTGATTTCATCCGCATCTTTAATGTTCCCTTCGGTAGTGATTGTTAAAATTCCGTCTTTTACTTCTGTTTTAATTTGGGATTGAACATTTTCCGGTGCGTTTACTTTTACGCTGTTAGCATCACTTTGAGTAATGTTAATGTTAAATGCATCTCCTGCTTTTATACCTGTGAAGTCGCCAACCGGTCGTGTTTGTTGAGCTTGGCTTGTTAAAAAGGAGAAACTTGTCAGTAAAGTTAATCCTAGAATTTTTGTTTTTATAGAGTTCATAATTTTAGAGTTTTCGTTGTTTTTTGAATGTGACGTTTGTGTTGTTCTGAAAGTTACAGCGCTTTAACTTTTATGTATTTTAGTTGATTTTTGAGTAGGACGACCTCGTTTCTTAAAAGTTACACCGTGAAGGTGATTATTTTACCGCCTCATACCTTTTATTCACCGCTTAGAAGCAACTATTTTGTATATTGCTGCATCTTTCAATTATTAACACAGGCTTGTGTATAAGAGTTTTACAGGATTTTTATATTTAAAGTATTTGTAGCATATTTGTAAGGAAATCCGTTTATGAAGAATTTGAAAAGAAATATACTCCTATCCATCGTTTTTTTACTGGTCACCTCTGCTTCTGCTACCAACTTATATTGGATTGGAGGTACGGGTGCATGGAATGATAAAGCACACTGGTCGCTAACAAGCGGTGGTGTCTCTTCAAACTCGATTCCAACGCTTGAAGATAATGTGTTTTTTGATCAGCACTCTTTTTCTGCTGATCATCAAACCGTAATGGTTACAGTCAATACGGCTTGTAAAAATATGGATTGGACGGATATTGACGCTAAAGCGGTATTTTCCTGCGCTGCAACGAAGTCGCTTTCTGTTTATGGTTATTATAAGCTTTCACCTTTGTTAATGAATGGCTTCAAAGGGAAGACCATTTTTTCCGCTACGACACTCAATAATGAGATCTATTCAGCAGGCAAACCAATTATTGGAGATTGGCTTTTTAATGGTTCAGGTTCATGGAGTCTTCAAGATGATTTAAATGGAACCAATGGAATTACCATTTATCTGTTGAAAGGCTCACTGAACTCAAACGATAAAAAAATAGTTTGTGATTATTTTAATGGAAATTCAACACAAACAAGAAGTTTATCTTTAGGGAATTCTGAAATAACAATTAAAAAATGTTGGGACTTTACCAATTCCACTAATGCTACATTGGATCCAGGAGCTTCCACAATTATTTTCCCCGATAGTATTAATACCACAAATTTTAGAGATGGTAATTTAAGATATGCAAACGTTTCAACGTTCAGAGCATTAGGTCAAAATACAGTTACCTGTGTTTTCCCAGGAGTATTCACAATCACATTGACAGCAGATAGTGTAACTTGTAATGGATTGTTTGATGGTTCTGTTTGTGCTGTAGTTACTGGTGGTTCTGGAACATTTACGTACGATTGGAATTTTGCTGCAGTTCCTGTTGGAGATGGTACACCGTGTATCACGCTTCGTCCTACCAGTGTTAATACACTACAAGTAACAGATGTTGTTTCTGGAATCACGCGGTTTTGTTCTATTACTGTTGGAGAGCCTGCGCTCTTATTTGACTATGAAGTATTAAATATTTCGCCTTCATGTTTTGGAGTCTGCGATGGTTTAGCAGAGGTAGATGAAACAGGAGGGACACCCCCTTATACCTATTCTTGGACAGGTGGATTGGGAACAAACGATTCTGCAATAAATGTTTGTGCTGGAACGTATACAGTTACAGTTACAGATTCGAGAGGCTGTACAAACAATTCAGCTGTAATCAATATGGTGCAACCGGTTTTACTCATTGCACCAGGAACAGCTTCAATGGTTAGCTGTAATGGTTTTTGTGATGGTACCGCTGGCGTAATTGCTTCTGGAGGAACATCTCCTTATACGTATGATTGGACTCCAGGTGCACCTATAGGTGATGGAACCCCAAACGTTTCTGCCTTGTGCCCAAATACATATACTTGTACGGTTACAGATGTGAATGGATGTATAGCAACTTTTGATACCGTCATTACACAACCCCCCGTATTGACTTTAAATATGTCTCATGTAAATGCGACCTGCGGTGGGATGTGTGATGGTACCGCAACAGCTACAGTATCAGGTGGCACTCCTCCTTACATTTACGTTTGGTCGAATGGATCGGTTACTTCTACGGCTTTAACTACAAATACAATCAGTGGTTTGTGTGCCGGAGGTTATACGGTTACCGTTACAGATGCAAATGGATGTACGTTGAACAATAACGTTACGATTACAGAGCCTCCGGTATTGGTGGCAACGGCCTCCGGGACCAATATTTCATGTTTTGGATTGTGCAATGGTACGGCTACAGTTGTTGTTGTTGGCGGAAACGGTGGAAATACATTTGATTGGACACCAGGAAATCCTACCGGAGATGGAACCGCTAACGTTTCAGGTTTGTGCGCAGGAACATATACCGTTACCGTTTTTGATAATACTGGCGTGTGTACAGATACCGGTGTTGTTGTTATTACAGAACCAGCAATATTAGCAGCAAATCCAATCAGCACTAATGTATTGTGCTTTGGTGCTTGTAACGGAACCGCAACTTCCATTCCTACCGGTGGAACATTACCATATGCATTCGATTGGACTCCAGGAACACCAACCGGAGATGGCACAGCATCCATAATTAACTTATGCCCAAATACCTATACAGTTACTGTAACGGATGGGAATGGTTGTACCAATAGTCAAAGTGTTACGATTACCCAACCCGCAGCTTTGAATGATGGGGCCACATTTACAAATGTTACTTGTAATGGTGCATGTGATGGAACAGCAACAGCAAATCCTACCGGTGGAACTGCCGGTTATACTTATTTGTGGAGTACAGGCGCTGTAACTCCCGGCATTACAGGCTTGTGCCCTGGCTCTTACACTGTTACAGTTACAGATGCGAACTTGTGTACAAATTCAGGAACAGTTGTCATTACCCAACCCAATAGTTTAAGTGTTAGCATTGCTGCAACCACATTGGCTTGTAATGGTGATTGTAATGGAATTGCAGTTGCAACTATTTCAGGAGGTACGGCTGCATTTACAATTGATTGGACTCCAGGTGCTCCAATAGGGGACGGGACTACAACCATTAGTTCATTGTGTTCGGGTACATACAATGTAAATATTGTTGATGCAAATGGTTGTCCTGCAACTGCTTCTACTACGATTTTTGAACCAACTGCTTTGGTACTGACATCTTCTGTTACAAATGTAACCTGTTTTGGTGCATGTGATGGAACGGCTTCTGCAATTGCAGGTGGAGGAACTCCAGGCTATTCCTATTTGTGGCTACCGGGTGCAGCAACCACTTCTTCTATCTCCGGTTTATGTCCGGGCAGCTACACGGTTACTGTTACAGATTTAAACGGATGTACAATTTCTGACACGGTTACAATTACGCAACCAACACAAGTTTTAGCGAATCCTTCTGTAATTACAAATATTAGTTGTGCCGGAGTAATTCCTTGTGATGGCTCTGCAACAGCGGTTCCATCGGGTGGAACACCACCTTATTCTTTGTTTGATTGGTCGCCCGGTGCACCGGCAGGCGATGGTACTCCAACTGTAACTGGTCTGTGTGCCGGTACATATAACGTAACGATATTGGATGCAAATCTCTGTCCATCAACAATGCCAATTACGATTACCCAACCTCTAGCATTAAGTGCACCAATTACCAGTTCAACCTCTAGTTGTAACGTCTGCAACGGAACCGCAACGGTGACACCTGCAGGTGGAACAGCACCTTATTCATATTTGTGGATGCCAGGCGGACAAACAACCCCAATTGCTACCGGCTTATGCCCGAACATTACCTATACCGTTACCGTAACTGATGCAAATGGTTGCGTGGCCTCTAGCACAGTAACGATTTTGCAAACGATTATTATCAGCATCACAACCTCTCCAACAACCTTAAGTTGTTTTGGTGCGTGTGATGGAATTGTTACTGCAAATGCTGCAGGTGGAACAATTCCATATAGTTTTATTTGGTCCGGTGCTTCCGGAACAGTTTCTTTAACTCAAACAGCTGTTGGTTTATGTGCTGGTACATATACCGTTAACGTATCGGATGCAGCTGGCTGTTTTAACAGTGACTCAATCACTTTTACAAATCCTCCTATACTAACTGTAAGTGCTGTAAGCGTAAACGAAACCTGCAATGGTTCATGTGATGGAACGGGAACAGCTAGTGGAGTGGGTGGAACAGGAGCATTAAGTTATTCTTGGAATACAGTACCAGTTCAAAATACAGCAACAGCAACCGGTTTATGTACAGGAACATATACCGTTACTGTCACGGATGTTAGCGGATGTACAGCTACAACAACCGTCACAATTACAGGACCTCCAGCCGTTATTGATAATGTTACCATTACAGATGCTAATTGTTTATTTGCTGATGGACAAATTACAGTTGCACCAACCGGTGGAGCAGGTGCAGGTACCTATACTTATAACTGGGGGCCGGGTGCGCCCGCTGGTGATGGCACTCCAACAATCACAGGATTACTGCCTGGAATTTATACCTTGGCAATTACTACTGGTGGATGTACTTATAATTTTAGTTATATTTTAAACAATATTGCTGGTCCAACTACTGTAATGACTGATGTTGATGTTTCCTGCTTTAATGCTTGCGATGGAACAGCCAGTGTTGTAGCCTCTGGAGGAGCAGGTGGATATGTCTATGATTGGACTCCTGGAGCTCCTGTTGGCGATGGTACTGCAGCTATTTCTGCTTTGTGTGGAACTACAACTTATACTGTTACTGTTATTGATGCTGCAGGATGTGTCACCATTGATACCGCTCAAATTATTAATCCTGCATTAATTTCTCCAAACCCAACCATTGTGAACGAAAGTTGTGGCGGTGCTTGCGATGGAAGCATTACCTTGGCTCCTACAGGTGGAACTCCTACCTATACATTCTTGTGGAGCACAGGAGCAACAACTCCTTCCATTACAGGTTTGTGTGCTGGAGTGTATACATTTACCGTTACAGATGCTAACGGTTGTGATTCTACATTAACTATTACGATTGTTTCTCCTCCAACATTAGTAGTTACACTTTCTTCAACAGATGTATTGTGTAATGGTGATTGTGATGGAACCGCAACCGCTACCGTTGTTGGTGGAACTGGTGCAGGTACCTATACTTACTCATGGTTGCCGAATCCTCCATTAGGTCCATTATTCCCTTTGCCAAATGTTGTTGGATTATGCCCTGGAAGTTACGATGTTACTGTTACTGACGGTAATGGTTGTACCGCCTCTGATACTGTGATTATTTCTGAGCCATCTGCATTAACTACTGTGACATCTCAAATTAATGCTTCATGTTTTGGCGTCTGTGATGGACTAGCAGAGGTGACCGCAAGTGGCGGTACTGCTCCATATTCATTTGTTTGGAATCCGGGAGCGATTGCGAATGATACAGCTAGCGGACTGTGTGCTGGAAATTATATTGCCACTGTTACTGATAACAATGGTTGTGTTTCTGTACCTCCAACGGTTATTATTACTGAGCCTGCTCCAATTCTTCCTAACGCTGTTGGTGTAAACCCATTGTGTAACGGAGCATGTAACGGGACTGCAACAGCAAATCCTACAGGCGGTTCTGGTGTTTATACGTATTCTTGGAACACCGTTCCAGTTCAAACAACACAAACAGCGGTTGGTTTATGTGCTGGAATTTATACCGTAACGGTTGACGATGGAAGTTGCTCGAATACACAAAGTGTTACATTAATTGAGCCTTCTGTTTTAATTGCAAATCCTTCTGCAACTTCTCCAACATGTGTTGGTGATTGTGATGGAAGTGTTACTGCAAATCCAATGGGTGGAGTAGGAGGATATACCTATTCTTGGACTCCGGGAGCAATAGCTACACAAACGGTTATTAATTTATGTCCGAATATATTTACTGTAATTGTAAACGATGCAAACGGTTGCGCAGATACACAAAGCGTAACGTTAGCAAATCCAATTGGAATGGATGTGGTTGTTGGTAGTACCCCGGCAAATTGTGGAGCATGTGATGGAACCATTACATTAACTCCGGTGTCGGGTGTTGGGCCATATACATATGTATGGACCATCGGAGGAGTTGCTCCACCACCTCCTTTTGCAGGAAACGGAACTCCAAACGTTACAAATGTTTGTGCCGGATTGTATGATGTTTTAGTGACAGATGGAAATGGTTGTGATTCTATATTCACTATTCCAATGAATAACTCTAGCGGACCTACAGGTGAAACGGTTATTACTACTCCAACGACATGTAATGCAGGCTGTGACGGAACGGGATCTGTAACTCCTATTGGAGGAACACCGCCTTACACCTTCTTATGGAATGATACACCTTCAACACCGCTTGATACTGCATTCAATTTATGCGCAGGGAATTATTTTGTTCAAGTAACAGATGCCACAGGATGTATTCATTTTAGTCCGGTTACAATTGTTGAACCAGCTCCAATTATTTCAAATGAAATTATTACAAGTGCTTTGTGCAGTAATATTTGTACTGGAGCAATTACTGTTGCTCCAACCGGTGGAACAGGTGCATATTCTTATTTCTGGGCCCCTGGAGTAATTGTCGGACAAGGTACGCCAAGTGTTACAGGTTTGTGTTCAGGAACATATACATTAACAATCACCGATGGTAATTTATGTACACAAGTTGATTCGTTTGTAGTTTCTCAATCTACTCCATTAACAGCAACAATTACTTCTACAACGATTTCTTGCTCATCTGCTTGTAATGGAATGGCATTCATCAATATTACCTCCGGAACTGCTCCATTCACAATTCAATGGAATGATGCACTCGGACAAACAAACGATACAGCATTTGCTTTGTGTGCAGGAAATTATTCAGTGGATATTACTGATGCATTGGGTTGTATTTTAACTTTAACAACTACGGTTACTGCAACACCTCCGGTTACTGCAAATGCAGTTATTACAGACGCTACTTGCGGGCTGTGTGATGGTAGTGCTGTTTTAACGCCTACAGGTGGTACTAGCGGTTATACCTATGTATGGAGCAACGGACAAACAACTTCAACTGCTACCGCATTGTGTTCCGGTTTATATACAGTTGATATTACTGATGCAAATGGTTGTGTTACGAATGTTTCTATTCCTGTAAATAATACAAGCGGACCAACCAGCGCGACAATCGCATCAACAAACATAACATGTAATGGCTTGTGCAATGGTGCAGTAACAGCAGTAACACCGGTTGGTGGAACAGCTCCATATACTTTCTTGTGGATTGCAACCGGAGAAACAACAGCAGCCGTTGGTAGTTTATGCGCAGGTACTCATTTTGTTCAAATCACTGATGCGAATGGTTGTTCGCTGATGGATTCGATTACCATTACTGAGCCTGCTCCAATTGTTCCAAATCAAATCATTGCTGCTGCAACTTGTGGATTGTGTGATGGTTCTATCTCAATTGCTCCAACAGGCGGAACAGCACCTTATACCGTTTTGTGGAATACCGGTTCAACAGCTTTCTCATTAACAAATTTATGCGCTGGCGTTTATTCGGTTGATATTACTGATGCCACTGGTTGTGTTTTGAATTTAATTGTTCCAATCAATACTCAAAGTGGTCCGACATTGGCTACTGCTTCTACTGCAGTTTCATGTAATGCATCTTGCAACGGAACAGCAAGTGTTGTTGCTACAGGCGCAACCCCATTTGTTTATTTGTGGAATGATATCGGTTTGCAAACTACAGCAACAACAACTCCAACATTGTGTGCAGGAACTTATTTTGTTCAGGTAACCGATGCTGCAGGTTGTGTTACCATTGCCCCTACAACAATCACAGAGCCCGATTCAATCGGATTTAGTGTAGCGAATGCACAAGATCCATTGTGTAATGGAAATGCAAACGGAAGTATCACAATTATTCCTTCAGGGGGAACATTGGCGTATGCATATTCATGGACGCCAGCTCCTGCACTTGGACAAACAACTGCAACTGCAATTAATTTAGATGCAAATACTTATGTGGTGACTGTTACCGATGCCAATGGCTGTGTTGCTACGCAAACAGTAACGTTGGTAAATCCAACGTCTTTAACCATCAGCAGTACTTCTGTAAATTCAAGTTGTAATACCATCCCCGATGGAAGTATTGATGTAACTGTTGGTGGTGGAACTCTTCCATATGCCTATCAATGGAGTGGAGGTTCAACGGCTGTGACAGAAGATTTAACCGGAATTTTAAGTGGCACATATACCATCACCGTTACCGATTCAAATTCATGTACAATCGCTGATACGATTATTTTATTGCCAAATCAAACAGTAATTGCAACTGCCGGAAATGATACTTCTTTCTGTCAATCAGGTACAATTACATTGGACGCTTCTGCAAGTGTAAATGGAATTACTTTCCAATGGTTTGATATGTCAAATGTACTTTTAGGTTCTTCTACAACGTTAACATTTAGTCCACCTGCAGGTACAAATAGTTTTTATGTGGTGGTAGATAACGGAACGGGTTGTGCGGATAGTGATACGGTGGATGTTACCGCCAATCCATTGCCAAATGCGAATGCCGGAACGGACGCAACCATTGTCATTGGAGCCAATACAACCATTGGTGGTAGCCCAACAACAACTACTGCCGGAGCAACCATTCAATGGACACCAACACCAGGTGCTTTGGATAATCCGAATGCAACTAATCCTGTTGCAACACCATCCTCAACCACAACATATACCGTTACCATTACATCGCCACAAGGTTGTGTTGCTTCCGATTCAGTTGTTGTTACTGTTTTGCCTACGATTATTTTTCCTGATGGTATTTCTCCGAATGCAGATGGTGCAAATGATGAATGGATTATTGATGGAATTGAGTTGTTCCCGAATTGTGAAGTAGAGGTGTACAACCGTTGGGGTGAATTGTTATTCCAATCTGTAGGATATAAAGAAAATTGGGATGGTACTTACAAAGGTGAACAGTTACCTGTTGGAACCTATTATTATGTCATTGATTTAAAAGATCCATTGTTTCCGGATGCATACACCGGACCAATAACGATATTGCGATAAACCTTAATGTCTTACCCTTTCATCAAATTGATAGAGGGAGTAGATGAAAGGCTAAAAAATAAAAAAAATGAAAAAGTATTTTTACATATTTATTTTCATATTAAGTTCAGTTGTTGTTCGTGCACAACAGTTGCCACATTACAGTAATTATATGATCAATGATTATGTAATGAATCCTGCGATTGGTGGAACTGATAACTATTTTGAAGGTGTTTCAAATAATCGTTATCAATGGATTGGAATTACGGATGCTCCACGCACCTATATTTTGAGTGTGAATGGTCCAACCAAAAATTTAAAAATGGGATTGGGTGGTTTGTTGTTTACCGATATTGTTGGACCTACCCGAAGAACCGGATTGTATTTTTCATACGCGTACCATTTGAAAGTATCTGAAAAGGTAAAAATTTCATTGGGATTGTCTGGTGGAATTCTTCAATTTATGGTCGATGGTTCTAAAATTACCCTACGTGATCCTTCTGATTTGGTTATTAGTAATGGTGTACAATCGGTATTGATGCCGGATTTTGGAGCGGGTGTGTATGCGTATTCAACGGATAAAAAATGGTATGTAGGTGCAAGTGTGCCACAGATCTTGCAAAATAGAATAAAGTTTTTTGACAATTCAACGACCTCTTTAAGTAAACTGGCAACGCATTACTATGTTACAGCAGGATATAAATTTACAATTACGGACGATATTAAAATCGAACCATCTACCTGCTTAAAATATGTGAAACCGGCTCCATTTCAGTTCGATCTTGGCTTGAGAGCCATCTACCAAGAGAAAATATGGATTGGTGGTGCTTTCCGATATTTAGATGCTGTTTCGGCAATGGTAGGCTATACAATGCAAGAGAACATCACATTTGCGTATTCCTATGATTTTACGATGACGAACATTAAAAAATACAGTACAGGCACACACGAGCTGATGATTGGGATTAAATTCCATAGAAAGAAAGAGAGTAAGGATGCAGTGAAAATGCAGTAAATATTTCGTTTTGATTTTGAATCCCGTTTTACTTTTCTTGTAAAACGGGATTTTTATTTAATATAAAATTGTCAAAAACGTATCCTAAAGTTTTTAACTTTGAGAACATATTCATATTTCAATTGTATTATAACTATTAAACTTAAAACGATAACTATGTTAATCAACAAAATTAAAACATTAGCGGGGGCGTTGGCCATTGTCGCTATAACAACTTCTTCAATTAGTGCGCAACAGTTAAAAGTTCCTGCACCAAGTCCGTTACAAACCGTAAAACAGGCGTTTGCTTTGTCCGATATTACAGTTGAATATTCTCGTCCAAGTGCAAAAGGGCGTGTTATTTATGGTGATGTAGTTCCTTTTGGTAAAGTATGGCGTACAGGTGCAAATGCTGCAACCAAAATTACGTTCGGTGAGGATGTGAAAGTAGAAGGAATGGATGTAAAAGCTGGGACGTATGCGATTTATTCGGTTCCGAATAAAGACACTTGGGAAATTATGTTGTACAAAGATTTAACCATGGGTGGTGATGTTGCTTCTTACAAAAAGGAAGACGAATTGATTCGTTTTGTGGTTAAGTCAACTGCTATTGCTGAAAAAGTAGAAACATTTACTATCAATGTGGCAGATGTTACTTCTAGTACTTCAAATATCGAATTGATCTGGGAAAAAACGCGTGTAGCATTTAAAGTAGTAGCGGATATCGATTCAAAAATTATGAAAACAATTGAGTCGACTGTTGTGAAAGACAGCAGACCTTATTTTCAAGCGGCAAGTTATTATTATGAAAATGATAAAGACTTGAAACTAGCAGGTGAGTGGGTAGACAAAGCAATTGCAAGCAATCCAAAAGCATATTGGGTAGTTTTGTTAAAAGCAAAAATCCAATACAAAGCAAAGGACTTTAAAGGAGCATCTGCAACAGCAGAGCAAGTGAAAGTATTGGCGAAAGAAGATCAAAACGATGATTACATCAAAATGGCGGATAAAATTATCGCTGATAGTAAGAAATAAACGAAACTTAATTATTCCTAAAAAATCCTGCCTCGAGCAGGATTTTTTAGTTTATACCTTTTTCTTGTTCAGGAATATCTGAATTAAAAATGCGAATGCCATTACTAACAAACAGCCAATCACATTCAACCATAAAAATGCTGTTAAGTCAACTATCCAAGCATAAACGATAAAGAGTTCAGCGAGAATGGCTGCGTAAAAAACAGCTGTTCCGTTTATCTTCTTCATATAAAAGGCAACCAGAAAAACACCTAGAATGGTTCCGTAAAATAAAGAACCTAAAATGTTAACGGCTTCAATTAAATTACCAAGTTTGCTGGCATAGAGAGCGGTGATGATGCAAAAAATGCCCCACAATACCGTTGCCCATCGGGATGCGGAGAGATAGGTTTTATCAGATTCTTCTTTTTTAAAGATACGTTTATAGAAATCTACAATGGTGGTGGAAGCCAATGAATTTAATCCGCTTGCCGTTGAGCCCATGGCAGCTAAAAAGATAATCGCAATTAACAATCCGATAATTCCTATTGGTAACTGTTCTGTCACAAAAGTCAAGAAAATGAAATTGGTGTCGTTCACATCCGCTTTCGGATTGTTTTTTGTCATCAATGCTGTTACTTCTTTTCGGATAGAGCTACTTTTTTTATCGGCTTCTTGCACATTAATACGAGCTGCATCAATGGCAGATTCATTGTTGCTATGAACCGCTTCTACCAAAGCATTTACCTCGACTAGTTTTTCTTCGTGAGCAAGGTGATACGCATTTTCGAGTTGTTGATACTCCTGCTTGTAATTACTGTTTTCGATCCTGTTGACCTCTACCTTGTTGAAAAAAATAGGCGCTTGATGAAATTGATAAAAAGTAAAAACCAATACCCCAATTAATAAAATAAAAAATTGCATTGGTATTTTAATAAGTCCGTTCATCACCAATCCTAATCTGCTTTGAGCAATCGACTTCCCTGTTAAGTATCGTCCAACTTGCGATTGATCGGTTCCAAAATAGGAAAGTTGCAAAAAGAAACCACCAATAATTCCCGACCAGATGTTGTAACGGTTGTTCAAATCGAAGGTGGTGTCAATGGCATTTAGTTTTTCCATTTTACCGGCAATATGCAATGCATCGGTGAAACTTACATTATCAGGCAGCAAGTGGACAACCATATAAGCCGCTAAAAACAACCCGGCAAAAATGATACTCATTTGTAATAATTGTGTGTAGGAAACAGCTTTGGTTCCTCCATAAACGGTATAGGTAATCACTAATAATCCATTGGCGATAATCGTATACGTAATGTCAATATTTAAAATGGTGGAAAGGATAATTGCGGGTGCATAAATGGTGATTCCGGTTGAAAGCCCTCGTTGTAGTAGAAATAAAAAGGCTGTGAGTGAACGTGTTTTATTGTCGAATCGTTTTTCTAAATATTCATAGGCTGTATATACATTCAGTTTGTGAAAAATGGGAATGAAGGTGATACACAATACCACCATCGCCAAAGGCAAACCAAAATAGAATTGTACAAATCGCAAGCCATCCGAATAACCTTGCCCCGGTGCTGAAAGAAACGTAATTGCACTCGCTTGTGTGGCCATTACAGATAATCCTACATGATACCAGGGCAATTGTCGGTCCGCTAATAAATAGGTGTCAATATTTTTTGCACCGCGACTTTTCCAAACACCATAAATGATGATGGAAAGCAAGGTGATGCTTAATACCAACCAATCGATTAAACTCATTTATAATGTTGGGTGAAAAAATAAAGAAAAACAATTACGCAAATCAACACTCCAATCACAAGTGCGTAAACATTTTTCCATGATTTTAAAATTGGTGATTTTTCTTCTTGTTCCATACTTAATTGTTTTTTGGAATGCTCAATAAGTTTGCAAACAAGCGGTAAGCACCGGGAATACCGGCAGGTAACTCTCTGAAGAAAACCAATCCGGTATACACGAAGTTTCCTTTTCCGTATTTAGCAACAATCAAACTTCCATCACTTGGTTTTTCATTTGGATCTTTGATGCTAAAAATGGTTTCGTATTGTTTATCGATTTCAGTTGCAAAATAAATACCTCGTTCCTGAATCCATCCGTCAAAATCTTTTACAGTGATTTTATTTGGGAAATTTAATATTGGATGTTTTTCATTGTTGAATTGCACATTCGCTTTTTCATCGGTTACCCTGTCGCGCGAAATGGTGAATGGGAAAGGACCGATGTTTGCTTTTACCGGCCCGATTCGATTGTTCGTATTGTATTGCACAATTAAATTTCCTCCGTTTTTTACATAGTCCATCAGTTTTGTATAATGCACTTGCAAACGATCGTTGGTATTGTATGCTCTTACTCCGGATACAATTGCATCATATTTGGATAAGTTTTCGTTGGTTAATAAGGCGTCATCCAAAATGGTGACTTCATAACCGATTTGTTTCAAACATGCCGGCACATCATCTCCTGCCCCGGGAATATATCCGATTTGAAGGCCCGTTTTCTGAACATCAATATTTACCAAGCCAGCTTCTGCATCACTTAAAATAAATTGATACGGAATGTGATCGTATTCAATTCGCTTGATGCTTTTGTTGTAAAATTTGTTTTCGATTGTGATAGTAGCTGATAATTGTCCTTCTGTGGCCGTTTTTTCCATTGAAACAACTGCTTCCATAACCACTTCATCACCTTTATTGATTAATTTAAATTCTGGATTTTTGATGGCAATGTTCCATCCATTTGTTGCTTTTATTTCCAATGTGCCATTAATATTTGCTTTGTTTGCCTTGATTGTAAGGGAAATTGTTCTGGCTATGCCATTGTTGAATACAAATACTTTTTCTGGGAAATTGACTGTTGCCGGTGGAAGGATTTCAAACGGGCGATAAATCTCACCTTTTACGGGGTCAGTAAATTTGTATGTCAGTTCACGTGTGATGGTTAAGTTTAAATCTTGAATCGTAATTTTAAACTGAACATTTGTTTTTGATTCATTTTCGGGCTGTCCGATGAGCAAAGGATTTTTTACGGAATAAATGCCGATGTCGTGTTTTTCGTTTAGCCAGTAAGGATTGGAGTAGGGAAGCGAAGTGGCTATTTTTTCTTTACGTTTGAACGTGTATAATTCATTTGGTTTTAAAATAAGTGCAGTGGTGGTATCACTTTGTTGTAAGAACGAAACAGTATTTAATTTTACTTCGTTTTTATTTCTATTAATGATTTGTGTGGTGATTACAACCTCTTGTTCAGCTATGCCAATGTAGTTGTCAGCAGAAGCTTCCATCCATAAGCCGGAACAAGCCAATAATAGGTTTTCGGTTTCTTTTAATTTTAATTTTTTCCAATAGGAAGCTATTGCATCTTTTTCATCCACTAGTAAAAGTTGTTTGTAAATAGAAACCAGCGCAGAAATTGACTTTTCCGGTGTTTGAGGTTGGTAGTTGTTGATGCAATCGGTAATTAATTTTTGAAGTTTTTCTTGCCCTTTAAGTTTCGTCCAAGAAGTGGAAATACCTTCAAATAAATCGGTTTTCACGCTATCTCCTTTTAGAAGTTTAAAGTATTCGATGTTGGAGCCACGTTGTTTGGCAGATCCAAAGCCTTGGCTTTTATGACAGGAACGGCTTCTCGCAGCGATTTCACCATAACTTTCTCCCAGCAATGGATTAAATCCACCCACATCAATTTTAAGTTGATTATTGGCAGTTGTATTGGTTGTCCCGAAGTTAAAGGTGTTCCAAAAAATACGTTTCGCTTGCCATACTTCTGTGTATTTTAATTGTTCCGGAAATTTTTTTGGATCGGCAGCCGCATCAAATGCTTCTACTGCAAGCATGGCTGAAGCAGTATGATGGCCATGTCCGCCTTCTCCGGTTGTTGGAAAGCGACAAATAATTACATCGGGTTTAAATTTTCGGATGGCGAACACGACATCCGCCAGAATGCTGTCTTTGTTCCAAAATGAAAATGTTTCTTCCGGATTTTTAGAATAGCCGAAATCATTCGCACGGGTAAAAAATTGCTCTGCACCATCAATTCTTCTTGCAGCAAGTAACTCTTGCGTTCGTATCAATCCCAAAAGTTCACCTTGTTCTTTGCCTACTAAATTTTGTCCACCATCCCCACGTGTTAAGGAGAGATAACCTGTTCGGAGGTTTCGTTCATTCGCTAAATAGCCCAATAAGCGAGTGTTTTCATCGTCAGGATGTGCTGCAATGTACAATACACTTCCAACAGTGTTTAGTTTTTTTAAACCTTGCACAATCTCTGCTGAATTGAATGAAGCAACAGTTTGGCAATAAGAATAGGTGTTTAAAAGAAAAAAGGAGACTATAAAAAGGACTTTTAGTTTCATATGCATGTTTTTTGGTTGAACCAGATTTTGAAGGTACTAATTATTCCAATACCACTTAAAGACAGATACTGCAATTAATCTGTTAAATTATTTAAAGAAAGTTTATATTTGTAAAATGAAGGTTAAGATTCTGATTATACTCATTGTAGTCGCATCTAAAGCGGTATCACAACCCTTTGTGGATATCGTTAATTTTAATTTGCAGACATTTTCGGCCAACTATGCTGATAGCAGTCAATGGAAAAACAAAACGGATAATTATTTCTTGAATTTATTTTTACCAAAAAATTTTAAAAATGGGCATACGCTATTGGTGCGCTTAAATACCGAACATTTAAGCTCTACGATTAGTTCTGATTCGGCTTATTCATCGCAGTTATCGAGTATTTCGATGCCAATCGGAATGAAGTTTTTATGGAAAAATAAAAAATGGGAAACGGTTTTGATCGCGATTCCTAAAATTGCATCTGACTTTAAAGACAAGATTGACGCATATGATTTTCAATATGGTGGGGTCTTTATGCAACACTATGTGCCGAATGATAAATTAAAAATAAAAGCCGGGTTGTATTATAATCGTGAAGCCTTTGGAAACCTTTTTGTTCCTTGGGTTGGAGTCGATTGGAAAATAAATAAACGTGTGAGCATTTATGGTTTGTTGCCGGTAAATTACAAGGTAGAATTTAATCTGGTGAAAAATAAAGTATACACAGGGTTGAATTTAAAGGCCTTCACCCGTTCATTCCGATTGTCAGAAAAGAACAATTACGATTATGTGCGATATGACGAATTGCAAGTGAAGCTCTTTGTTGATTATTTTGTTGTTCCAAAAGTATTAGTGTTTGCAGAGGTAGGATATTCGTTGAGCAGAAGCCCTTGGTTGCATAAATATGGTACAAATGATAAAAAGGATGCAACTTACTCCTATACGAATCCACTCTATTCACCAATTAAAAATTTTCCAATCATAAGTGTAGGCTTTGCTTATCGTATGCGCTTTGATTTGGAGAAGAAAGAGGAAATAACACCTACTCCGTAATTAAAATAAATTATTAAAAGCAAATGTCAAAAAAGAAAAAAATCCTCTATATCCTTCTCTCGGTTATTATTATCATTCAATTCATTCGTCCTGAGCGCAACCTAGGAAAACGCGAAACCGAAAATACCATTTTTGTGTCCAATGAAGTAGGGCAAATTTTACAAACGTCTTGTTTCGATTGTCATTCCAATTATACCGTTTACCCATGGTATACGAATATTCAGCCAATTGGTTGGTGGTTAAATCATCATGTGAATGAAGGAAAAGAAGAATTAAATTTTTCGGAATTTGAAGCGTATTCCTTAAAACGCAAATTGCATAAGCTAGAAGAGATCAAAGAAATGGTGGATGAAGGGGAGATGCCATTGAGTTCGTATACACTCATTCATGGCGATGCAACATTAAGTGCTGAACAAAAAGAGATACTTTCTAAATGGGTGGTGGAAACCAGAAAATACCTGAGTGATACGCTTTCGAATGCGAAGTGATAATTATTATTCGCTATCAGCAATAATTAATTTCTTTACAGCAAGTGTATTGTTCTGTTCAATTAAATGAATGAAGTATACTCCACTTGGTAATTCATCTCGAGAGAGATTGATACTTTTGCCATTGATATAACCTGTTTGTTTTATCAGCTTGCCAAGTGTATTGTAAATGGAAAGAGTTGCATTGTTGAGATTTCTATTTAACTCAATTGTTGTTGAATGAGTAAATGGATTAGGGAATATGCTCAACGAATAATAATCTTGTGTTTCATTTATGTTCACTAGGTTGCAAGGCAGTATTGTGCCTCCAACATCAATAAAATTTTGATAAAAAGATTGGTAGAACATATTAGCAATAGTATCGTTATGTATTATTAATTCATTCTCATCATTTTGTGTTTCTGCCGGTGTTGTCCAGTTGTATGAACCTGTTATTACAGTTGGATCAGAAGAGAGGGTGCATGGGTCTGTAATAAGGATTTTGCTATGATAAACAGAAGTAAATGAAGAGTACACTTGAAAATTTGCTCCCAATGAAGAAGTAAGTGATGTGTATGGTGAGTAAATCATACTGCTTTGATCGATTATGCCAGTTACGTTAATCCCTTGATTTTTCTTGTTAATAATCGAATCGGAATTACTGTCTAAGGAAAATGCCAACATCCCAAAAAATAAATCGGAATCAGCATGTTGGATTGTGTTTAAAACCTTCGTGTTCGTTCCGTCTGTCGGGCTAAAATACAATTCAATTAAAGAGCCTCCAATCGTGAAATTATGAATGGTATTATCTGATTTAAATGGTCCAAATTTGGAGTTTGCAATACTAGGAGTAATTCCTACATCACCCCACATTTCATTGAATTCAGCAAGATACGCTTGGGCAAGAGCTTGGTCCTGAATGATAATTGTATTATTTACGTTCGAATTAAAATGTGTTTTTGTCCAATTCGCAGAACCCGTCCATACGATAGGGTCATTTACATTAATTGAGTTGGCATCGATAATCATAAATTTGTTGTGCATAATACCATAAGCACTGGTTGTTGGGCTACCAAATGTATTGACGCTGCTTACTAAAGGAATCATCCCTGAATTACTTTGTGAAGCATCGTATATCCATCTCACAACAACACCTCGGGCAGTCGCATTGTTAACAGCAGTTGCAATGTCTGCCATCCCACTTGTTTGCTGGTAATTATATACAGCAATGTCTAGCGTATATTTTGAGCGATTTATATAGGCTACCAAAGTATCGTCCATGCTATTGTTAAGATATATAGCATTTGTACCAGAAGAAACAGAAGTGCTAATAGGAGTGGAAAAGTAAATCTTTATTTTCCCATTTAACTGTGCTTGCAAAAAAGTGCTAGGGAGAAAGGCAAGTGTAAAAGCGAGTAAAAGAGTTTTCATAAGGGAAGTTATAATTTGGGAATCTATAACAAGCATAATGAAAAATCAATATTTTTTTAGCTAGAAAGACGATTTTATTCTTCCGAATAGCCTTATTCTTAATCCCTTTTTTTCGTATCTTTACCCTACAAAATTTCAATAAATATAATAGAATGAGCATAACAGCAGCACAAGTTTTAGATGCCTTAAAAAATGTAGATGATCCCGATTTGAAAAAGGATTTGGTGACGTTGGGCATGATCAAAGATTTAGAAGTAAATGGTAAAAATGTAAACTTTACTGTTGTTCTTACCACTCCGGCATGTCCGATGAAAGACATGATTCATAAAGCCTGCGTCAATGCCGTTTTGCATTTTGTAGATAAAGAAGCCGTTGTAAAAGTGAACATGACCTCAAATGTAACATCTGGAAAAGTAAATACGGGTCCGTTGTTACCTCAGGTTAAAAATATTATCGCTGTTGCATCCGGTAAAGGTGGAGTAGGGAAATCTACGGTAGCTTCCAACCTCGCTGCTGCCTTGGCAAAGCAAGGTGCTAAAGTAGGATTGGTGGATGCTGATATTTATGGACCTTCTCAAACCATCATGTTTGATGTGGTGCACGAAAAGCCAATGATTAAAGTGATTGACGGAAAAAATAAAATTATTCCAGTTGAAAGTTACGGTGTGAAATTATTATCCATCGGATTTTTTGCAGATACATCGCAAGCCATTGTATGGCGTGGGCCAATGGCTGCAAAAGCTTTGACCCAAATGTTTGCGGATGCTGATTGGGGTGAACTGGATTATATGATTATCGACTTGCCTCCGGGTACTGGTGATATTCATTTATCTTTGGTTGGTGCTATTCCATTGAATGGAGTCGTGATTGTTAGCACTCCTCAAAATGTGGCTTTGGCTGATGCACAAAAAGGGGTAGGGATGTTTCAAATGCCTTCCATCAATGTCCCGGTATTGGGCATTGTAGAGAATATGGCCTATTTTACTCCTGCTGAGCTTCCAAACAATAAATATTATATCTTTGGTAAGGACGGAGCGAAAACGTTGGCAGAAAAGCTGGGTGTTCCATTATTAGGCGAAATTCCTTTGGTTCAAAGCATCTGTGAAGCCGGTGATGCCGGTCGTCCAGCTGTTTTGCAAGAAAGTACGCCACAAGCATTGGCATTTATGGAAATGGCTAGCAATGTTGCACAGCAAGTATCGATAGTAAATAGTCAGAGACAATTGGTCACTAGTAACTAGTTGATTTGTGAAGTGTTGAAAAATAAGTAGTGATTCGTATTTAGTATTTTTCGTAATTAATATTCGTAATTCGTTGGTGTATGGTTGATTTATCAAAAAAAGTAGAAGAAGCATTGGATCAAATTCGCCCCTATTTGCAAGCAGATGGCGGTAATGTATCGTTGGTTGAAATTACTGACGACTTTGTTGTGAAAGTTGAGTTGCTTGGAGCCTGTAAATCTTGCTCTATGAGTATGATGACAATGAAAGCCGGTATTGAAGAGTCGATCAAAAGAGCCGTGCCTGAAATAAAAAGTGTGGAAGCGGTTAATTTATCCCTGGCAATTTAAGTATATAGTCCAGCGCGCTTTATCGACTCCGCTCGAAATGATCGCGCAATTGTCATTGCAAGCGGAGTAACGTATGAAGGTAAAATTTAGATTTTAAAAGACAATGAAACACCTAGTCATTCAGTCACCTAGTCACCTAATCACTTTTTTATTTATCACGCTATCACTTGTGGCTTGTACTCCCGAAATAGAGATGCCGGAGCCCAATGCAGGAGATGCCGATTTTTCTAAAATGATTGCCGTTGGTGGAAATTATTTAGCAGGTTATCAAGATGGTGCATTGTATGAAAAAGGACAACGACTTTCTATTCCTGCTTTATTAGCCGAGCAATTTAAGTTGGTGGGAGGACCAACATTCGGACAAGCGCTAATGCCCGACAATAATGGATTGGGAGTGAATAGTAAATTGTGGGAAAGTTGGTTTGTAACACCGAGTCATCTTGGAAATAAAACAAACTGTCAAGGTGTTACTTCTTTATCACCAATAAAATATACGATTGCTACATCCGCTGCAACGCCTTATTTAACAGATATGGCCGGTAATAGTGTTCAAAATTTAGCAATTCCGTTTGCGAATCTTTCAGATTATACAAATCCTGCGTTTGGGTATAGTTCATTTACCGGAAATACCAATCCGTATTATGCACGTATTGCAAGTGATCCGGGAGTTTCTACATTGTATGAAGATGCTCGTCAACAAAATGCAAGTTTTATTACTGCATGGTTGGGCATGGAAGATATTTACAATTTTGCTAGTAGAGGAGGTATTGGAAATCCAATTCCATCAGCAACCACCTTCGCAAATTATTTGGATACCATTTTGGGTGGATTAACTGCAAATGGCTCCAAAGGTGTTATTGCCAATATTCCAGATTTCAGAAGTTATCCTTTTTACACATTAGTAGCTTGGGATAATGCCGTTTTGGAGCGTCAATCACAAGTTGATTCGTTAATGGATATTTATACACTTGCGGGGTTAACGCATTTGAATTTTGCATTGGGTAGAAATGGTTTTATAATCGATGATCCTGCTGCATTCGGTGGTTTGCGTCAGTTGCATGCCGGTGAATACATCACACTTTCAGTTCCGATTGATTCAATGAAATGCTTTAAATATGGTTTACTCTTTGAAACAATAAATGATCGTTATGTATTGGATAGTACTGAAGTGTTTGAAATAGATCAAGCAATCAATTCCTACAATGCTGTGATTGCACAGAAGGCGAATCAATACAATTTGGCATTAGTGGATATGCATTCATACATGAGTAATGTGTATAGCGGTATTAAATGGAACGGGGTAGACATGAATATGGTATTTGTAAGTGGGGGCTTTTTGAGTTTAGATGGATATCATCCGAACCAAAAAGGATATTCCTTGATTGCGAATGAATTTATTAAAGCAATCAACAATAAATACAATGCGACCATTCCGGAAGTGTATTGCACCGAGTGTGATGGCGTGAAATTTCCTTAATTGCCTTTAAAATAGAAAGCCTCGAACATTCGCTGTTCGAGGCTTTTTTTATTCGCTTATTTCTTATCCTGAATTTTACGAGTCGTTTTTACAACCATTGCTCTTGGTAAAAAGCGAACGGCATTTGCCATTACGGCATTCATAAAACCATGAATGGCAACGGTTTTTCCTTGCATCATCGCTTTGTAACCATATTCTGCAACTTCCTTTGATGTAGGTAGTTTTTTCCCTTGATAAAGAAAGCAAGACCGTTTGTCATTCTGAGAAATGACATATACTCCCGAGGAAACGTCTGACCCACTTGTTCTTGCAAACTAATAAGCTCCGATTCGCTAAGGCCGACATACAGTTCATGTAGCCGGGATCGGACTTGAACCGATACGTCCGCAATGGACACAGGATTTTAAGTCCTGCGTCAAGCCCTTTAACCTCTTTGTTTGTCAAATTTAATACTTTATTTCCGGTTTTTTCTGAAGGCAAATCTTCGTTAGTTCGAAGATTTAAGGTAGATATTTAGTCGAATAATCGACTTTGAAGCACTCGTAGTCTTTCTATCATGGAGATGCTATTTCGTAGTAGGGTCACAATAGCTATTGGGAAACGTTTGTGAAGAAATGATTCGTTACTAAAAAATTAAAAAATCAGGTTTTATAATGACAATCATAATAATTTGCGTTCCCTTATTCCAACACAATTTTCTTAGTCAAAACTTTATCAGCAACGATCACCTGTACAAAATAAATCCCGCTCCGTAAGTCGCCACGGTCTATTGATGATAAGCGTTCATTGGTCGTAAGTGTTTTTACCATTTTTCCGGTCAAGTCATAGATGTTGATGGTGGCAACAGAAGTTTTTAATTCAGAAAAGTCGATGTTGAAAGTTGTGGTAGCAGGGTTTGGGTAAATATTGAAAGAAGCAGTAGATGCGAATTCATTCACTCCAACTGTACAAGACATTGGGTAACTATAAGCGCAAGGAGCAATAGAATCTGTTGGGTCATCATAATATACGGTTCCTGTGAATCCAGCCGGAATACTATCCAAGGATGTGGGAATGGTATGTGTTAACGTATCTCCGGCTAAGTGTCCGAAAAAGAAAAACAAGCTGTTGATGTTAGCAATGGTATCTCCTAAAGCATCTGTAACAATTACAATCGGGTAGTTTACAAAAACGGTGTCGCCATTGTAGATGGTCACATCCAATGTGTTGCTGCCCACCGTATCAATGTTGTTGATATTTAATATGCAAAAGTTGCCGCAAGTAATGTTTTGTGATTTACTTGAAAAAGTAAATGCGATTATTGCGATAGATAGGAGTACTAGTTTTTTCATAAAAAATATTTTGCCACAGATTCACAGATTATTTTCTATAAAAAAGAAATTAAAGTGATTATATATTGTGGTGGATTTTATTCGAATTAATTCGCGTAATTATTTTTTTAATTTTTATTCTGTGAATCTGTGGCAAAAAGCCACGTCTCACTAATGAACGAGTTTCTTAATTTCAATTGCTGCTTTTACAAAATGCACAAATAGCGGATGAGGGTTTGCTACGGTACTTTTGTATTCAGGGTGAAACTGAACGCCCACAAACCAAGGGTGATCTTTAATTTCAACGATTTCTACTAAGCCACCTTCCGGATTTATTCCGGACGCAAACATGCCTGCTTTTTCAAAATCCTGTAAGTATTCGTTATTAAATTCATAACGGTGACGGTGACGTTCGTTGATTTCCTTTTGTTTGTATATCTCCCAAGCTTTTGTGTTTTCTGAAACATTACATGGGTAGGAGCCCAAACGCATGGTACCACCTTTTTTGGTTACTTTCTTTTGCGCTTCTAACAAATCAATCACCGGATTAGTAGTTCCCGGATTCATTTCTGTAGAGTTGGCATCTTTAAAGCCCAAAACATTTCTTGCAAATTCAATCACGGCACATTGCATACCTAAACAAATTCCGAAAAATGGTACATTGTTTTCGCGTGCATATTTGATGGCGGTGATTTTTCCTTCTATTCCACGCTGTCCGAATCCCGGGGCAACTAAAATACCACCTAATCCTGCAAATTTTTCTTCAACATTTTCATCTGTGATACTTTCAGAATGAATCCATTCGATTTCTACTTTGCAATCGTTGGCCGCACCCGCATGTATGAATGCTTCTGAAATAGATTTGTATGAATCTTTTAATTCAACGTATTTTCCAACCAGTCCAATGCGTACTTGATGTTTCGGATGTTTAAATTTTTGTAAGAAATCTTTCCACTTTCCTAAATCGATGTTTTCAGAAACAGGGAGTCCTAATTGATTCAAAACAACAACATCCAATTGTTCTTCTTCCATTAATAAAGGCACTTCATAGATTGTGCTTGCATCGCGTGCTTCAATAACTGCATTAGGTGCAACGTTACAAAACAAGGCAATTTTATTTCTAAGATCTCTGTTTAATGGGTGTTCTGTTCTACAAACTAACACATCGGGTTGAACACCGTATTCCAACAATAGTTTTACGGAGTGTTGTGTCGGTTTGGTTTTTAATTCTCCTGTAGTAGATAGATATGGAATCAATGTTAGGTGAATCACCATTGCATCTTTCCCTAATTCCCATTTTAATTGACGAACCGCCTCCACATAAGGAAGAGATTCAATATCACCAACGGTTCCACCAATTTCAGTAATTACAAATTGATAGTTGCCGGTTTTGCCTAATAATTTTACACGATTTTTTATCTCATCGGTGATGTGAGGGATTACCTGTACGGTTTTTCCCAAGTAATCACCGCGTCTTTCTTTCTCAATAACGGATTGATAAATTCTTCCGGTAGTTACATTGTTTGCTTGTGATGTCGGAACATTCAAAAAGCGTTCGTAATGTCCTAAATCCAAATCGGTTTCAGCACCATCATCCGTTACAAAACATTCGCCATGTTCATAAGGGTTTAATGTTCCCGGATCTACGTTAATGTAGGGGTCTAATTTTTGGATGGTAACGGTATAACCTCTTGCTTGTAATAGCTTCGCCAACGATGCGGCTAAAATTCCTTTTCCTAATGAAGACGTAACTCCTCCGGTAACAAATATGTACTTAGTTGATGCTGACATGTTCTAATGTAATTTCAGGTAATCCCTGACCAGAGGAAATTTGTAGGTCGTACAAAATTACGAATAATTTCTGCTGGTCTGTGTCCGTTTTGATAATTTGTTGAAAAAAGCCTTTTCGAATACCGGATGTGGTTGAATAAGAGGCTTTGCGTTGGAGAAATAACGCAGTTATAGTAAACAAAAAGCTCCTTAGATTGAATCCTAAGGAGCTTTTTAAATGGCGTTTTATAACTAGAATGTCATTACCAAACTTACCGTTGGTAATAACGGCAATTGGTCTACACGTTTATAGCGTACACGGTCAAAATAGAATACATTCGGTCGGTTGTAAACATTGGTTGCGCCAACCGCTGCTTCCAATTTCGTGTTTTCAAAGAACAGGAAGGTGCGTTTTACGGTAATATCCAAACGGTGATACCACGGCAATTCTTTGGTTTGACCTTCATCAAAATAATAGTTCAATTCTCCATTGCTACTTACATAGTTGGTATTAATACCTTGGGTAAAGTTTTGATCTTCGTAAAATCCTCCTGTAGGCTTGAAAGGGAAGCCGGAACCTAAATTCCAGCGTACATCAAATTCCCAGTTACGGTTTTTACCAAAAATATAGGATCCAACAATGTTTGCATTGTGTCTTCTGTCGAAATGTGGTCGATAGGTTTGAAGTCCATCCCAACGATTTACATACGATAAGGAATAAACAAACCATAAATACAAGCGTTTGTGATCATATTTTAACACCATGTCAATCCCTTGCGCTCTTCCGGTTTCAATGATGAAATCGCTTTTTAATTCCTCAGGTATAGAAGCGTTTTCAGGGGTGTCGTCAAACATTTTATTGGTATTCAAATTGGTCAATTGTTTGAAATCTTTGCGATATGCTTCGATATTCAAATCCCAATGCTTGGCAATGTCAAATTCAAATCCGGCAACATAATGGTTTGCCTTTTGTAGTTTGTGTTTTACTTTTTGAACTTCGCCATTTTCATCCGTATATTGTTCCGGTAAGTTATCAGGGCCGGATAAGAAACCGTAGAATAAATTCACAACATCTCTTTCAGAAGTTGCAGCAATTAAGTTTTGTGAATACATACCGGTTGCAAATTTGAAGCGCAATCTTGGAATGATATTCCATTTCATGCTGAAACGGGGTTCAGGTGAGAAGTTTGCCAATGAAGCGTAATACATGACCCTCATGCTGGGCTCAAGTAATAATTTTTTCTTTTTAGAAACGTATTTTACTTTTACATATCCGCCAATTTCGGTGGTGCTTTCTTCTTGTGAAATATGTCGATTGGAAGCGTTGTAGAAATCAAAATCTGTTCGGAATCCCAATACTTCTAAACCGTAGTTGATTTCACTTTTTCCTGAGAAGTAAGTGAATCCTACACCCATGTTGAAACCTTTGATGGCACTTGTTTTTACAGAGTCAATTTCAGGTTTTATTTTTATTTTGTACTGAGAATACGCAAAGTTACCAGTTACCAAAATAGGGGAGTTTTGTGGAACCAACAAGAAGTTACCGCCACCACCATACGAATCCCATTTCATTTCCTGCACCGCTTTGTAGTTTACTTTGTCATTAAAGTTAAACCCAAACAAGTTTAATTTACTACCGTTGTTGGCATTAAATGATACTTTACCATAATAATCGTTAAAGCTAAATGGTAAGCCTTCCGGATCAATATAGCTGTATAGGACTTTTGAAGTAGTTGGCAAATAGGATGTTTTTGCAGAAAGAATAAAAGATGCAGTTGCTTTACTGTCTTCTTTTTGTTTAATCAATGGCCCTTCTGCTAATACTTTCGCTCCAAAAGGACTTGCCGCAATTTTACCGGATACTCTGCGCTTGTTTCCATCTCGAGTGGTAATGTCCATGATGGAAGAGATTCTTCCGCCATACTCAGCACCAAATCCTCCACTGTATACATCCGCATTACGAATGATATCTGCATCAAAAACTGAAAACAAACCAATCGAGTGGAAGGGATTGTATACAATCATACCATCCAATAATACTTTATTCTGAATAGGCGAGCCTCCTCTGATGTAGAGCTGTCCACCTTGGTCACCGGTAAAAATTACTCCTGGCAAAACTTGTAAATATTGTGCTAAATCAGGTTCTCCACCAACTGAGGGTAATTTTTTGATGGTTATCGGGTCAATCTTATTTACTGAAATTTGTGTTTCGGTTTGCTTGGCTTCTTGTTCTGCAGAAATTTCAACAACATTTAATTTAACATTTGCTTTGGTGAGGTATAGTTTTTTAGTGATAATGTCTCCCGCTTTTACAGTAATGTTTTCCAACAAACTATCGTAGCCGATGGAAGTAATCATCAATGTGTAGTTTCCTGGAGGGACTTTGTTAATCGAAAAGTATCCATTTACATCCGTTGCATTACCAATGGTTGTTCCTTTTAAAATAACGTTCGTGAAAAGAACCGGTTCACCGGAATCTTTCAAGTAAACAAAACCGCGCACCGTTCCTACTTGAGCAACTGCTGCAGAAGTAAAAAGAATAAAAAAAGCAATAGATAATCGTTTAATAAGTAATGTTGGGATACTCATATTTTTGTAGCATTTAAATAAAAAATAACACCTCTTTTTTTAGGTTCGTAAATGTAATAATTTATTGGATTAAATAGGGGGTTATTTTCCAGATTGACATTTCTTGGAGATAATCGGTGGTTTTTGAAGGGTAAATGGTAAAATGAAAGGGAATGGTTAATCGAAAATTAGCTAAATAAGGTGAATGAGGATGAAAAATGGATGAGGGAGGAGGGTGGATGTTGGTCTTCCCATTTTTCCTTTTTAAAACTCAATTTTATACCCAAAGTAAGGAAACAATCCTAACTGGTATTCTTGCTGAATTTTTTGTAAAACCGGATCGTAGGATTCTCTTAAAATATTTTGGGTGTCAAAAATGTTCTCGACTACTAAAAAGATACTTTGTGATGTTTTTTTACGATTGGTTTTATAGGAAACTTTGATGTCGAATCGGGAATAATCTTTTAATTGTTTTGAAAATGCTTCTTCATCGATATAAACGGCATCACCATAAATTTTTGATTTCTCTATGTCAATTGGTGTATATCTGTTGCCTCCTGCTTGTGTGAATTTTAAATCAATGGATAAGGCTTTGTTTTTGTTTTTTCCAAGTACAAATTCATATCCTGCTAACGCATTTAAAACATATCCTCCGTCATAACTGGTATGATGCTCCACACCATTGCTTCCTTTGTATTTTGATTGATAGACTGAAATGGTAGCGAGGTAATAAAAATGTTTATTAAAGAATTTTTCAACGGTCAATTCAACCCCTATGTTTTCTCCATCTCCTTTGTTTTCTAAGCTATCTACCAGCGGTATTCCCTCCAATGCATTTCCTACATTAATCATTGAGAATGAAGATTGATAATTTTTTTGTACCGGCACATTGTAAACATATTGATAATAACCTTCCAGCTTCAATCGATAATCTTTTGCAAAATTCAAGTCGTACCCCAAAATGACATGTTGACTTTTTGATAAATCCAAATTTCGGTTGCTTCTGAAATAGCTGTCTGTAGCGGGAAGGTAGGTTTCGTAAAAATAATAAATGGTGGGTTGCATTTGACTATGCAATCCATAACCCAAACTAATGTTTTGTTTTTTGCTCATTTGAAAACGTAATCCCAATCGTGGTTCAATGGCGGAGGTGTTGTTGAGTAAAAAGTTCTGATAATGCACGCCACTGTTGATTGTAATTTTGTCGGTTGGTCGAAATTGCCAATGTGCAAAGCCTTGCACCAAACCTGCGGTAGAGCCTTTTACATTCAGGTCGTAAATGTATTTTCCATAATTGTTTGAATAGGAAAACGATTCAGCATTAAAATAAATGGTTTGATAGGTTGCTCCGATTTTAATTAAATGTTTGGCATTTATTTTTTTTGAAACAGTATAGTTGGCAATAAAATTTGCTTCAGTTGATTTGTTTTTTCGATCTAGAAATGCCGATTGGTCAACAGGTGAAAGGGTATCCACATAGGCATCCAAATTGGTTGCCGAAACAGACAATGAAAGTTTTCCAGATGTTTTTGAATTAAAAAAGTACAAATGCGAAAGGCCTGTCGCGCCCATGCTTGCACCAAATACTAAATCTTGTCCGCCTGTGATGTACGACCAATCTGTTGCTTTTCGGTCGCTATCCAGTAAGGTCAATTTGCTTTTTCCACCAATTCCCCACAATGAAAAAACACCTGCTTTTTTTGTTGGCACATTTACTTTGTAAGATATGTCTTGATACTCAGGACTGGCAGAAACGCCAAAGCGAATCCCCAGTTTGTTAAATACTTCTAATGTAGAATAACGGTAATTAATTAAGTATGAGCTTCCATTCTTTTTTGAGATAGGACCTTCCGCTCCAAGTTCTACTCCATTGATACCAAGTGATCCGGTGTATTCATTTTGTTCGTTGTTTCCATTACGTAATTTAATATCAAAAACGGCTGCTGTTTTATTTCCGTATTCAGCAGGGAAAGCACCGGTTAAAAAATCGGAGTTGCCTAAAATGTTGTTGTTAAGCATGCTGATGGGGCCACCAGTTGCTCCTTGTGCTGAGAAATGATTCGGGTTTGGAATGTCTACGCCTTCCATCCGCCAGAGCACACCTAGAGGAGAATTCCCTCTCACGATGATGTCGTTACGCGCGTCATTGCCGGAAGAAACACCGGCATAGTTTGCAACCATTTTGCTGGGATCGCCTCTGCTGCCGGCATATCGTCCGGTTTCTTCTGCCAAAAAATTACGAGACGAAACCGTTACCAAATCATTGTTTGCTTTCGTTTTATCTGTTTCTGCAACAATTTCAATTACTTCGGAGGTGTATACTTTTTCGCGAAGTTCAATGGTCAGCACCACTTCTTTCCCGGACGTAACAATAATATTATTGATGAATGTTTCTTCGTAACCGATGGATGTAATTTTTAAGGCACGTCTTCCAACAGGTACTTTATCCAATCTGAATTTTCCATCCACATCCGTTGTGGAACCAATTAACGTATCGCTATTTAATAAAATAATGTTGGCGCCAAATAAAGTGGATTTTGAATCTGCATCAATTACTTTTCCACGAATGGTTTGTGTATAGGTTTGTGCAGATACGTTTAGTCCGATTAGCAGAAGAAGAAATATGAAAGCGATTTTTTTCACACCGTAAAATTAGCATTTTATTTATTACATTATTGCTTTTCACTTCGTAATGAGGCTGCTTGAATGTTCCAATGAAATCCCGAAAATAAATGTTAATTTTGACTCATGAACAAGCAGTTATCCTTCTTCCAACAATTTGGTTTGGGAATAAAAACCTACGGCAAAGCCATTTCTTTTGTTTTTGAGAAAGGTTTGTGGATGTATTTTATTTATACCATTTTGATTGCATTATTGCTGGCATTGGGTGGGTTAACCTTAATCCATAATTTATCCGACTGGCTTGAAAATTGGATTATGTCGTATGTAACTACAGACTCTGAAAATGGTATCTTTCATTTCTTAGGCAGTGCCTTGCAAGTGCTGTTGTCGGTTGGCTTAAAGATTTTGTTCTTTTTTGTTTTCTCCACGTTTAGTAAATATATTTTGTTAATCATTATGTCTCCGATCATGGCATTATTGTCTGAGCGTACTGAAGAAATTATTACAGGGAAGGTTTATCCATTTAATTTGGGTCAGTTTTTGAAAGATATTTGGCGAGGAGTGATGATTGCAATTCGTAATATGTTTATTGAATTTGGTTTTATTTTCTTGGGTTTCTTTGTCGTTTGGATTCCAATTATTGGATGGGTTGCTGCCCTCTTTTTAATTATTGTTTCCTATTACTTTTATGGGTTTTCAATGATTGATTACGTGAGTGAAAGACGAAGAATGGGTATTTCACAAAGTGTTTCTTTTGTCCGCCAACACAAAGGGTTGGCCATTGGAAATGGATTTATTTTTGCATTAGTATTTGCCATTCCGTTTGTTGGTGGAATGATTGCAGCGGTGATCGCTCCTGTTGCAGCGTGTATTGCAGTAATGGAGATCGAAAACAAACAATAGATCTATGAAAAAAGTGAAAGTATCCATTGTTTCTTATTTGAATTCAAAGCCGTTTATTGCTGGATTCAATCATTCAGATATATTGGATAAAATGGAATTGGATTTGGATATCCCTTCTGTTTGTGCTCAAAAATTGATGGATGGAACGGTTGATTTAGGTTTGATTCCAGTTGCGGTACTACCTTTATTAAAAGATAAATTTATTGTCAGCGATTATTGTATTGGTGCAGTAGGTAAAGTGGCTTCGGTGAACCTATATAGTAATGTCCCTTTGCAGGAAATTACATCTGTTCTGTTGGATTATCAATCGCGTACTTCTGTTTCGTTGGTGAAAGTACTGGCTAAAAATTTCTGGAAAATTGAACCGAAATGGGAACCTGCAACTGAGAATTATGAAAACACAATTTCAGGAACCACGGCTGCAGTGATTATTGGTGATCGCACCTTTGGTTTAGAAAATAAATATAAATACAACTACGATTTATCAGAAGAATGGCAAAAATTTACCGGACTTCCATTTGTTTTTGCCTGCTGGGTGGCGAACAAAGAACTTTCACAATCTTTTATCGCAGAATTTAATAAAGCGCTCCAAATAGGCTTGGATATGCGTTCCGAATTGGCAGCCGACTTGCAAAAAAGCAATAAATATGCTACAAATGTGGAGGTCTATCTTCGTCAGAATATCGACTACGACTACGATACAGCCAAAAAGAAAGGTTTGGAACTATTTTTGTCTTATCAGGCAAATCTTCAGCAATAATTTTTTATATTTGTTTCTGTGACTTAAGATTTATTTTTGTGAACGGTAGGGCACAGAAATAGAGCCAATGCAGAATTCGTAATTCAACTATTAAAGATTTTCTATATGAAAAAAGTAATTTATTTGTCGGTGTTTTCTTTGTTCATTTTTGGAGCAGCAGTTGCTCAGGAAAAAACAGAAAACAAGCAGAACGTTTTTGATAAAGGCAGTGATGCCGCTAAGATGGTTCTTGCTGAACAAAAATTTTATGCGATGGACTTTGCCGGTGCATTGGCAATTTATAAAGATGTATTGGCGGGTAAACCGAACGATGCAAATGTGCTTTTTCATATTGCTGAATGTCATTATGAATTGAAACAATTGAAAGAAGCACGCGAATTTGCTGAAAAATCGAAAGGAATTGACCCGAAAGCGAATATTAATAATGCGCTTTTGTTAGGGAAACTCTATCAGTTGGAAGATATGAAGGACGAAGCGTTAGCGGAATTTACGTTCTTTAAAACAAATGCCGGCAATAAAGCTATTCAAGAAAGTGATGTTGATATGTACATCCTTCAGGTAAATACAGCGAAGGAATTAATGGCAAGTCCGATTGATGTAAAAGTGGAGAATATGGGTGATGTGATCAATTCAGAGTATGAAGATAAAGCACCAATGGTCAGCGCTGATGGAAAAACATTAATTTTTACTTCTCAACGTCCGGGTAAATCCAGCGCATTAAATCCTGAGGATGGAATGTATTTCGAGGACATTTATATTTCTCGTTGGGATACACTGAAAAAAGCTTGGGCAGATGCCGAATTAATTCCCGGTGCATTAAATACCGAAGGACAAGATGCAGCAACCAGTATTTCTCCGGATGGGAAACAAATTTTTCTTTTCAAAAATGATATAGAAGCGGAGTCTCGTGGAGGTGATATTTATGTTTCACGTTTGAGCTCTTCCGGGAAATGGGGGGCACCAAAATCAATGGGGAAACCAATTAATACTACGTATGCTGAATTAGGTGCATGCATCTCTCCGGATGGTAAGACCTTATATTTTGTTAGTGAGCGTCAAGGCGGGAAAGGCAATGCCGATATCTGGATGGTAAAACGTAAAACACGTACCGAATGGGAAAAACCTGTTAACTTAGGAGATGTTGTGAATACCGTTGAAGATGATGCAGGTATATTTTTAGCTCCTGATGGAAAAACATTGTTCTTTACTTCTAAGGGTCACAACTCGATGGGTGGATACGATGTATTTAAAACGGTAAACGAAGGAGGAAAGTGGAGTACTCCGGTAAATTTGGGGTATCCAATCAATACCATTTACAACGACTTCTGCTTTAGCTTGTCTGTAGATGCAAAAACAGGATACATTGCCAGCAATAGAAAAGGTGGATTAGGTGGTCGTGATGTTTACAAAGTAGATTTAACGAACTATATGGTTCTTGAAAAAGACATGAAGAAAAAAGCAACAGCGGATGGACCAGTAATGGCCATTTTGAAAGGCGATGTATTTGATGGGTCTGCTGGTGCGGGAATGGAAGCAGAAATTGTAGTTTATGATGAAACAGGAACAACGAAAGTAGGTAGCACAACTTCTTCAGAAGGAAGCGGTGAGTATTTCTTAACCTTGTTATCAGGAAAAACATATCTGGTAAAGATTGAAGTAAAAGGCTTTAAACCGGTTGAAGAAAAAGTAGAAATAAAAGCAGCAAAGGAAGGAGCAACATCTGTTGTGAAACATTATTTGTTGTATAAAAAATAATAATAAGCAATTTTTAAAAGTAAAGCCATTCTAGATAAAAGAATGGCTTTTTTTATGCGTCATTGCGAGGAACGAAGCAATCTCTAATGATGAAGAGAGAAGCCTCCATTGACGAAAGATTGCTTCGTTCCTCGCAATGACGTCCTAAATAGGAATGATTTGCTAGATTATTTATTTCGAAAATAAAAAAGAACGAAACTCCGGATTGAGCTTGTTTGGGAAATTGTCGTTTAGTTCGGGAAGCGTAAATCCATCTTCTTTTAATTGTGAGAGGATCAAGTCGACAGCTTTGGGAACCCAGCTGCGATCGTAATCGGATGGTTTGTTTTTTGAACGAGCAACATTTATTTTAGAGTTTATTTTAGGATGTTCATTTCTCCCATCATGTAAAACATAAACTCCTCCATTGTTTGCTTTTATTTTTTCTGTAAAATGTCCGATAAATTTTTTCATCCCAACAGGTTTTACTTTATGATCGAAAAAGAAATCGGTAACAGGAAGGAGTTGCATGTTTTTTGATTCCCAAAAAGGAATGTGCTTTTTGAGATACGCTCCATAACCCGGCCGAAAATATTCAATTTGATGTGCAGTGCTTTCGATGGCTTCACAAATCGCGTTGTTGCATGCATCAATATCTTCTGCAATCGCTTTCATTCGTTTGAAAACAAAAGGATCACCCGTGTTACCGTGATTTCCTATAATGTGTCCATCCTGAAATAGTTGCTTTACAATATGTGGGTGTTGCTTTACATTTTTTCCGATCAAACAAAAAGCAGCTTTTACATTGTGCGTCTTTAAAACAGAAAGTAAATCTAAAGTAATGTTGTCGATGTGATTCGGGCCATCATCAAAGGTTAGTAATACAGGTTTGAAATTGGCGTTTCCTTTTAGGTTCGGACGAACAATAGAGTAGCGCTGAATCGGCAGAATAGAAGAGACGGAGCCAATGTTTTTTAAAATTCTCATTTTCTTCTTATTGCATAAATCAATTCGTCTTTGTATTCTCCATTTTTGAACAGCGTTTTTTCGAACCTTGCTTCCAAAATAAATCCTGCTTTTTCTAGGACACGTTGAGAGGCGAAATTCGTTCCGTATGGCCGCGCAAAGATTCTGGTGATGTCAAAATTTTTAAAGCCGTAATCTGCTATTTGTTCAATGGCCTTTGTGATAATTCCATTGCCCCAATAATGTTCTCCTAACCAATAGCCTAATTCTGCATTTTTACGATGAACCTCTTCTTGCGGATGTATGCCAATGCCACCGCATGCTTCACCATTGATATCAATTGCAAAAATATTCGTTGGTGTGTTTTTAGTCGCAAATTCGATAAACATTTTTCCGTTTTCTTTGGTGTAGGGATATGGAAATTTATCCGTTAAGTTGTTTGCAATTTTTGGATTGTTTGCATACTTGACCAAACTGTTTAAATCATTTATTGTAAACGGGCGAAGGGTGAAATGCATGATTTATTTATTGTTTTCGTCAAATGCTAGTTTTTTATTTTTCATGGCTCCTTGCCATCCTGCAGGAAAAATAGCATTGTTGTCCTCGTAAATTTTTGCCATTACTTCCTGCACACGCGCTTGAATTTTAGCAGGTAATTCGTAAAAGGCTTTGTCTACTTTTGTATTTCTTTGAAAATCCAATTCTCCATTTTGATGACGGATGGCATACTTGGAGTTTTTATAATAGGTCAGGATTTTGATTCTGCCATCACCTGTCCCATTGCTTCCGGATGTACCGTAAATGATGATGGGGTCAATGATACTGTCTCCATCAAGGTCTTTTAACTCAATGTATTTGCTCCAAAACCAAATAGATGTTTCCTCTGAAATTTCGTTTGTTTTTAATTTGAAATCGTTGATGGTCCATTGAATCGTCAACTTATTGGATTCAGATAGAACGTTGAATGCTTTAATGGTATCATTTTTTGTTTCTTTCACTTCTTTTTCGTTCCCATTTTCGGTGAGAATGAGGTAGTGCTTCCCAAGTTTATCAGTGTATTCGTAAGCTTTGAAAATTGGAAAACGGATGCCGAGTTCTTTCTTTGTAGCATCCGTAAAAACTGTTTGAATGATGGAATCGGTTAAAACTTTACTTTCTACAATAGTTTGTTGCCCAAAAGAAAAAAGGGATATTAAAAAGAATAAAAGAGTTGGAATAGATTTCATTTTTGTTGTTTGTTAAGTTACTAATATACAAAAAAACGCCTTCCGATTAGGAAGGCGTTCTCTTAAAAACCTAGTCACCTAGTCACTTAGTTACTTAGTATTGTCCTCTTGCTTTGATTCCTAATTCTACTTTTTGTAAAGCAGTAATGTAAGCGCCAATACGCATTGTGGTTTTGTATTTTTGTCCGTTGTTCCAAACGCTTTCGAAAGCGGCACTCATAGAAGCATCGTGTTTTGCGTTTACATCATCTTCTGTCCAGTAATAACCTTGGTTATTTTGTACCCATTCGAAATAAGAAACCGTTACACCACCACCATTCGCTAAAATATCCGGAACAACAATGATTCCTTTTTCTTGAAGGATATGATCTGCTTCAGCAGTAGTTGGGCCATTAGCACCTTCTACAATTAATTTAGCTTTTACAGCGTGTGCGATTTCTTCAGTGATTACGTTTTGTAATGCTGCAGGAACTAAAACATCAACATTTGCAGTTAAAAGTTCGGAAGGTTTAATTTCAACACCACCGGTAAATCCTTTTAATACATTTCCATTTGCTTTTACATAATCCAATGCCGCTTTGATGTCAATTCCTTTCTCATTCCAGAAAGTAGCAGTATGATCACCAATTGCGCAAATTTTAATGCCTTGTTCGTGCAATAAACGTGCAGCATGAGAACCAACATTACCAAAACCTTGAACAGCACAGGTTGCTTTTTTTGCATCCATGTTCATTTTTTTCAAAGCAGCTAATGTTGCTACCATCACTCCGCGACCGGTTGCAGCATCACGACCTAATGAACCACCTAAACCAACAGGTTTTCCTGTTGTAACACCTGGGAAATTTCCGCGGTGAACTTTGTTGTAGGCATCCACTAACCAAGCCATTTCACGTCCGCTTGTTCCCATATCCGGAGCAGGAATATCTTTTGTTGGGCCAAATACATCAGCCATTGCTACAGTATAGGCTTTTGTTAAACGTTCCAATTCTCCAACACTCATCTTACGTGGATCACATTTGATTCCGCCTTTACCACCGCCATAAGGCAAGTTGGCAACAGCACATTTAAATGTCATCCAAGCTGAAAGAGCTTTTACTTCGTCATCACATACATCCATTGCGTAACGGATACCACCTTTTGATGGACCGAGTACGGTAGAGTGCACGGTTCTGAATCCTTCAAAAACTTCCATTTTGCCGTTATCCATCATAATCGGAAGGCTAACTTTAACTTGTTTTTGAGGATTTCTTAATACTGTTGTAACTTCTTCTGATAAACCATAAATTTTTGCAGCGACATCAAGTCTGGCAAGAACTGCATCAAACATACTGTCGTGACTTTCTACTGTTGTCTTAGTTGTCATAAATTTTTATGTTCGGTTCCGTATTAATAGAGAGTCGGAACGCATTAAAGTCTGCGAATTTAAGTAAAATTATATAGTATTTAAAATGTAATCGTTAAATATGGCTTTTCCTTCGTTTAATTGCCTTTTTTGACGATTTTTTTAGAATTATTGTAATGTAACTTATTTTTAATCAATTAGTTGTGTTTCTTTCGTTTCCTGATTTTATCTCTTTCTTCGTCCCTTTTTAAGGCAATCCATACTCTTATAACGATGTAGAGAAGAATGCCGACAGCGATAATATAAGTCCACAAGGGCATTCCGTATGCGCTATCATAAGGGGCAGCATATTCGGATCCTGCGAAAGAATAGGATAGAAACATCTAGGCGAAAAATTTGATGAGGTAGAGGTATGTGAAAACGAAAGGCGTTGCCATCAAAAGGCTATCAAATCGATCCAATATTCCTCCATGTCCGGGTAATAATGTTCCCGAGTCTTTAACATTTTTGCTTCGTTTATAAAGGGATTCTACTAAATCACCCAGGGTACCGATTACGATCAATATACCGGCAATGATCATCCAGTCGATGATGCTATAATCGGTATACCATTTTGAAATAATGAATACCACAATATAACTCGCGATTGCACCACCGATACTTCCTTCCCATGATTTGCCGGGAGATACACGTGGAAATAATTTCCGTTTCCCGAAAGCGGATCCTGCCAAATATGCTCCTGAATCGTTACACCAAAGAATAAAAAAGAAACCGAACAAAAGTTCATGATTGTATTTGCCGGAATATGTTACTAAATAATTCAATAATGAAAACGGCACGGCAACATATACAATTCCCAAAATGGTAAAAGCAATGTTTCGAAACGGATTTTTTGATTTTGTGTATAATTCAAAAATGAAAATGAGAAAAACAACGGGAATGTTAATGATTAAGAGGTGTGCATCGTATCCCATACAAACAAGCACGGTAGTTGTAAAAATTCCTGCTCCGGCAATCGTCCCAATTACTTTTTGTGGTTTGTTTTCTCCTTTTTCTGAAAGGGTATAAAATTCCCAAACGCCTAAAATGGTAATAATGAAAAATAATATAGAAAAGGAAAGTTGATTGTAATACGTGCATCCTAAAAGAACTGCAACAAATGCACCAGCGGTAAGTGTACGTTTAAAAAAGTTGTTCATGTTTGATCTTAGTTATTATCCACATGCACATCATCAATTAAAAATACAAATACTTCTTTTGGTCCATGTGCGCCTTGAACCAATGTTTTTTCAATATCAGCCGTTTTGCTTGGACCGGTAATGGTTGAAATCATCGAAGGTAATTTATCGTTGTGTTTTTCTTTAATAAATTTTAATCCGTCTTTGATGTTGTCTACTAGTTGAGAGGTGTATGCTACAACAATATGAAAATTTGCATATACAGGTAATCGTCTGCCTGAGGCCTGTTTGGAAGTAATCATAATGCTTCCGGTTCTCGCGATTAAACATTCACACAAGGTGATACCAATATCGGTATTTAATAAATCGACTTCATTATCCGAAAAGGTAATTTTTCCTTTTTTTAAAAGTTCTTTCAATTGGGGTTCCAAGCAGAATAAGTTTTTCCACTCATTGTCTTTCACAATCCAATCAAAATTTTCTATGAATTCTGTTTCATTTTCACAAAAGATAAATTTCCCGTTGAGAGCAGTGAAGTTTTGAGCAAATTGCATTTCGAGGGATTCTTCAGAAGTAGCAAAGATTTCTGAATCAATGTCAATGTCACCAATCTCTTGAGTAGATTTATGAATCAACGCTTTCCGAATTTTTTTTAATATTTTTTCTTTTGAAGTAGTACTGTCGCTCATTTACGGTACGAATAACACCCTTCGACTAATCTCAGGGGGCAATTAATTGTGTTTTGTTATATCCAAAAGGGAATGCCGAAAGGCATTCCCTTTTAATGGTTTCAACTTTAGAATAAAGTATTCAATGGTTTTTCCGGTTCACCATCTTTTTTTTCTTCCGGTTTTTTCTCCTCCGATTTTGGCTCTTCTTTTTTCTCTTCCTCTTTCGATTCAATCACAACTTGTGCAGTTGGTGAAATATTCGAATCTGCTTTTATCAAAGGCAAATCTTCTTTGTCGAAGGGACGTTTACCAAAAATGATTTCCAAATCTTCCTTAAAGATAACTTCTTTGTCCAGCAATTTTTCAGCTAACTGTGTTAATAAGTGTTTGTTTTTTGTAAGAATATCTTTTGCACGGATATAGGCTGTTTCAATCAATTTGCTTACTTCTTCATCAATTGTTTGTGCGGTGCGCTCACTGTATGGTTTCGTGAAACCATATTCGTTTGCTCCGGTGGAATCGTAATAGCTGATGTTACCAATTTTATCGTTTAAGCCATAAATGGTAATCATTGCATAGGCTTGTTTGGTAACTTTTTCAAGATCGCTCAACGCACCGGTAGAAATTTTACCGAAAACAATTTCTTCTGCAGCTCTTCCTCCAAGTGTTGCACACATCTCGTCCAACAATTGTTCAGTTGTAGTGATTTGGCGTTCTTCAGGTAAATACCATGCAGCACCCAATGAACGTCCTCGCGGAACAATGGTTACTTTAATCAATGGATGCGCATGTTCTAATAACCAGCTGGTAGCAGCATGTCCTGCTTCATGATAAGCGATTACTTTTTTCTCGTGTGAAGAAATGATTTTATTTTTCTTTTCCAATCCTCCGATAATACGGTCAACAGCATCTAAGAAATCTTGTTTTTCGATGAATGATTTATCGTGACGTGCTGCAATCAAAGCCGCTTCGTTACAGATATTTGCAATGTCTGCTCCCGAAAATCCTGGAGTTTGTTTTGCTAAGAAATCGATGTCAACAGATGCATCTAATTTTAATGGTTTTAAATGTACTTTGAAGATGTCTTTACGCTCATTTAAATCGGGCATATCAACATATATCTGACGATCAAAACGACCGGCACGCATCAAAGCTCTGTCTAAAATATCCGCACGGTTGGTAGCTGCTAAAATGATTACGCCACTATTGGTTCCAAAACCATCCATCTCCGTTAACAATTGATTTAAGGTGTTTTCACGCTCATCGTTTCCGCCTTGGGCAGGATTTTTTCCACGAGCACGTCCAATCGCATCAATCTCATCAATGAAAATGATACATGGTGATTTTTCTTTTGCCTGGCGGAATAAGTCACGAACACGTGATGCACCAACACCAACAAACATCTCCACAAAATCAGATCCTGATAATGAAAAAAATGGAACTTTTGCTTCACCTGCAACAGCCTTTGCTAGCAATGTTTTACCGGTTCCCGGAGGGCCAACTAACAATGCACCTTTAGGGATTTTTGCACCCAGTGCGGTATATTTTTTTGGGTTTTTTAAGAAATCAACAATCTCTTTGATTTCAATTTTTGCGCCTTCTAATCCGGCAACATCATTGAACGTAATATTTACATTGGTGTTTTTATCAAACAAGGTTGCTTTTGATTTTCCGATATTGAAAATTTGTCCGCCTCCGGCACCGCCACCCATTCTTCTCATGATAATAATCCAGATAACGATCATCAATACAATTGGAATAATCCAGCTTAATTGGTCTGCCCAAGAAGTTCTGTTTTCACTTACGGCATCAATACGTTGTTCCGGTAAAAAATCTTTCTGCGCTTCTTTGATACGTTCTTCAAACTTATCTACACTTGCAATTTTTACTCGGTAGTGCGGACCATCTTTGTGTTTTTCCAAATTGTCAGCAGCATATTGCGGCAATTTAAGGAAGTCTTTGCCAATTGTAATTTCAGCGGTATTGTCGGATGGAATCACTACTACTTTGTAACATGATGTTGTTTCAACATGTTTTCAATAAATTCATTGGTGCTCTTCTCCGGCATTGGGGTAGATGTGAAGAAGAGTTGCATCACAATAATTGCAACGGCTATGATTCCGTAAATCCAATAAAAGTTGAATGGATTTTTAGGGATGTTTGGTTTCTTTGGAAATTTACTCTTTTCAGAATTATTATTTTCCGTTTGTTTTTCTTGCTCGCTCATATATCGCTGTCTAAATTTTATTTATCAAATGCAATTTCCGTTACTTCGGCATCCGCCCATAACGATTCTAAATTATAAAAATTTCGTACTTCTGTTTGGAAGATGTGCACAACTACTGTCACGTAATCTACTAAGATCCACTCTGCGTTTTCAAATCCTTCTTTGCGGTATGGGCGCTCTCCAGTTTTCTTTTTTACCATTTCTTCAACCGACCCTGCAATGGCATTCACTTGTGTGTTAGAGTCAGCTTGACAAATGATAAAATAATCACAAACACGGTTATGAATACCTTTTAAGTTCAATACGGAGATGTTTCTTCCTTTTACTTCTAATATTCCTTCAACAATTGCATCCGCAAGAAGTTCAGTTGGACCTTTGATTTTTTTAGGTTCTGGTTTTGAAAGAGGTTTGGCAACCGCTTTTGTAGGCTTTACCACTGCTTTTTTTACCGGAGCGACTTTTTTAGGTGCCGCTTTTTTTACTGTTTTCTTAGGAGTTTTCGGGGCTGCTTTTGGGGCAGCTTTTGTTTTAACCGGAGCTTTCTTTGCAGCTGCTTTTTTTACAGGTGCTACTTTCTTTTTCGCCATTTAAGGATATGTCTATTTATATTACTTTCTTTGCTTCGTGATTATTCACAAAAATAATCAAATCTTTCGCAAAACTCTAATGAAAACATTATTTGTAGGGCAAAATAGCATCCATGTTGAGTCGGTTGATTCTACCAACAGTTATGCCAGTGAAATGTTGCGACAAATTGCTCTGTTGGAAGGCAGTATTATTTATACGTTTGTACAGTTAAAAGGCCGTGGACAAAGAGGCAATTCCTGGGAGAGCGAACCCAACAAAAACGTGGCTTTGAGCCTGATTTTATATCCTAAATTTTTAAGTGCAGATCAGCAGTTTTTGCTCACTAAAATGACCTCTTTAGCAGTTGCTGACTTAATGGCAGAAATGCTGGTAGGTGTCATCGAACCGAATGAAATTCGGGTAAAATGGCCAAATGACATTTACGTGGGTGCGCAGAAAATCGCTGGTGTTTTGATAGAAAATACGTTGAGAGAGACGACTATTCAAACATCTGTAATTGGTATCGGACTCAATATTAATCAGCTGAAGTTTGCTGAAAAAAAAGCAACATCGTTGGCAATGCTTTCCGGCAGGGAGTTCGAACTGAGGGATGTTTTTAAAAGATTTTGTGAATTGATCGAAGCCCGGTATTTACAATTGAAATCCAATAATCTTGTAAATATCGACAATGCTTATTTAGAGCGATTGTATCGTTTTAATGCACGGGCAACATACCAATCGGGTGAAACACGTTTTGAAGGCAAAATAATAGGTGTTTCCAAAATAGGATTGCTTCAATTAGAATTGAAATCTGGGGAAGTCAAGGAGTTTGATTTGAAGGAAATTGCCTTTGCAGACAATGTAATAACGTAATAATGTATAATGGTTGATGGAAGATGGTGAGGAAAATTTACATCAGCCATTTGCCATTATACGTCTTCCATTTTACTTAATATCCTTCATTTTGTGGGCAAGCATGTTGAAGAAATTGCCCAAAGGTTTTTCCACCATCATTTTTATCATTGGATTCATATCTGATTCAAATGTAAGCTGACCAATAGAATTAGTGGAATCTTTTTCGGTAAGCAAAACGAATAATTTAAATTCGAAAGGAACTTTTCCGTTGGAGGAAATTGTAATTTTTGTAAAAGGTGTCTTTTCAATAATTTTCATCCCGATGGTCGCCATTCCGTTTATTGTAAAAGAGCATTCTTCGGCAGTGGATGTCCAGTTTGTTACCTGAGATGGCATTAATGCTTTGAAATTATTAAAGTCACTTAAGTAGGTAAATATTTTTTCAGCAGAATTAGGAATTTCTACTTTTTCGCTTTCGATTTTCGTAACTGACATAGTGATGATGAATTGAAAAATTAAAAATTAAATTCTCTATTTATGAATTGTTACTTCTTTTTTTTATCAGTTGTAGCAACACCCCATTCAGCTGGGTTTTCTCTCCATGCTTTTAGCGACAACAAATCTTTTTCGGTAATATAATTTGATTGCAACGCTTGTGCAATCATTGTATCGTAATTACTTAATGTTACCAATTCGCATTTCGCTTTTTTGAAATTTTCAACGGCAGTTGTAAATCCATAGGTGAAAATCGCAGCCATACCTTTAACATCACATCCTGCTTCACGCAGTGCTTCTACCGCTTTCAAGCTACTTCCTCCGGTTGAAATTAAATCTTCAATTACAACAACAGATTGGCCTTTTCAACAATGCCTTCAATCATGTTTGTTAGTCCGTGCTTTTTAGCTTCTGAGCGAACATATACAAAGGGTAATCCCATTTCTTGAGCAACCAATGCTCCTTGCGCGATACCACCTGTTGCAACACCTGCGATAACATCCGGTTTCCCGAACTTTTCCATAATTGCATCTACAAATTGTTGACGAATATAGGTACGTACTTGAGGAAAGGATAAGGTCACTCTGTTGTCGCAATATATAGGTGACTTCCAACCTGATGCCCATGTATATGGATTAGCCGGTTGTAATTTTACAGCTTTAACTTGTAATAAAAATTCTGCAACCTTTAATGCAGATTCATCGTTCTTCATCATGCGGCAAAAATAACTAAATTTGTAGTAGCAAACCGTTTTTTTTAATTAACATTATTCACGATGGTAAAAGTATTCTCCTTAAACAAAACTATCTGCCTCACCAGTAACCTGATGGACTATCAGCAGAAAAAGGATACCGTTTTGGTGCGGATTCATTCCTTAGACGAGTTGCAGATGATGTACGATGAATTGGTGAATAAAAATCAATTTTTGGAAGTATATTATTATCATGAGAACGAAAAATTGCTTTTGACTAGTTTTTCTTCCGCTTTTAAAGTTATTGAAGCTGCAGGTGGTTTAGTGAAAAATAAAGCGGGTGAATACTTGTTTATTTTTAGAAATGGAAAATGGGATTTGCCAAAAGGGAAAATAGAAAAAAGAGAAGGAATAAAACACGCTGCTTTGCGTGAAGTAGAAGAAGAGTGCGGTGTTGGAAAGTTGAAAATTATGAAAGAACTAGAGTCAACCTATCATACCTACGACCAAGATGGGAAAGCCATTTTAAAACGCACGTATTGGTTTGAGATGTTGTGTGAAGATGATTCGAAATTGATCCCTCAAACGGAAGAAGGAATAACGGAAGTGAAATGGCTCTCTAAAAACGAGTTGGAGCAAGTAACAGAAAACACCTATGAATCTATTAAAGAGGTGATGAAAAGTATTCACTAATTGTTTTGTCTCTTGATGTTATCTATTGGTTTCTCTTGTCACCTATTCGATGTTCTTTCGCTTTGGGTTTTGTAATGTCATAAAATACACGATCAATATCCTCCTCCGGACTTTCTGCCGGCACCTGAATAAATTTCCCATTCGGGTCAATTAAAAAATAGCTAGGAAGGGTTTTGATTTCATAATCCGCTTTGAATTTTCCTAAGGAGTTATCTTGTAAAAACAACCAAGTATATTTTGGATTTTTTGTTTGGAAATTTTTTAAATCGGCATTTGTTTTATCGGTTGAGATGCTAACAAATGTGATTCGATCACCATATTTTTTTATGAGTGAAGGAATAATTTTCATTTGCTGTTGACATGCTGAGCAGTTGATGTCATAAATCATCAAATAAACATATTTGTTGGTACGTAATTCATCCAAACTATGGGTTACTCCAGCTTTGTCGGGAAATTCAAAAAATGGTGCTTGCCCGCCTTTTTGAAGTTTTGAAAAAGAATTGAGAATGTTTTTTGCAATGCGTTTGTGTTCCTCAATTGGTGTTTCTTGAACCAGTTGTTGCAGTATGGCAATGATGCTTGGCTTTTTAAAGGCGTTGTCGTAGTATGATTCATACAATCCTTTAATTAATACCAATTCTCGAATACTATCATTTTGAAGAAATTCGTCTCTTTTTAATACATCCATTGTGCCGGCATAACTTCCTCGGTCGTTTATTTGAAACGACATTGGGGTTCCCAATTTCGACATCGAAAAATCTTGAATTTTCTGTTTGAAAAAATCATTAAAAAAGCATGTACTCCGGGTTATTATAAAGGATGGGCTTTTTTGCTATGTATTCAACAAATAATTTTTTTTCACTCACTTTTGTTTTTGCTCCAGAGATGCAATTGTGTAATTGATGTAGTTTTTGAAATAAGGATTATTCACGGTGGAGTAAAATTCCTTCATTGCTATTTTGAATGAATCGATTTTTGCTTGTGGTGTTCTTTTCAAAAAGGCGAAATAATCGGCTGTTAAAAAATCGTCAAACCGTTTATCATAATCCATCGTTAATGAATTGATTTCTGTTTTACTTTTTAGTTTAATGGATAATTTTACATCGTGATTCAGGTTGGGGTTGTGGTATGTTGTTGAATCGGGAGGCATAAAAATTACTTCATAATTCCCTTTCGGTTCAATATACATATTGGAAATATACGTATCTACTTTTAGGGTAATGTATTGTATCTCTTTGCTGTTAAATTCAAGTGTGAAATTTCCAAGGGAGTCGATGACCGAATAGGTCAATTGTTTTTGTGTATTAGAAATATAATCACTGTTTGCCCACACGCCAATTTCGCGATATTCGTAAGATTGAGCCACTCCTTTTATAGTCACATTTTGAGCTTGTGAAAAAAGAGTAATTACGATGCTAAGTAATGTTAAGAATTTGGTCATGGCATTTACTTTCTTCGTTCGAAGTGGAAAATCGTTAGCAATAGTTGTGCCTAATTAGGGTGCTTTTACTTCAATTCCTTTGGGTACAAATGGCGTTGCGTCACCGCCATTTCTGATAATATCACGCACAATTGTTGAATTTATTGCAGACAGTTCTGGAATAGGCAAAATAAAAATTGTTTCTATTTCTGGAGCCATTACATTGTTGTTCTGTGCGATTGATTTTTCAAATTCAAAATCAGCGGATGTTCTGAGTCCGCGTAAAATGAAATGTGCATTTACTTTTTTGCAAAATTCAATCGTTAATCCGGTATACGATTCCACACGCACTTTTGGTTCGTTTGCAAAAACTTGTTTGATCCATTTTTCACGCTGTTCAAGGCTAAAGTAGTTCTGTTTGCTGCTGTTTTTCCCAATTGCAATAATGATTTCATCAAAGAGTGGTAAAGCTCTTTTTAAAATATTTTCATGCCCTTTGGTGATAGGATCAAAGGAGCCCGGAAAGATTGCAATGCGTTTGTTCATGTTTGATTCGATTAAAAATACGCTGTTTGCCATTGCTTGAGCGATGGTTCTACGAATTTACGAAAAATATTGAATATGAAAAGGTTCCCTCCTTCCCTCCAAAAGAGAAATGTTTTTGTGACAAAATTTATTCGGTTGTATTCTCAAAGATGGCAAAATTTACGTTGCCATAACTACGGTGTTCTTTAAAATGAGGTAGTTTTGATAAATCGGTATGAGGGCCATGTTCCACAATCAACCATCCATTTGGTTTTAATAGTTTATTGGTAAAAACCAATTCCGGTAGCACCTCAAAGTTTTCCATGTCATACGGTGGATCACAAAAGATAATATGATAGGGATTGGTAGCGCGTTTTAAAAAGGCAAAAGCATCTGATTTGATTACTTTCACAGCATCCATTTTGAACTCTGAAATTGTTTTTTTTGCAAATTCACAACAGCTGTAGTTGCTATCAACGCTGGTAATATCGCCACAACCACGTGATGCGAATTCAAAAGTTATATTGCCTGATCCACAAAACAAGTCAAGGATTTTTAAACCGTCAAATTCAAAGTGATTGTTTAAAATATTGAAGATGCTTTCTTTTGCAAAGTCAGTTGTCGGCCGAACCGGTAAGTTTTTAGGAGGGTGAATTACTCTTCCTTTGTGCATTCCTCCGATGATACGCATTATGCCAGATAGCTATTAAAGAGTGTAAAATAGGAATGCTTCGGAAGTGTTTGCAATTGATAGCTATAGTCTGACCCGTCAGTACGTTCTCCAAATTTTAGCGTTCGAATATATTTTTGTAATAAAGTATAAATAGCGGAAGTTTTTTCTATTTCTCCTAAAAGAATGGTTTCTGTTTTTTCAGGATTCAATTGTAATTGTTCGCAAACAAACAAAACATAATAAATAAAATCCTCAGGAGATTGGTAGTTAAAGGTGTTGTAGAAAATCAGGTTTTTACCATCAATTAAAATGGTTTCAAAATGTGTGCTTTGAACATGCACATATAATTTTTTACCTGTTTGGTTTTTGTGACTGGCAACAAGTGTGTCGATTAATGTACTGGATGCATGATGATAGCTTATTTGACGGTAGTGCGCATCTAATTTTGATTTTATTGAAAATGGAATCGCAAAAACGTTTTTTGCATCTAAGCTTCTGATTTCGTCAACAACTACTAGCTCGTCTCCCTCTAATGTTGCATTAAATTTCAAATACATTCTTTTTCGATCGTCTTCATAAAGAGCGTTTGGAACGAGTGTGGAAAGGTTACTCACAATTATACAAGCTACCGCCTGAAATTTATGGTTGACTATTTTCGACTCACTCAGCAACACGTCTATTAATTCACCAACGCCTTCAAAGCTGTGAATGTTTGATAATGCATATTTTTCTAAAGCAATGTATTTGTTTTTTTGCTTGTCGTGAATCCCTACCAAAATTTCACTCGTACCAATCTGCAAAAGCAATTGGTAAGTGGCTGTTTTTTTAGCATCAAATGCTTCATCAACAAAAGAATGAAGCTGAGTGATTTTATTTTTTATTTCGGTAGTCATTGTTTACAAAGATATGTAAATTCGCAGATATTCGCCCTCCCAAAATGAAGATAGAAGAGTTTAGTAAAATATTGTTGGAACGTTTTCCTTTTGAAACGACAATGGGACAGCGGCAACTGTTTGCAAAGCTTTCGGCATTTATATTAAATAAGAATTCGGATCAAATATTTGTATTGAAGGGGTATGCTGGAACAGGTAAAACAACCACTGTTCGGGCTTTGGTAGAAAGCTTACCGGCTTTGAATGGGAAAACAGTGTTGCTTGCACCAACGGGAAGGGCAGCAAAAGTACTTTCCAATTATACAGGCAAACAAGCCTTTACGATTCACAAAAAGATTTATTACCGCAAGCCGGATACCGCTGGTGGAATGGCCTTTACGTTGCAACAAAATTTGCATACCAATACGATTTTTATAGTGGATGAGGCTTCTATGATTTCAAATTCCGGTGGATTGGCAGGTGGTTCATTCGGGAGCAGTAGTTTATTGGATGATTTGATTTCCTATGTATTTAATGGAAACAATTGCAAGTTAATCTTTATAGGTGATACCGCACAATTACCTCCTGTTGGTTTAGATGTAAGTCCGGCCTTGGATATTGATTTTTTAAAAGCTTCTTTTTATTTTCAATTGGATTGGCATGAGTTAACCGAGGTAGTGCGACAGTCTGAAAATTCGGGTGTGTTGACAAATGCCACCGCCATCCGGAATCAAATAAAAAATGATTCGAATGTGAAACCTCATTTTGAATTGGAAGGTTTTAAAGACATCGTTCGATTGGGAGGTGATGAATTGGAAGATGCTTTAAATAGCGCATATTCAAAATATGGAGCAGAAGATACGATGGTGATTTGTCGTTCCAATAAACGTGCAAATATTTTTAATCAACAAATTAGAGCACGCATTCGTTGGCAGGAAAACGAGCTGTCAACAGGCGACTTTATGATGGTGGTGAAGAATAACTATTTCTGGTTGCCCGATGAATCAAAAGCCGGATTTATTGCCAATGGCGACATTGTTCAGTTAACGAGCATTGGTAAAATTCAGGAGATGCATGGGTTTAAATTTGCAGATGTTCGTATCCGTATGATTGATTATCCGGATGAACCGGAATTGGAAACACGTTTGTTGTTGGATACCATAATGAGTGAAGCACCTTCGCTATCTCAAGAAGACAACAAGCGGTTGTATAATTCTGTTTCAGCAGATTATAGCGATATCGCAGATCGCAGGTTGCGTTTGAAGAAAGTAAAGGAAGATGGTTTTTTTAATGCACTGCAAGTGAAATTTGCATACGCTGTTACCTGTCATAAAGCACAAGGCGGACAGTGGCCTTGTGTATTTGTTGAGCAAGGGTATTTAACGGATGAAATGATTAATAAAGAATATCTGCGCTGGTTGTATACAGCAGTTTCTCGTGCTTCGGAAAAGCTGTATTTGGTGAATTTTAATAAAGACTTTTTTGAATAGGAATTATTCTTCTTTCTCGTAAGAGAATCCCAGTTTTGTAGAAAATTTTGGCCAGTTGATAGTTGTGCCATTTTTCTCTTTCACTTTGATGTTTGTGAAAAATAATTTAGTTCCACCATCCACACGTTCAAGCCGTTTTTGCATATCCCCGGATAAGGTGGTTCCTTGAATAATTTCAGAGTAGGCTATTCCTTTAATGGTTACAATCATTTCAAAAGAGACGACAACCGAATCAAGAATATTTCCATACTGATCTTTCCCGATTAATCGATTGTTGACGTTATCAAAAAAAATTGATGAAATGGTTCCTTTTTTTTCAACTTTGATAGTGCCATGCTTTTCTTCTTGGGCAATACTGGAATAACTAATAAGAAATAGAAAGAAGTAGATTAGTTTTTTCATAATTGCTCTAACGCAAATATAAGGCCAATGGTTATAATTTAATGGAATAAAAAAATCCCCTTCGCAGTGAAGGGGATTTTCTATTAAAATTTATAAGAGAAACCAACGGCTAATACTTGTTTGAATTGTAAGCGTGGACCGGTACTCATGTATGTCGCGCCATTTGCATCGGTGCGTTCAACCGGAACTGGGATGTCGTGGTCATAAATTAAATTGGTGGAAATGCTTGCGGAAATATACTTGTTTACTTTTAAACCAATAATATTTTCCCAGTTTACATCAATGTTTTGAGGGTCGTTGATGTAATTACTGAATAATTCCAGTTTTGTAGCGAAGTTTACATTTTTAAAAATATCTTTTTTATAAGTGAGTTTGAAGTATCCCCCAAATTCACTTCTCACCATTTGGCCATCTTTAATTTTTACTCCGGCTGTATCGTATTCTGCCGGTTCTACACCATAGGCTCCTGCATCTGCTAGCATTTCGCTATAAACAATGGTTGTTTTGGAGGTAACTGGTGAAATAAACATTGAAAAGTAAGCATTGGGTTTATAGTCAATCCCGATTGCACCCAAAACATATGCCGGTGCTAAAAAGTGAGAGATAACGGTAGAGTCGTTTGGATAATTGTATCCGTTAGCAAATTGACTTTTAAAGTTTACCAAAGCGGTGTAGTACCAATAATCTTTGAATGCATATCTCCCATATTTGGAGGAGAAATCGATTTTGTCTTCGTTTTTTCTGAGCGGTGCTTTCCCGCTTTGAAGCATACCATAGGCCATATCAAGGGTGTTGTCCCAGGTAGTTTTTTCTTTTTTATAATTTGCATAAACGCTGAGCATCGCGGTAGCTGAAAGTGCATTTTCTCCACCGGCAGCCCAATTGGTAAAGCTTGATTGCGCGAAATTGATACCACCAACACCACCTTTTGTCCATAATTTAGGAGCAGGCTTTGTTGTGTCTGGGGTTTGGGCAACAGCAGTTGCCGCAACAAGGATTGCTCCAAGTAGGAATGTAATTCTTTTCATGTTTGTAATTATTTTTTTAGTAAATCGCGAATTTCTGCCAATAATTCTTCTTGACTCGGTCCTTTTGGAGCAGCTGGTGCTTCTTCTTTCTTCTTAACAGCAGAATTCATTCCTTTAACAATAAGGAACAATACAAATGCAATTACAATAAAAGAGATGGACGCAGCAATAAATTTACCAAGCAAAATACCACCCGGAGCCCAGGTCTCGATTGTTGCGGCACCAGCAGCTTTTAATGCAGGTTTTAGTAATAATGGTGTGATAATGTCTTCTACCAATGATTTAATAATTGCACCAAATGCACCACCAATGATTACACCGACAGCAAGGTCAATCACATTGCCTCGCATAATGAACGCTTTAAATTCTTTTAGCATTTTTTTTGTTTTTAAGTTTAAAAATCGCGCAAATATACTATAAATACTTAAACAAAAAAGACGCACCGAATAAGTGCGTCTTTCATAAGAATAAATTAATGGATTATTTACCTAGTTTTGCTTTTAAATTGGTATCCAAAGCGGTTAAAAACTCTTCGGTATATAAATAGTGTTCACCATGGTTTACTTTGTTTCCATGAATACAAACGGCTAAATCTTTCGTCATTTTACCGGATTCAACAGTTTCTACGCATACTTGTTCCAATGCATGGCAGAAATTGATTAATTCTTGGTTACCATCTAGTTTTCCTCTGAATTCCAATCCACGTGTCCAAGCAAAAATAGATGCGATTGGATTTGTAGACGTTGGTTTTCCTGCTTGATGATCACGGTAGTGACGTGTTACCGTTCCGTGTGCAGCTTCCGCCTCCATTGTTTTTCCATCTGGTGTTACCAAAACAGAAGTCATTAATCCTAAGGAGCCGAAACCTTGAGCAACCGTATCGGATTGAACATCTCCGTCATAATTTTTACAAGCCCAAACGAAATTTCCGTTCCATTTCAAAGCAGATGCAACCATGTCGTCAATTAAACGATGTTCGTAAACAATTTTTGCAGCATCAAATTTTGCTTTGTAATCTTTCTGGTAAATCTCTTCAAAAATATCTTTAAAGCGCCCATCGTATTTTTTTAAGATGGTGTTTTTAGTAGATAAATATAAAGGCCATCCTTTAGATAATGCAGTGTTAAAACAAGAATGGGCAAATCCACGAATTGACTCATCTGTATTGTACATGGTTAATGCTACACCATCACCTTTGAAGTTAAATACTTCAAATGATTGTGGTGCACTTCCATCTTCAGGAGTGAAACTTACTGTTAATTTTCCTTTTCCTTTTGTAACGAAATCGGTTGCACGGTATTGATCACCAAATGCATGACGTCCGATACAGATAGGAGCAGTCCAGTTTGGAACCAAACGAGGCACATTTTTACAAACGATTGGTTCACGGAAAACGGTTCCATCCAAAATATTACGGATGGTGCCATTTGGTGACTTCCACATTTGTTTTAATTTGAATTCTTTCACACGCTCTTCGTCAGGAGTAATCGTCGCGCACTTAATACCAACATTGTATTTTTTAATGGCTTCAGCCGAATCAATGGTTACTTGATCGTTTGTTGCATCGCGGTGCTCAACACCTAAATCGAAATATTTAATATCCAATTCCAAATAAGGAAGGATTAATTTGTCTTTAATGAATTTCCAGATGATGCGAGTCATTTCATCGCCATCTAATTCAACAACAGGGTTTGCTACTTTAATTTTGCTCATTGTAATTTATGTTTATTGTTTATTCCGAAGGAACCCCTTCGGGGGAGTCTGTTTATGAGGTTACAAATATAGCATTTTGGATGAAAAAAAAGAGCCAAAAATGTATTTCTTGGCTCTTTCTTTCTGAAGTAGGTTTGCTGATTAATATCCAAAAATATCTTCCAAGCTGAGGAAGGTTACTTTTCCATATTTTTCAAGGGTTTTTAGGTCTAGGTTCTCCTTCTTGCCAATCACTAATACGGTGTATTGTTTGTTTTTTACATGCATTTCTTCAAAAGCTCTCAGCTGCTGAAAGGTGATTCCTGGTACATTTTTATACACATCTCGTCTGATGTCGTAATCCAAACCTAGGCGCTGTGCATTTTCATAATTAAAGAGAATACCTGCTTTGGTGATACGTTCGGTACGAATACTTTGGATGATGGACTCTTTGGATGCGTTGAAATTATTTTCTGATTCAGGCATACTGTTTACCAATTCCATCATGCCTTTCATTGCTTCAGGGAGTTTGTCGGATTGTGTTCCGATATAGGAGAATACATAATTGTAATCAGCTTTTTTACCGGCAGTACTATAGCTTGAAAATACAGAATATGCCAATGCTTTTGATTCTCTCATTTCCTGGAAAACGATGGATGACATTCCTCCTCCAAAATATTCGTTGAACAAGCGAATATCCGGTGCGATACTCTTGTTGTATTTTTCATCTTTGGAAATGAAAATCACTTCTGCTTGTTTCATGTCATAATCAACGGCATATACATTTGTGTTTGCTTCTGTTTCCTGAAATTTTACAGGAAGCGGTGTTGGTTTTAATGTAGAAGGAGTAATGTGTAGTTTGTTGAGCATCGCTGTTACTTCTTCAATACTGTTATCTCCGTAATATAAAACACGATGTTGGTAAGCGGTTACATCCTTGATAATGGAAATAAGTTCCTCCGATTTTAAATTTTTTAATTCGGTTGCAGATAAGATATTTGTATAGCTAGAGTTCTTTCCATACTTGCCATAAGCAGTAAGCGCACCAAAAAGGATTTCTCCTTTGTCTAGTTTTGCATCTTCTCGCTTCTTTAAAATATCAGAAACAAGATTTGTAAGGGCCGGTTCATTTGGTTGCGGGTTGGCAAGCAAGTTTTCGAAAAGTTGTGTTGCCTTTTCGATGTTTTCAGTTAACCCTCTGAGGCTGACCCATGTTTGGTCTTCACCAACATAAACATCGAAGGAGCATCCTAATTTATAAAACTCTTGCTGAACGGAAGCTGCAGTCAATTCTTTTGTTCCTAGGTATTTTAAATAGTTAATGGCAACGTCTGTTTTTTTATTGTGGTTGGATCCCATGTCTAATACATAGTACATGTCAAACGTTTTGTTTTCAGTGTTTGCTGTATATAAAACTGGGATTCCACTTTTTAAAGCAGTTTTTTTGATGTCTGTTGAGTAATCAATAAAAACCGGCTCGATATCTTTAATGGGTGTGGATACAATACTTTTTACAAAATCACTTTGATCATCTCGATTGACACTCACAGGAGTAATTTCCGGTTTTTCTACTTTTTTAACCGACTTGTCTTCTCCAGTTCGTTTATAAACTGCAACATAATTAGACGTGTAGTTTGCTTTTACAAAATCAATAATTTGTTGTTTGGTGATTTTTGCCAATCGGTCAATTGTATAAACAGATTCTTCCCAACTTCTGCCGGTGATAAATGAATTTACAAATGCATCTGCACGAGAACTGTTGTATTCATTTGTTTTTGTTTGTTGTAAGCGCATGTCGGTAATAATCGCACTTGGCAACCAATCAGGAAAATCACCTGTTTTTATTTTTTCTATTTGTTCAAGCAATAAGTCTTTCAGTTGTTCAAGTGTTTGTCCTTCTTTTGGAATTGCTTGAATGATATGGGTAGAATAGTCTTTGAATTGCAAATCAAAAGCATAGGCTTCCAATACTTTTTGCTCTTGATTTAAATTTAAATCAATTAGCCCAGCTTTCCCATTCGATAAAATTTTGTTTACCATCATCATCATATCAGCTTCTTTGCTTCCGATACCTGGAAAGCGATATCCAATCATGATGTTTTCGGCATCTGGTCCAACCACTTCTTTTACAACAGGAGCCAGTATCGGTTTCTCAATAAAAGGTTGGTAAGCTGGAACTGGCTTGCTTTTCCATGAACCAAATTTTTCGTCAATCATTTTAATAGTTGCATCCGGATCTAAATCACCTGATAAACAGATCGCAATGTTGTTTGGGACATAATAGGTGTTGAAGTACTTTTTTATTTCGGTGAGTGATGGATTTTTTAAATGGTCGATTGTTCCGATTGTAGTTTGAGAACCATATGTGTTAGTAGGGAATAAACCTTTAAAGAGTGCTTCCCATGATTTATCGCCATCATTATCTAAGGAGCGATTTTTTTCTTCGTACACAGCTTCTAACTCGGTGTGAAATAAGCGCAATACAGGATTTCTAAAGCGTTCAGCTTCAATGGTTGTCCATTTATCCAATTGGTTGGAAGGGATGTCATTCACATAAACAGTTTGTTCTAACCAGGTGTATGCATTTGTTCCCTTAGCACCTAAATTCGAAAGCATTTTGTCATATTCATTGGCAATCGCAAATTTTGACGCATATCCAGAAATACTATCTATTTTATGATAGATTTTTTTGCGTTGATTGGGGTCTTTTGTTTTTCTGTAAACTTCGTAGAGCTTTTCAATTTTATCAAGCTCTACTTTCTCTTTAGCAAAATTTTTGCTTCCGTACTTATCAGTTCCTTTAAAGAGCATGTGTTCCAGATAATGGGCTAAGCCGGTAAATCCACTTGGATCATTTTTACTTCCTGCACGAACAGCGATGGATGTTTGAATACGGGGAGAGTTTTTATATACACTGATGTAAACAGTAAGTCCATTGTCCAGTTTATAAATGCGTGTGTTGAGTTGATCACCAGTTGTGTTTTTGTATTTATACACTTTAGGTGTGGGCGTGGTTGTATCTTTTTTTGCTGTTGGAGTTTGTGCATTTGAAATAGAAAGGCACAAAACAGATAGCGAAAATAAAATTGAAATTGATTTTTTCATTTGATAATTGAATTTATGTAGTTGTAAATATACTACAATATTCGAATGTGTTCAAAAATCAAATGTGGGAGATTTTGTAATCGTTGAAGAAGCGTTTTTATTTTTAATGACAAATTGTTTACACCATTCATAAGCTGTTTCTTTGTTAGTGAAAACGGCAAATGGTCTCTTCGGTTTTTGAATTTTTATATAGAAGTCGGTAATTAGTTTGTAGGCCATGTTTTGCACAACAACGGCAGTGCCATACATCGGTGAAATGTCTTCAATTTTCAGAGAGTTGTCTCGTGCCTCGCGGGAGATGGTTACATTTTCTCCGGCTGTAACTACAAAAGGAGTATTGATGTTATTCGTTATTTCAATAATGTATTTAAGGTTTTCCATTTGTTCTTCAATTTCTTGATGACTGCCATCTTTGAAATGCATAGAGCCAATGCCTTCTTCATTTATTGAAATAATACAAATGGATGATTCAACTGATTTTAGAATCTTCATCGATTAACCTAAGTTAAAATGTTCGGTTGCCATTTTTTGAATCGCTGTTCCGATTGCTAATGAAGATGTTGCTGCCGGAGAAGGCGCATTTAAAACATGAATGGCATTGCCATTGACTTCGATTTTAAAATCGTCAATCATTTCGCCTTCCGGAGCAAGTGCCATTGCGCGTACTCCTGCACGACCCGGTTTTAAGTCGTCCATTTCCAATGTAGGTATAAGTTTACGAAGGCGTTTAAGAAAAAATGTTTTAGAAAAAGCACCACGATATTCATCTACTCCGAACTTAATGTTTTTTGCAAAAAACTTCCACGTTCCTCCGAAGCCGAATGCCTCAGCAGTATCTTTTATTGAAAAATCAGTTTTGCCATAACCTTCACGTTTGAATACAAAAACTGCATTGGGGCCACATTCGGTTCCACCATGAATCATTCGTGTGAAATGTACTCCTAAGAATGGGTATTTGGGATTTGGAACAGGATAGATTAAGTTTTTTACTTTACTAAGACCTTTGTCGGTTAAGTCATAATAATCACCTCTGAAACCAACAATGGCGGTATCAATTTTTGCTCCTTCTTTTTTTGCAATTCTATCGCTTTGCAATCCTGCACATGTAATGATATAGGTTCCTCTGAATGTTTCTTTTTGTGTAATAACGTTTGTGTAGCCTTCGTGTTTTTCGAATGCTTTTACTTCCTGTTGTGTCAAGACTTTGCTTTGAGAAAATTTTGCATGTATAAGTTCAACATATTTTCTGGATACATCAGCATAATCAATGATGCCAGTGCAAGGTACCCACAATCCTTCTATTCCAACACAATAAGGTTCAATTTCTTTGATACGTTTGGCATCGATTTTTTCAACGCCTTCCACACCATTTGCTAAACCATTATTAAACACTTTGTTCATGTGCGCCAATTCAGACGAGTCGGTTGCAACAACAATTTTCCCGCAAATATCATGAGGGATTTTATGTTCTTTTGCAAAGGCAACCAATTCTCTACGTCCGTCCACACAGTTTTTTGCTTTGTAAGAGCCGGGTTTATAGTAGAGCCCTGAATGAATAACACCAGAATTGTGACCAGTTTGATGGGCGGCTACTTCCTTTTCTTTTTCTAGAACAAGAATTTTTTTGTTGGGATATTGCAAATTGATTTTGTAGGCAGAAGCAAGCCCGACAATTCCACCGCCAACAATAATTATATCGTATTGATTGTTTTCCACAAGAATTAAATTTTCGTAAAAATAATCAATTGTTTTGATTGTTTCATATCGTATTTTTTTAATACTTGGAAAAAAAAGAGAGACCACTGGGGGTCTCTCTTTTTTTTATAACAAAAAATCTTAATTATTGCACAATCAATTTTGATGTTTTTTGTCCTTCAGAAGATTTCACGTTTACATAGTATAAACCTTTAGAAATATCTGTTGTATTGATTTGTTTTGAAAACCCAGCGGATACATTGTTTTCAATCATGCTGTAAACTACTTTTCCTTGAATATCAGTTACAGTTATTTCAACTGATTTCGCAGTTAAATTGTCAATTGAAAGAGTAAATGATTCAGTTGCAGGATTTGGGAATACAGTTGTGTTGAATGTTGATTCTGCTGTTTCAGAAACTCCTGCAGCAGAAGGGAACATTGAATTGATAGCCACTTCATACATTTCAGACGTTGCTGTTGCATCACCTAAATATCCAAAAACAAACATGTTGTTTGACATGCTTCTAATTAAAGCTGCTTCACCACTCGCAAATGTTCCTGAAACAGTACTTCCAGCTAATGGAAGTAATCCATAAGAAAATGTACCCCAACCCGAGTTCGCGATTGTGAATGGATTAACCGTTATCCAAGAAGTTAAAGTGGTATCAGTAATCGTTACTACCGTTTCATTTACATTTCCTGTAAAATTTACACCAACCAATGCTCCGTTTGTAGCATCTAATGACCAATCTGCATACATGCCTTTGTTGCCAAGGCTTACAAAGCCTGCAAGTGCTGCAGTTGTTGCATTTACAGAAGCATTGTTTTGAGCAAAATACACCGCTAAATCAAAATTTGTTGGAGTTGCAATTTGAGTTTGGAAGTCTAAATCGCTTGTAGCGGTTGTTACAATACATCCTGTGTTTGTAAGTGCGGCAGCAAGTTGATCAGTACCAATTGTTGCGCCATCTGTAAAATAAAGCACTCTTGTTTGAGCAAAAGAAAATAAGCTGCATAAAAAAAGTGAAGTTGTAATAGTAATTTTTCTCATAGGTTTTTGGTTTAGTTGGTTTAATTATAGTTTAGCCAAAATTACGATTATTTTAGATTGAAGGGACTTGTTTTTTTGTGAAAGGCTGTGTGTGTTTATTTACGAATGATTTATGTGGTTCCTGGTTGTTTGAAATGTTGTGGATTTGTTGTGATGATGTTAAAGGAAAGTGATGATTCTTGTCATAAAATTATAACATAGGTTTTTTCTTTATTTTTTTTAGTTTTGCATTAAATCTAAACAAATTAAATATGAAAAAAATTACATTTTTGGGGTTGGCGCTTGCTTCTACTGTTATGGTGAATGCACAAGTGTCAACTTTTAGCTTTACTGGGGGGATGCAGACGTATACTGTTCCTGCCGGTGTTACGGCTGTTACCGTAACTTGCTCTGGTGGGCAAGGTGGAAGTGGTGCAACTGGTAATAGTTCTGCTGGTGCTACATTAGGTGGACCTGGCGGATTAGGTGCTATGACTACCGGTGTTTTGGCGGTAACGCTAAGGCAAGATTAAATGTATTTGTTGGTGGTGCAGGTGCTACACCAACAGGTGGATTTAATGGTGGTGGTAATGGTGGAAGTACGAATGCTGGTGGAGGTGGAGGAGCTTCTGATATCCGCGTAGGTGGAACAGCTGAAGCAAATCGTGTTGTTGTTGCTGCCGGTGGCGGTGGTGGCGGAAGAGGTGGTTGTGAGTCATTAAGCACTATCAATGGTGGTGCTGGTGGAGCAGGGAATACAAATGGTGGAAATGGAATTGATGCTCCTACTTCTGGTGGAAGTGCAGGTGGTGGATTTGGTGGTGTGTCTGCAACAGGTTTAGGTGGAGCTGCAGGAATTGGATGTGGCGGATTTTTAGGTCTTCCCGGTGGAACAGCTACTACTGGCACTGGTGCTAATGGTGGCGGTGGTCAGTCTTGTTGTTGCTTTTCTTTCGGTAGCATCCCTGGTGGTGGTGGCGGAGGAGGCGGATTCCTTGGCGGTGGCGGAGGAGGCGGAGGTTCTGCTGGAACTTCCGGTTGCTCTGGAAACGATAAAGGTGCTGGCGGTGGCGGTGCTGGTGGAACATCATTTGTTGGTGCTTTAACAACTACTTCTGTTGTAAATGCTGTGAATACAGGTAATGGTGTAATTACAATTACTCCGGTTTTAACGGCAACTTCTACAATGGGCGCTTCTATTTTATGTAACGGTGGAACAACAACAGTTACTGTTGTTGGTTCAGGTGGTGTTCCTCCATACACAGGTGAAGGTACATTCACTGTTGGTGCAGGTACTCATAACTATACTGTAACGGATGCTGCTTCAACTTCTGTTGTAACTTCAATCACTGTTACAGAACCAAGTGCAATCGTTGTTTCATCTGCTGTTACCAGTGTTTCTTGTGCAGGTGGTTCAAATGGTGCAGTTGATTTAACAGTATCTGGTGGAACTCCAGGATATTCGTTCTTATGGAGCAATGGTGCTACAACTGAAGACTTAACAGGGTTAGTTGCTGGAACTTATTCAGGAACGTTGACTGATGCGAATGGTTGTACTGCTAGTGGTCCGGTTGTTATTACTGAACCAACAGCTCTTGCTTCAACAGTTTCAGGAACAAATCCTACAACATGTTCAGGAACAAATGGTGCAATTAACTTAACTGTTACTGGTGCTACTTCCCCTTATGCTTACGTTTGGAGCAATGCTGCTACAACGGAAGATATTAGTGGTTTAGCTGCTGGTTCTTATACAGTGACAATTACTGATGCGAACGGTTGTACTTCAACTGCAACTTCAACATTGTCTGATCCTCCAGCACCAACAGTAACTTTAGCGTTAACTGTTGATACTGTTTGCGTGAACCTTACTTCTTTTGCATTAACTGGTGGTTCTCCAACAGGTGGTTCTTATTCAGGAACAGGTGTTTCTTTAGGAAACTTTAATCCTGCATCTGCTTCATTAGGTAACAACGTGATTACTTATAGTTATACCGATGCAAATGGATGTTCTGCATCTACAACGGGAACAATCTATGTTGATCTTGAGCAGGAATTGCAACATATTCTCAAGATGGTTTAATCAATGTTTATCCAAATCCTACAACAGGTATTTTAAATGTTGAAACAACGTTAGATGAGAATATGATTACAATTGTTGATGTGTTGGGTAATGTAGTGTATTCTACACGATCAACTTCTGTTAAAACAGCAATTGATATGTCAAGTTTTGCAAACGGAATTTATTTCTTGAAAGTTGAGAACGAGAAAAACGTTACAACAATCAGAATTGTTCGTAGCAAATAATTGTTTTTATAATTTACAAAAAAAGCCATTCTTCACTGAAGAATGGCTTTTTTGTTGTTTTATATTTTCTCCAATTCAGAATCTCAATTATCAGGATTCCTACTATTTTAGTTTCGTTTGAATTTAGGAAATTAATACTTAATTATTAAATTTTCAAATGATATGGCATCAAATTTTGCCCTAAATAGTAGGCGATGGCTCCGATGATATCTAATAAATTGTGTTGATTAAGATGCCTGCTAGACCATTCAATATGCGTTTCATTTTTTTTTCTATATTTGCTTCAAATCAAAACAAACAAAACATGAAAAAAATTACATTCTTAGGTTTGGCTCTTGCTTCTGCCGTAATGGTAAAAGCACAGGTGACAACCTTTAACTTTACTGGGGCGGTGCAAACCTACACTGTTCCTGCTGGCGTAACTTCCATATTTGTTTCAGCTTGGGGAGCGCAAGGTGGTAATGGAGCTACTGGTGGCGCTGGTGTTGCTGGTGGTTCAGGTGGACTAGGTGGATATGCAGAAGGTACTCTCGCTGTAACTCCAGGTCAAGTTCTAAATATTTTTGTTGGAGGCCAAGGTGGCACACCAACAGGTGGATTTAATGGTGGTGGTAATGGTGGTAGTACGAATGCTGGTGGAGGCGGAGGAGCTTCTGATGTCCGCGCTTTTGGTACTGCTGAAGCTAATCGAGTTATTGTTGCTGGTGGCGGTGGCGGTGGCGGCCGTGCAGGTTGCGATGAAGGAAGCGCAAGTACAGGTGGAATTGGTGGAGCTGGTGCATTTGCTGGTTCAGGTGTTGGTGTAAATGGTTTTGATTCACCTACCTCTGGTGGTGTAGCTGGTGGTGGTAAAGGTGGAAATTTTGGTGGAGTTCAAGGTGCAGGTGGACCTAAAGGTGTTGGTTGTGGTGGATTCTCTGGTATTGATGGAGCAACTGCTACCACTGGAACCGGAGGAAATGGTGGAGCAGGTCAAACATGTTGCTGCTCTAGTTCAGGGTCAATCCCTGGCGGTGGTGGTGGCGGAGGCGGACTCCTTGGCGGTGGTGGAGGAGGCGGTGGTTCTGCTGGAACTACGGGTTGCTCTGGAAACTCAAAAGGCGCTGGTGGAGGCGGAGGCGGAGGATCTTGCTCTATCTCAGGTGTTACTTCTGGTTTAATTACAAATAATGTTTGGCTCGGTAATGGACAAGTTACTATTATGATTCCATTGTCAGCAACCTCTACTATGGGAGCAGCAATTTTATGTAATGGTGGAACAACAACAGTTACTGTTGTTGGTTCAGGTGGTGTTCCTCCATACACAGGTGAAGGTACATTCACTGTTGGTGCAGGTACTCATAACTATACTGTAACGGATGCTGCTTCAAATTCCGTTGTAACTTCAATCACTGTTACAGAACCAAGTGCAATCGTTGTTTCATCTGCTGTTACCAGTGTTTCTTGTGCAGGTGGTTCAAATGGTGCAGTTGATTTAACAGTATCTGGTGGAACCTGCAGGATATTCGTTCTTATGGAGCAATGGTGCTACAACTGAAGACTTAACAGGGTTAGTTGCTGGAACTTATTCAGGAACGTTGACTGATGCGAATGGTTGTACTGCTAGTGGTCCGGTTGTTATTACTGAACCAACAGCTCTTTGCTTCAACAGTTTCAGGAACAAATCCTACAACATGTTCAGGAACAAATGGTGCAATTAACTTAACTGTTACTGGTGCTACTTCCTTATGCTTACGTTTGGAGCAATGCTGCTACAACGGAAGATATTAGTGGTTTAGCTGCTGGTTCTTATACAGTGACAATTACTGATGCGAACGGTTGTACTTCAACTGCAACTTCAACATTGTTCGATCCTCCAGCACCAACAGTAACTTTTAGCGTTAACTGTTGATACTGTTTGCGTGAACCTTACTTCTTTTGCATTAACTGGTGGTTCTCCAACAGGTGGTTCTTATTCAGGAACAGGTGTTTCTTTAGGAAACTTTAATCCTGCATCTGCTTCATTAGGTAACAACGTGATTACTTATAGTTATACCGATGCAAATGGATGTTCTGCATCTACAACGGGAACAATCTATGTTGATCCTTGTGCAGGAATTGCAACATATTCTCAAGATGGTTTAATCAATGTTTATCCAAATCCTACAACAGGTATTTTAAATGTTGAAACAACGTTAGATGAGAATATGATTACAATTGTTGATGTGTTGGTAATGTAGTGTATTCTACACGATCAACTTCTGTTAAAACAGCAATTGATATGTCAAGTTTTGCAAACGGAATTTATTTCTTGAAAGTTGAGAACGAGAAAAACGTTACAACAATCAGAATTGTTCGTAGCAAATAATTGTTTTTATAATTTACAAAAAAAGCCATTCTTCACTGAAGAATGGCTTTTTTGTTGTTTTATATTTTCTCCAATTCAGAATCTCAATTATCAGGATTCCGAAAATCAGGTAAATTCGTTTCTATATATAAAAATCATTAAATTTGTAGTTCATTAAAATTTTAAACAAATGAGAACAATCGAATTTCGTGAAGCACTTCGTGAAGCAATGAGTGAAGAAATGCGCAGAGATGAAAAAGTATATTTGATGGGTGAGGAGGTTGCTGAATATAATGGGGCATATAAAGTTAGTAAAGGTATGCTTGCTGAGTTTGGTGAAAAACGGGTAATTGATACGCCAATTGCAGAGCTTGGTTTTACTGGTATTGCAATAGGTTCTGCCGTGAATGGCTTACGACCGATTGTTGAGTTTATGACCTTTAATTTTTCATTGGTTGCCATTGATCAGATTATTAATTCGGCAGCAAAAATGATGAGTATGAGTGGTGGCCAATTTCCTGTTCCAATCGTATTTAGAGGGGCCACAGCTTCTGCCGGAATGTTAAGTTCTCAGCATTCTCAAGCGTTTGATAATTGGTATGCAAACTGTCCGGGATTAAAAGTAATTGTTCCATCCAATCCATACGATGCCAAAGGTCTTTTAAAATCAGCTATTCGTGATAACGATCCTGTAGTTTTTATGGAGAGTGAACAAATGTATGGAGATAAAGGAGAAGTACCTGAAGGGGAATATTTAATTCCTATTGGTGTTGCTGATGTTAAACGTGAAGGGAAAGATGTAACGATTGTTTCCTTCGGTAAAATTATGAAACAAGCGCTGGCTGCAGCAGTTGAATTAGAAAAAGAAGGTATCAGTGTTGAGGTAATTGATTTGCGTACCATCCGCCCGATTGATTATGCAACAGTGATTACTTCGGTGAAAAAAACCAATCGATTAGTGATTGTTGAAGAAGCTTGGCCATTAGGCTCAATTGCTACTGAAGTCGCATTTAAAGTACAGAAAGAAGCATTTGATTATTTGGATGCTCCGGTTTTAAGAATTACAACTGCAGATGTACCTTTGCCTTATGCACCAACATTAATAGAAGCATCATTGCCAAATGTTGCGCGTGTTGTGAAGGCTGTGAAAGAAGTGATGTATGTTAAGAAGTAACAAGCTCATTTGGTAACTTATTAAATTGTATTAAAAAACGAAAGAGTGTTGAATTTAAAATTCAACACTCTTTCGTTTTTTTACCTAGTTACTTAGTCACCTAGTTACCTAGTTACTTAGTCACTTAGTCACTTAGTCACCTAGTCACTTAGTCACCTATTTCACTATCGTAACGGTTCCTGTATAATTATGTTTTTTGTCAAATACATCTGTTAATTTAACTTTCCAAACATACACATCTTGCTGTGCCATGTCTTTACCATGGTTTGCTTTTCCATCCCATAATTTGTTAATGTCATCCGTATACCAAATCATATTTCCCCAACGATCAAAAATCATGATTTCATATTTTTTAATTCCTACTCCTTGCCCTTGGAAAAAATCATTCACTCCATCTCCATTTGGAGTAAAGGCATTTGGGATAAAGAACGTAAACTCAGGATTGATAATAATTGTGTGGGAAACATCATCTATACAACCATTGCCATCAACAACTGTAAGTGTAACATTGTAGCTACCTTCAATGATATTTGGAAAATCATGAGATGGATTTGTAGCCGTTGAACCGGATGAGCCATCACCAAAATCCCAATTCCAAGATACAATAGGAAAGGTGGAGGTGGACTGATCTGTGAAGTTTACAGTCGGTTCCAATATTGTTGCCGGATTCGGTGAAGCTGTAAATTCAGCGACCGGATTTGCAAATACAGTAATATAATTCAAATACGAATCGGTAGATGTACATCCGCCCAAGGAAGATGTAACCGTTAAACCAACAGTAAATAATGCATCGGTTGTGCCTGAATTGGAATAACAATGTAATGGAGGATTTTGACCTATAAACGTTGTTCCATCTCCAAATGACCAATTCCAATTGGTAATCGTACCACCTGCTACCGTAGACGCATCTGTGAAGATTACACATACTGGTGAGCATCCTGAAAGAATATCACCACTGAAGGTAACAACGGGTAAAGGAAGCACTGTTACTATAACTGTTGCCGTTACTGCTGGTGAACATCCATCTGTTACGGTTACAGTATAAGTTGTAGTTGTTGCTGGTGATGCCGAAGGGTTCGAAATGGCAGGATTACTCAAGCCAGTTGCAGGCGACCATGAATAAACATAAGGTCCACCTGACCCATTTGATCCTGTTGCAGAAATCGGTGCAGATGCACCCGGACAAATTGAAACAGCTGGTGATACAATTACTGATAAAGGAGGATTTACAGTTACTGTAACATTCACAGGAGCTGCCGCACAGCCGTTTACATCTGTTGCATTTACAGTATAGATTGTTGTTGCAACTGGTGATGCATTTGGATTGGCAATGTTAGTAAAATCCAATCCGGTAGCCGGACTCCAAGTATATGCATATGGTCCACCATTTCCGCCAGAAGCAGACGCAACCAAATTTGTGGTACCGCCAAAACAAATAGTCGGAGAAACGATAGGAGCAATCACAACGATACTTGGTTCTGTAATTGTTGCGGTAGTGGTAGCCGTACATCCGTTTGCATCAGTAATAGTACAAGTATACGTTCCAGCGCATAAGCCAGTAGCAGTTGCTGTAGCCTGAACAGGAACCGTGTTCCATGAAAAAGCGTATCCGCCACCAATTGTTCCACCATTTCCAGCTGCAGTCGCTGTTCCATCACAAACGCCATTACATGTAGTTGGTGTGGATGCTGTTATTGATGCAGTTAATAATGTAGGTTCGATAACGGTTGCTGTTCCTGAGGATGTACAACCCCATGAATCCGTAACGGTAACGGTATAGGTTCCAATGCAAAGCGGACTGCAGGAAGCTGCAGCACATCCGGATGACCACGCGTAAGAATAAGCTGGTGTTCCACCAGCCGGAATCACTATGGTTTGCCCGTTACAAGCACCATTACAAGTCACATCAATCCCAGCAATTGCCAATGTTATTTCAGGGTCAGAATAAATCGTTACATCATCCGTTCCAACGCATCCACCCGGATCAGTAATTGTCACTGTATAGGTTGTGGTAGTAGCCGGATTGGCAACGGGGTTAGAGATTGCCGTGTTGCTTAATCCTGCAGCTGGAGCCCATGAATATGTGTAGCCAGCACCGGTTGGTGTTGCATTTAAAGTGGTATTTCCACCAAAACAAATGGTGTCATCCAATCCTGCGTTTACAATTAAACCAGGAGCAATAGTAACTGTAACCGGTGTTAGTGGACTCGTACAGCCAAGTATAGTTGTTTGCACATAGTACGTTGTATTTGCTGTTAAAACGGGTGTTGTAAAACTAGCACCAGTAAATAATAATGTTCCACCAGGAGCATTAAACCACTCGTAGGTTCCGCCAGGTGCGGTTGCAGTAAGGGTTGTTGAATTATTTGTACAAATAGAAGTTCCCAAAGCTGTTGGAGCAACAGGTGTAGGATTTACAGTTATGGTATATGTATTAGGCGTTCCTAAACATCCTGCAACAGTTGGTGTTACCGTTATCGTTGCTGTTATTGGTGCTGCTCCTAAATTTGTAGCGGTGAACGCAGGAGTATTTCCAACACCGGATGCAGCCAAGCCAATTGCGGTATTTGAATTTGTCCATGTAAATGTTCCTCCCGCAGGAGTACTCGAATAGGCAGAAGCGCCAATATTCGCCCCATTACAAACGGTCATATTCGCGGGTACCGTAACGGTAGGTGGAGGGTTGATGACAACCACCACTGTGGATGATGCAGTACATCCACCTGAAGTTGCAACAACGGTATATGTTCCAGCAGCTAATGCAGTAACACTTGCGATGCTTGGATTTTGTAATGCTGATGCAAACGCATTTGGACCTGTCCACGCGTAGGTTGCTCCTGCAACTGTTGTTGCTGTTAAATTCAATGTAGATCCGATACAAACCGGACTGTTACTTCCAGCTGTTGGAGTAGCGATTACACCACCGCCTGCAGTTACTGTTACAGTGTTTGTAACTTCACAACTTAATGCTGTATTTAAAATGGTTACGGTATATGTTCCGGGTAATAATCCTGTTGCAGTGTTTGCACCTGCAACCCCGGATGTGCTTGATACAACTGTTCCAACAGAGTTGGTCCACTCATAATTGTATGGTCCAGAAACGCCAACAGGAGTTGCTGTTGCTGTTCCATCATTTCCTACACAAGTTGTTGGTGTGGAAGCCATCGTAGGAATACAACATGCTCCAACAGCCGGTAATACAGAAGCAGGATCATCCAAACAACCTAAACTGCTCCATGAACCGGATTCACCATCACCAGTAGTATTCACTGTTACGCTTAAGTTTGAGCCAGGTGCACATCCATTAGCTACAGCAATCGTAAAACAAAAATTCCAAGTGCCGGCACCTAAAACTCCAGTACAATTATCTCCGAAATTATCTCCCGGATTTGTTCCTGCATCTGGTGTGTCAAAATAAAATCCAGGTCCAAATGTTGTTCCTGTTGCGGAAGATGTACATCCTGCAGGATAATAAGCCCAAGTACCACCTGCTGGTGTAGTTTGGCAAGCAGCAGGTGGAGTGGTTGTTAATGATGCTAAGTTCCATCCTGATCCAAAGGTTAATTGTACTCCATGTAACCAGTTGGTATTAATTTGTGTGTACTGACTGATATGATAACAGAAAGAAACAACTTGTCCGGGATTATACATTCCATTTACCGGAAGAGGTGTTGCAGTATAAGTAGTAGCATTAATACAATCAGAGCAATCTTTATTGTTTCTGATGATCATGTTGAATGTCCCTGTTTCTCCCGTTGCTCCACTTACTTGGATATAATAGGTTGTGCCAATCACCATTTGTTCAACGGTAAGTGTAACTGTTCCACCGGAACCAACAGCGCAACCTCCAACGCCTCCACCCAATGCTCCACAAGTTCCGGAGTACATGGCAATATTAGGTGTTGCAAAAGTTGAATTGATTGTAATCACTGCTTGATAGCTACTTGCGGTAAAAGAATACCAAACATCATTTGCGGGAACAGCCATTGTTCCTCCAGCACATCCGGGTTGATAAACGTAAGGACTGGCCGGAGTGGCTCCTACTAATGTTCCAGGGATGGTCATGGTTGCACCAAGCTGAGGTGCTGTTCCGGCACAAGCTGCCGGTGCTGGAAGTGTACCAATGTTTTGTGCTGTAGCACACTCATCATTTGCCGGTTGAGCAAATGCTTCCTTGCTATAAAAGCTAACCAGTAAAGTTAGTAAAAGAATAATTTTTTTCATTTTGTATGAGAGAGAGTTTAAGAGAGTTTCTTGGCTTAGTGATATTTTGATTTTGTATGGTGTTCTTCCATAATAAAATTATTCGGACCCAATGAAAAGACAGGAACATCTCTGTCAGCTGAAAAGTTTTCAGGATATTCTGAAAGATTTAATGTGTGAAGACTTGCATTGATTTCTGTTGCTGAAAACAATTCAACTTTAACACCACTTGTAAACTCAATTGTATAACGCGAGTTTTTTAGTCGGTGATATTTCATATTCGAATTGTTCAATGCTAAAATATAAGGCTGGATATCTGTTACAGTTCCATTACTAGTAATGGTATAGGTTTGATCTTGTATTTCTTGTCCTTTTATTACCATGCAAAAAGATAATCCTAAAAACAAGAAGAGAGATTTTAGTAAGATGTTCGTTTTCATTTGATTATGTATAAAAATTGATTTTTACGAAGTAAGTGAATTTTTTTTTGGAAAGCAAACTCACCTGCTAAAGGTAATTAGATTTTATTAGTACTTATTCGCTTATAAGGATGTCAAAATCAGAGAAATAGTTGCATGTTCTCGAATTAAAAAAGCCCCGCTACAATTAGTTGTAGCGGGGCTTTTTGTGCCGATGAATTTGTGAAAATTATTTCACAATGGTTACCGTGCCTGTGTATTTATGCTTTTTGTCTTTGTGATCACTTATTTTCACTACATAAACGTAAACATCTTCTTCTGCTATTTCTTTTCCATGATTCGCAATTCCATCCCAATGTTTATTAATATCGTCTGCGAAGAAAATTAAATTTCCCCAGCGATCATAAATTAATAATTCATATTTTTTGATGTAATCACCTTTTCCATAGAATTCGTCATTGATTCCATCGCCATTCGGAGAGAATGCATTTGGAATAAAGAATGTGAATTCAGGATCTATAATGATGCATATTTGTGTGTTGTCGATACACCCAAAATTTGTTGTAACAGCAAGTGACGCACAATAGGTTCCTGCTTCGGTGAAGGTATGTGTTGGATTTTGTAAGCTACTCGTGCTGTCTGTTCCTGCAAATGGATCCCCGAAATTCCAATGCCATCCAGTGATCGCACCTGTAGCTACACTTGAATTGTCGACATAACTCACATCAGGATTAAGAATACTACTTGACAAAGGTGCCGTAAAATCTGCTATAGGATTTGGATGCACAGTGATGTATCCAAGCACAGTACTTGTAGAACTACAACCACCTAATGTAGAAGTAACGGATAAGGTCACGTTGTAACTACCGGCAGCTGCATAACAATTAGTAGGTGTAGGCAAGGTGCTGGTGTTCCCATCTCCAAAATCCCAATTCCAAGTTGCAATAGCTCCACCTGCAACGGTTGAATTGTCGGTAAATGTAACGCATAAAGGCTCACAACCTGAAGTTATTGGTGCGCTGAATGCCACAACGGGCAAAGGTAATACGGTAACTGTAACAGTAGCCGTAACCGTAGGTGAACATCCGTCACTAGCTGTAACGGTGTATGTCGTGGTTACAGCAGGTGAAACCGTAAGTGGTGTTCCTGCACCTGCAGGTGCCCATGAATAGGTATATGGTCCGCCAGTTCCCAATGAGGCCAATGCCGAAATGCTGGTAGAGGCTCCCGGACAAATAGAAGCAGTACCGCTGGCAACCACAGTGAGTGGAGGATTAACAGTAACGGTAACGGTAGCCGGAGCAGAAGGACAACCATTTACATCTGTTGCGTTAACCGTGTAAATCGTTGTAGCAGCGGGAGTAGAAGTAGGGTTTGGAATATTTGTAAAGTCTAATCCCGCAGCAGGTGACCAAATATAATTATATGCTCCACCATTTCCACCTGAAGCCGAAGCTGTAATCATTGTGCTTCCACCTGTACAAACGGCAGCAGGTGCAATCGGTGCAATCACCACCAATGTAGGTTCTGTAATGGTAGCGGTAACGGTAGCTGTACAACTATTTGCATCCGTAATGGTACACGTATAAGTACCTGCACATAATCCGGTAGCAGTAGCCGTAGTTTGAACAGGAACAGTGTTCCATGAATAAGAATATCCAGCGCCCACAGTTCCACCGGCACCGGTAGCAGTAGCCGTTCCATCACAAACAGCATTACAAGATGTTGGTGTTGTTCCCGATATCGAGGCAGTTAATACGGTAGGTTCAATAATAGTAGCTGTTCCTGAAGATGTACAGCCCCACGAATCGGTAACGGTAACGGTGTATGTTCCAATACATAACGGACTGCAAGAAGCGGCCGAACATCCAGAAGACCATGCATAATTATATGCAGGTGTTCCACCAGAAGGAATCACAATGGTTTGTCCGTTACATGCACCATTACAAGTTACATCAATACCAGCAATGGCAAGTGTAATTTGAGGGTCAGCAAATACGGTAACGGTACTTGTTCCAGTACATCCACTGGCATCGGTTACTAACACCGAATAGGTAGTGGTAGTAGCAGGTGAAGCGGTAGGAGTCGCGGTGGTAGCACCAACAAGTGATGCAGCCGGAGTCCAGTTGTAAGTAAATCCAGCACCGGTTGGTGTAACACCTAAAACAGTGCTAGCACCAAAACAAATGGTATCGTTTAATCCGGCATTGATAATCAGTCCGGCATTCACGGTAACGGTAGCAACAGCAGTTGATGAACAACCCAATGAAGTACCTGTAACCGTATAAGTTGTTGTAACAACAGGTGAAGCGTCAGCAGTGTTTACACCGGTAGATGTAGCGCCAGCACTCCAAGTATATGTAGTTGCACCACCGGCAATTAAGTTGGCGGTGAACGTTGGACAAACATTGGGTGAGTTAACGGTTGTTATTGGTAATGGATTAACAGTAACAGTGCTTATTGCCGTTGAGGTGCAACCGCCTGTTGTTCCGGTAACAGTATAAGATGTTGTAGTAATTGGTGTAACGGTAATTGGATTTGTGATAGCACCTGTTGACCAAGAGTAAGAAGTGGCACCTGCACCAGTTAAGGTAGCAACATCTCCTTCACAAATTGTTGGTGAGTTTACTGTTATAGGTGCTCCTGGATTTACTGTAACCGTTGCGATTGCTGTTCCGGTACAACCGGCTGTTGTACCCGTAACCGTGTAAGTTGTTGTCACAAGCGGGCTCGCATCAGCGGTATTCACACCCGTAGAAGTTGCTCCTGCAGTCCATACATAACTAGAAGCACCACTTGCAGTTAAGTTTGCTGTAGCACCCGGACAAATAGTTGGTGAATTCACGCTAATAGTAGGTGCTGGACTAATGGTAATGCAAATTACATTTGAATAAACGGGTGCTCCACAACCACTAACTTCTGCTCTAAAACAGGTGTTCGTAGTCATACCAGCAGTAGTAAACGTTGCCGCAGTTGCGCCAGCTATGTTGGTAAAAGGTCCTCCTGCTGTTGGTGCACTTTGCCATTGTATGCCTCCGGTACTTCCTGTTAGTGTAAGATTGACGGGTGTTCCGGAACAGACCGATGCTGGTGTGACTGAAGCGGTTCCTGCAATAGGTGCAGGGACAACGTTGATGGTCATACTAACATTCGCAACTTGATTGCTGCAATCATCCGTTACTGCACAGGTGTAGGTTGTTGTTACTCCTGGGCAAACAGTAATAGATGGAGTAGTTGCTCCATTGCTCCAGTTATATAAAACAGCAATTTGACACCCTCCAGTTGGAGTTGCAGTAATTGTGGTACATGCACCGGCACAAATGTTATTTGCTGTTGCTGCTACTGTCGCAGTAAATGTTGGCATAACACCAGGTACAACAAATGTTTGCGTTGCACACCAAGGACCAACACTAAAGTTGTGGTTTTCACGCATTCTGTATTGGTAAGTTGTTCCTGGACAAAGTGCAGCAAAATTAATTGTTACACCCGGATAATTTTGAACAACACAACTCGGTTTCATCATTTGTGCACTTTGATAAAACGGGTAGGTGCCTAAAGGTCCGTAAAATCCAGGCGAGAAAGGAGCTCCATTAAATGCTTCACCGATACAACGTACTTCTACGTCTAGCCAATAGGCGGCACAACCACAAGTTGGTGAATCGGAAGCGGCATTTACAATAATTCCTCCGGCAATAGGAGTTTGTTGGGTTATATTTACAAGTGCAATGGCATGACATGCTTCTGCTCTTTTCACAGAAAAGGCAAAAAATATTGTAAATAAAAAAAATACGATAGTCGAATGAACGCGTTTCATAATAGTAGTAGTTAATATAGTAGTAGTGTAAAGTCTGTTTAGTTAAAGGTTAGACGTAGCCTTGAGCCTAAACGTTGCATGATGGAGGTTAAAAAAGCGGATATAATTTATTAACAAAACATAAATAGAATCATCGGAATGTTAATTCAATTTTATGAGCTTGTAAGTGCTTGAACTTGAGTTGGAAGTTAGTTGAATCGTGTAAATTCCGTTTAGAAGATTTTCTAATGAAGAAAGTTCAATTTGCCCGGTGCTTTCATAATTCAGCTGTTTTAATTGCTGTCCTTGGCTATTAAATAGCTGCACAGAATATTTCCCCACAGGAATTCCGAGGATAATTACTTTGTCATTGGACGGATTGGGATATAAATAACTATTGTTATTAATATTCGAATTTTCAATTGTTGTTATAATTGAAACCGTATCAATTTGCCAAACAAATGCATCTACATCTCCACTTTTTATTGTTTGAAAAACACCTGAAGTGACAGGAAAGTCTGTACTGTAAGTATTTCCGGAAACAACAATTTTCTGTTGCATTACTTCGCAAATGTTGTAAGCGTAATCGGCACTTGCTCCACCATTCAAATTCGATAATTCAACAAAACCTGTCGAGTCAAGTGTCATATAAACAATATCAGAAATGCCATTATTGATGGTGTCGAATTGGTTGCCAATCATTGGAAAGTCCGTGGAGTTGGTCTCTCCTACGATGGTTAATTTTTGATTGGTGTTGACGATGATTCCTCTTCCGGTATCCCAAGCTGCTCCTCCTGCATAGGTTAACCATCTTAGGTTTCCGGAAGGAGAGAAGCTGCCGATTGATAAATCTCTTACTCCATTCATTGTTGATTGAAACGCTCCTGCACTTATTGGGAAATCACTACTCGCACTATACCCGGTAAAATAAATGTTGTTTGCTTTGTCACATGCTAAAGCATAAATGTCTTCATTGCCAACACCTCCTAAATAGGTTGACCAAATTTTTACTCCTGAGCTATTAAATTTTGTAACAAAAGCATCGCTCCCACCCATCAAAAAATTTTGATAAGAGGTTGCTTCAACTGGAAAATTGCTGCTATATGTGTCGCCTGCTACAATTACGTTTCCAAGTGTGTCAAATTTTATTGCATGTGCATCTTCGCTATTCATTCCACCCAAAAATGTGCTCCAAACTCTGTTTCCTGTCGTATCGAACTTGGAAACAAAACAGTCCAATGCGCCTCCAAATAGTGATTGCCAGGCTCCCGGAGATGTAGGGAAGTCGTTACTGCTTGTGAAACCACCCAGTGCAATGTTTCCTTGCTTGTCCATATCCATGCTTACCGCAAAATCACCACCGGTTCCTCCGGCAAAAGTACCCCAAAGAAAATTTCCATTCGTATCAAATTGCGTGATAAAGGCATCTACAGATCCAGAAAAAGATGAACTGAAAACTCCACTAGCACTGATAAATAAATCGGAGCTGTAGGTATAACCTGATAATGTTGGTTTCCCAGTAGGAGTTACTTTTAATCGATAACCGAAATCGTTTTGACTGCCTCCATAATACGTTGCCCATAATCGCTGTCCGTTTGCATCAAACTTGAAGATGTAAGCATCATAGTTGGCATTTAAATTTATTTGGAATGCACCGGCACTACTCGGAAAATCAACACTTTGTGTATATCCTGAAATGTAAACATTGCCGAAGCTATCACCATCTAATCCATAACATTCATCAACATCTGCACCTCCTGCAAATGAAATCCAAGGGTCAATCACAATAGATTGACAATTTAAAGGAACAGCAGTGGAATAAGAAATAGTATTATCCTGAATGGTAATGTTGCAAACTTGTTCTCTGCGAACTACTTTATTGTTTTTTTGAACGTCTGCATAAACGGATGGGAATTGTTCTTTTATTTCTCCAAGCGGTGTTTCAATAGATAGCAGTTGTTTTTTTTTTGTTTCGTCAAGTATTTTTTTTGCAGTTACTCCGAGTAGTTTAAATGAAAATGTAACTTCATTTGTTTTTGGATTTTCAAAAACGATGTCATATTTTAAACCCTTTTCAGGATGGTTATAAAAAACCATAGACACGCCTTTTGATTTGTTCGTATAAGTTATTTTTTCAAATTGATTTGCTGTGTAACATTTGCCGCGTGTGTAAAATGTTAGTTTTTCTGAAGCGGTTTGCCCTGCTTCTATATTGAAATTTTCTGCGTTTTCAAATTGGTAGTCGTATCTAAAAACGTTTGTTTTATTCTCAATTAAAAATGTATTAAATAATTTTTTTTCTGTTGTTTGGTATAAAACAAATGCAATGCGATCTTTTAAGAAATAAGCGGTTCCTCCATTGATTGCGGTATAAAATAAAATCTTTTGTGAGTCAAATTCTTCCTGTGTGATTTGTCCTTTGTTTTCAATAATGCTAGACGCATTCACATTTTTTAAATATGAAAATAGAAATAGAAGAAGGAAGATTTTTTTTAAAATAAGTCGAATCATTTTTCTGTTGTTAGACTAAAAATAATAAAAAATCCGCTCCGAATTTTCGAAGCGGATTTTTAGTAGTCGTTTTTATTTTATTTTACAATGGTTACTGTACCAATGTAGCTGTGTTTTTTATCAAACACATCAATTAATTTTACTTTCCAAACGTACACATCTTGTTGTGCTACATCTTTCCCATGATTTGCTCTTCCATCCCATCCTTTATCTAATTCATCTGCAAAGAAAATCATATTGCCCCAACGGTCGTAGATATATAGTTCGTATTTCTTAATTCCAATGCCTGTTCCAAAGAAGGTGTCATTGATTCCATCATCATTTGGTGAAAATGCATTCGGAATAAAGAAGGTGAATTCTGGATCAATAACGATACACTGTTGTGTATTGTCGGTACATCCATTTACACTTGTAACGGTTAAAGTTACGCAATAGGTTCCAGCTTGACTATAGCTATGTGTAGGGTCTTGCAACGTACTGCTGCTATCTGCAGGCAATGAGAATGGATCACCAAAATTCCAATTCCAAGATGTTGCATTTGTTGAATTGTCGGTGAATGGAACTGTTGGATTAATAACACTGCTCGACAATGGTGCAGTAAAACTAGCAACCGGATTTGGATAAACAGTAATGTAGTTTACGATGCTATCGGTAGCTGTACAACCCAGTGTAGTTGTTGTTGATAATGTAACAGTATAATTACCCGGATTCGCATAGCAGTTGGTTGGTGCAGCAGCAGTGCTGGTGTTTCCATCACCAAAGTTCCAGTTCCAAGAAGCAACGGTTCCACCGGTTGTGTTATCAGCAAATGTGACACATAACGGAGCACATCCGGAAGTTACCGGAGCGCTGAATGCAACCACCGGTGCAGGTAATACGGTAACAGTAACGGTAGCAGTAACGGTAGGTGAACATCCGTCACTCGCAGTAACTGTATATGTCGTAGTTACCGCAGGTGAAACCGTAAGTGGTGTTCCAGCACCTGCAGGTGCCCATGTATAAGTATATGGTCCGCCAGTTCCTAGTGAAGCCAATGCCGAAATGCTGGTAGATGCTCCCGGACAAATAGATGCAGTGCCGCTGGCAACCACAGCTAGTGGAGGATTTACGGTAACTGTAACGGTAACCGGTGCAGCCGGACAACCATTTACATCGGTTGCATTTACAGTATAGGTTGTAGTTGTTGCCGGTGTAACCACTACAGAAGGAGTCGTTCCCGTTCCAGCCGGTGACCAAGTATAATTATATGCTCCACCATTTCCACCGGAAGCGGAAGCTGTAATAGTTGTGCTTCCACCTGTACAAACACCAGCAGGTGCAATCGGTGCAATCACCACCAATGTAGGTTCTGTAATGGTAGCGGTAACTGTAGCTGTACAACTATTTGCATCCGTAATGGTACAAGTATAAGTACCTGCACATAATCCGGTAGCAGTAGCCGTAGTTTGAACAGGAACGGTGTTCCATGAATAAGAATATCCAGCGCCCACAGTTCCACCGGCACCAGTAGCTGTAGCTGTTCCATCACAAACAGCATTACAAGTAGCAGGTGTAGCAACAGCAGTAGCTGTTAGCAAAGTAGGTTCAACAACGGTAGCTGTTCCTGAAGAGGTACAACCCCACGAATCGGTAACGGTAACGGTATAGGTTCCAATACATAACGGACTGCAAGAAGCGGCCGCACATCCGGAAGACCATGCATAATTATATGCAGGTGTTCCACCAGAAGGAATCACAATGGTTTGTCCGTTACATGCACCATTACAAGTCACGTCAATACCAGCAATGGCAAGTGTAATTTGAGGATCAGCAAATACGGTAACAGTACTTGTTCCAGTACATCCGCTGGCATCGGTTACTAACACCGAATAGGTAGTGGTAGTAGCAGGTGAAGCGGTAGGAGTCGCGGTGGTAGCACCAACAAGTGATGCAGCCGGAGTCCAGTTGTAAGTAAATCCAGCACCGGTTGGTGTAACACCTAAAACAGTGCTAGCACCAAAACAAATGGTATCATTTAATCCGGCATTAACAGTTAAACCCGGGTTTACGGTAACAGTAGCAACAGCAGTTGATGAACAACCCAATGAAGTACCGGTAACGGTATAGGATGTAGTAGCAGCAGGAGTAACATTAATTGGATTGGTAGTAGCACCAGTGGACCAAGCATAGGTAGTAGCACCAGCAGCAGTTAATGTTGCAGTACCTGCAGGACAAATACTGGTAGAGTTTACAGTAGTTACCGGAATAGGGTTAACGGTAACGGTAGCAACAGTAGTAGATGTACAACCCAATGAAGTACCAGTAACGGTATAAGTAGTTGTAGTAGCAGGTGTAACAGTAATCGGGTTGGTTGTAGCACCAGTAGACCAAGCATACGAAGTAGCACCGGCAGCGGTTAAAGTAGCCACATCACCAGCACAAATAGTTGGTGAGTTAACGGTAGTAACAGGTAATGGATTTACAGTTACGGTTGCAATGGCTGTACCCGTACATCCTGCAGATGTGCCGGTTACTGTGTATGTTGTGGTGGTTGCCGGTGTTGCATCAGCAGTATTTACTCCTGTTGATGTTGCGCCTGCAGTCCAAGTATAAGTTGTTCCACCGGTAGCAGTTAAATTTGCAATTTGTCCCGCACAAATAGTTGGTGAGTTTACAGACACAACTAAAGCCGATGCAACGGTAACGGTTGCAACAGCAGTTGATGAACATCCCAAAGATGTTCCAGTAACAGTATAAGTTGTTGTTGAAGCAGGTGTTGCGGTTGCAGTATTTACTCCTGTTGATGTTGCGCCAGCGCTCCAAGTATATGTTGTAGCTCCACCGGCAGTTAAGGTAGCGGTAGAAGCAGGGCAAATTGTTGGAGAATTTACGGTAGTAACCGGAATAGGATTTACAGTAACTGTTGCAATAGCAGTTGACGAACAGCCTAAAGATGTTCCAGTAACCGTATAGGTTGTTGTGGTAGCTGGTGTAACTGTAATTGGATTTGTTGTAGCACCGGTGGACCATGAATACGTTGTAGCCCCAGCCCCTGTTAATGTAGCAGTTGCACCAGCACAAATGGTCGGTGAGTTTACTATTGTAACAGGGATTGGATTAACAGTTACTGTTGCAACGGCTGTTCCTGTACATCCACCGGATGTAGCAGTAACGGTATAACTCGTTGTTGTTGCAGGTGTAACGCTTAGTGGATTTGCTGTTGAGCCGGTATTCCATAAATACGTTGTTCCACCTGTTGCTGTTAATGTAGCCGTTTGTCCTGCACAAATGGTTGCAGAGTTAACGGTTGGAGTAATTGAACCACCAATAGTAACAGTTGCAATAGCTGTTGATGTACAACCTGCAGTTGTACCTGTAACGGTATAACTTGTGGTTGTTGCGGGTGTAACACTTAATGGATTTGCAGTTGAGCCTGTACTCCATAAATATGAAGTAGCACCACCTGCAGTTAAAGTAGCCGTTTGTCCAGGACAAATGGTTGGTGAATTTACAGTTGTTACAGGCAGTGGGTTCACCGTTACTGTTGCAATAGCCGTTGAAGAACAGCCTAATGAAGTTCCTGTAACGGTGTAAGAAGTTGTTGTACCAGGTGTAACCGTAATTGGATTTGTAGTGGCGCCTGTTGACCAAGCATATGTTGTGGCACCTGCTGCAGTCAATGTTGCAGTAGCACCTGCACAAATGGTTGGAGAGTTAACGGTTGTAACCGGAATTGGGTTTACCGTAACAGTGGCAACAGCAGTGCTTGTACAGCCTCCAACAGCAGTTCCTGTAACGGTATATGAAGTTGTAGTTGCAGGTGTAACAGTAATAGGGTTAGTGGTTGCACCAGTAGACCAGGCATACGTAGACGCTCCTGCACCCGTTAATGTGGCGGTTGCTCCAGCACAAATGGTTGGTGAATTAACCGTTGTTGTTGGTAGTGGATTTACAGTAATGGTGTAGGTACTTGTTGGTCCGGTACATCCCGCTAAGCTAGGGGTTATGGTGATTGTTGATGTAATTGGAGCTCCTGTTGCATTGGTTGCAGTAAAAGCAGGTGTGCTGGTTGCTCCGCTAGCTCCAAGTCCTATTGCGGTATTCGAGTTCGTCCAGGTAAATGTTGCACCAGCAGGTGTGCTTGCAAAAGTATTTGCAGCGACAGCAGCTCCTGCGCAATACGTTTGGTTGGCCTCTGCAGTAACCGTTGGTAATGGGTTAACTGTAACAGTGCTGACAGCCGTGGTAGTACATCCGCCAAGGGTGTAGGAAACAGTATAGGTTGTAGTTGATGCCGGTGTAACGTTTATTGCAGCCGTAGACGCCCCACCTGGAGCCCAAGAATATGTTCCACCTCCGGTAACAGGAGTTGCTGTTAATGTTGTGGTGGCACCTGCACAAATGGCTGGAGAATTCACGCTAACAGCACTACCAGCAGCTCCACCAATAGTGATTGTGCTTACTAAGTTTGGAGTACAAGCATATGCATCTGATACGGTGCATGTATAGGTTACACCGGCTGTTAATCCGGTTACACTTGCTGTTCCTGCGCCACCGCCAACTGCGGGAGTCCAAGTATAGGTGAATGGAGGAAATCCGTTAACAACAGTTGCTGTAGCGGTTCCATTGTTTACACCACAAGAAGCAGGAGTAGAAGCTAATGTTAAGGTCGGTACGTTTACACATTGCAAGAAATCAACAAATACACCGGAATCGTAGGAACAATCTCCGGCATCTGCGATGGCCAGCTTGAAATGATAGGTGGCGCAAGGGGTCAGATTCACATTGGAGGTTATTTGTGTGGTTAATCCATCGTACTGAATCGTTGTTCCACCCGTATTGTTGACGTAATAGGCGGCATTCGTTGTGGCATTGATGTTATCGATACTTGCCGGGATTCCGCCTGGAATTACTGCAACGTTTTGGTTGGTGTAAGAACCGCCCAAAGGGTTTGGTCCAGTAATAAAAAATCCAAATGCATCGTTAAATCCGGAGCTCACAAATTCAGGATACTCTTCCGAACCGAATACAAATCGGATGGTGAGCTGGTTACATTGCGGAATGATATCAAATTCAAGAATACAAACATCTTCATTTGCTTGCGGATCAAGAGTTGTAAGTTGAGGGTCGCTGAAAGATGTTCCGTAGCAACCGGTAAAACTTGTGCTATTGTTGGGACCAACGGCACCGGTAGCGGTTCCTGTCGTCAATAAAATTCCATTCGCCATACCTATACTAGAAGCTGCTCCACCAGTAAATGTTCCGTAGGCAGCAGTATTACAGTTGATGGTTGCTCCGCTAATCGTTAATCCTGAGCCAACAAATCCTGCCAAAATAGAAGCAGGCGTACCTCCTGGAGTAACAGTTATTTGTGCATTTGAAGTGATACTAACTACACAAAGAATCGTGAGAAAGAAAATTATTTTTTTCATGCTATAATTTAGTTTAGAGAGCGGAGATGAATTATAAGTTGGGCTTATAATTAATTCCATTAATTATAGGATGCACACTAAAAAGAAAAGGTTGCACTAGGAAATGGTTATCTATTAACAATTTGCAATAGAATTGTGGATATCTAAAATTCGATGTCGAGGTCGAATTTCTGACGGAAGGCAAGAATTGCCGGGTTCTTTTCGGATAGCCGCTTGTAACGATCGGTAGCAGTATACAGATTCGTTTTGTCCTCTATAGAGCTCATAACTAATTGAAGCTGAATAGAATAGTTGTTTAGTTCCTTGCGTAAGTAGCCTAAAAAATTAATTTTATCTTCATTGATGGATTCTTCTATCGCTTTATTATTGATTGAAAATTCAATAATGAAGTTTTCTTTTAAAACCGGTTTTTTATTTAAAAGGCTGGTAGATAGATTGGTTTTTCCTTTTTCTTTTAATCCGTTGGCATATTTCTCCCACGTTTCTTCCAATTGTTGTTGGTTGAAATTACTTTTTGGTTGAGAAGAATTAATTTGCTCCAATTGCTCCGGAGTGCTTTTTTCATTTTTTTTATCCGAATTCAAATGTTGATTGATAGAAGGAGTAATCGATTTAATGATTGGCTTCTTTACAATAGTTGCAGCTTCAGCTACTGGAGCTGCTTTTTGAATGGGGATGGAAGACGGGATGCTTTCTCCTTTTGGTTTTTCAACAGGAGCCGTGGCAGTTGCTTGCGGACGATTTTGTTTGGTAGCGGACTTACTTATGAGGAGTATGTCATTTTTTTTTTCAGCCTCAATTCCAATTGAATTGAGCGAACAAAGCTGCATTAGCGCTAGCTCCACCTGGAGTCGATGATTTTTACTCGACTTATAATTGATATCGGTCTTATTTAGGATTGTTAATCCTTTTACCAACAATGGTAAGGAGCATTTTGCTGATTGCTCTTTGTATTTTTCACGAATGTTTGTTCCAACCTCCAAAAGTTGTAACGTTTCCGGATCTTTTCCAACCAAGAGGTTTCTGAAGTGATCACCCATTCCTGCAACAAAATTATGACCATCAAATCCATTGTTTAAGATGTCGTTGAAAATCAATAATGCGGAAGAAATATTTTCAGTTAAAATAGCATCCGTTACTTTAAAATAATAATCGTAATCTAAAATATTTAAGTTGTCGATTACAGCTTTGTAGGTAACATTCGTTCCTGCGAAACTGACAATCTGATCAAAGATAGAACAAGCGTCACGCAAGGCACCATCGGCTTTTTGAGCGATGATGTGTAATGCATCTTTTTCAGCGGTAATGTTTTCGTTGCCGGCAATGTAAGCCAAATGATTGGCAATGTCTTCGATTTGTATTCTGTTGAAATCAAAAATTTGGCAACGGGATAATATCGTAGGAATGATTTTATGCTTTTCTGTTGTCGCTAAAATAAAAATAGCATGTTTGGGTGGTTCTTCCAGTGTTTTCAAAAAGGCATTGAAAGCCGCCGAAGAGAGCATGTGAACCTCATCGATGATGTATACTTTGTGAGTTCCTAATTGGGGTGCAAAACGTACTTGATCAACTAAATTTCTGATGTCGTCCACAGAATTGTTAGAAGCAGCATCCAATTCAAAAACATTCAGAGATGCACCACTATTAAAGGATTCGCAGGATTCACATTTGTCGCACGCTTCAATTTCTGAAGTGCGGTTCGTACAATTAATTGTCTTTGCTAAAATACGAGCACACGTTGTTTTACCAACGCCACGTGGACCGCAGAACAAAAACGCATGTGCTAAATGTTCCGTTTTGATAGCATTTTTTAATGTATTGGTAATATGCGCTTGTCCAACAACCGTATTAAACGTTGCCGGGCGATACTTACGAGCCGATACAATAAAATTTTCCATAATTGATAGGACAAAACTAAGTATTAAAATGAGATTTTTGTAAAATGTGCAAAAGTCGATTTTTGGTTGATAAATAGTTAGGTAACTAAGTGACTAGGTAACTAAGTAACTAGGTGCAGTGATAGGGCGATAATGTGATAGGGGAGATTTATGATGGAATAGGTTAAGCATTCATCCCGACTGAAATTCCTCGTAGTCACCCAGTTACCTCCTCACGTAGTCGCCCCTATTAAGCTTTAACCAGCTGAAAATCATTAAAATGAGGAAAAATTTCCTGTAGGACGTGCACCCATGCAGTATTTTTACTATATTTGCGTCCCTTTTAGAAAAAAGGTGAATAATTATTAACCAATTAAATTACAAAACAATGCTAAAACATTATGAAACCGTCTTCATTATGACTCCCGTTTTGTCTGATGAACAGGCAAAGGAGACGGTAAGTAAGTACAAAAAGTTACTTACAGACAATGGCTGCAAGATTGTAAACGAAGATGCCTGGGGCCTTCGCAAATTGCAGTATCCAATCCAAAAGAAAACAACTGGTTTTTACCACTTGTTTGAATTTCAAGCACCTGCTGCATTTATCGCAGATTTAGAAGTTGCTTACAAACGTGATGAGCGTTTGTTGCGTTTCTTAACTGTTGCGTTAGACAAGCATGCTGTGGCTTACAGTGTTAAACGTAGAAACAAAGCGAAAGTAGTCGCTTAATTCATTCACTAAAAAAATTCAAACAAAATGGCAGACAATTCAGAAATCAGATATCTTGCACCTCCCACAGTGGATGTGAAGAAAAAGAAATACTGTCGCTTCAAAAAAAGCGGTATTAAGTATATCGATTACAAAGACCCTCAATTCTTATTGAAATTCATCAATGAACAAGGTAAAATTTTACCTCGTAGATTAACGGGTACATCAGTTAAATATCAACGTAAAGTTTCTAAAGCAGTTAAGCGTGCTCGTCACTTAGCTTTATTGCCTTATGTTGCTGATATGTTAAAATAAGATTTAAGACATGGAAGTAATTTTAAAGCAAGACGTTAAAAACCTTGGATACAAGGATGACGTTGTAAATGTAAAACCTGGTTACGGAAGAAATTTCTTAATTCCGAAAAACCTTGCAGAAATGGCGACTGTATCATCTAAAAAGATGTTGACAGAAACAGTAAAACAACGCGCTTTCAAAGAACAAAAAGTGAAAGCTGCTGCGGAAGCTACTGTTGCTAAATTAAAAGATTTAGTTGTAAAAGTTGGTGCTAAGGTAGGTGAGTCCGGAAAAATTTTCGGTTCAGTTACAACTGTACAAGTTGCTGATGCAATGAAAAAATTAGGATACGATGTGGATCGTAAAAATATTACAATGAACGAAGATGCTATCAAAACGGTAGGTACTTATTCTGCGAATATTCGTTTCCACAAAGAAGTTGTTGGAACAGTTACTTTTGAAGTTGTTCCTGAATAAACTAACTTCTCAATAATTAAAAAAGGCAATTCAATTTTTGAATTGCCTTTTTTATTCTTACAACATTAAAGAACAACCAATAAACCAATGAATCAATTAACCATTCAAGCAGCACAAAAAAAAGTAGACGATTGGATTCAACTCCATGGCGTACGCTATTTTTCGGAATTAACCAATATGGCTATTCTTACCGAAGAAGTAGGTGAAGTGGCACGCATTATTGCCCGTGAATACGGTGAACAATCATTCAAGAAAAAAGACAAAGGAAAAGAATTGTCGGATGAACTTGCAGACGTTTTGTTTGTTGTTATTTGTTTAGCAAACCAAACAGGTGTGGATTTAACAAAAGCACTTGAAAAAAACTTAGAAAAGAAAACAAAACGTGATAAAACCCGTCATAAAAAAAATAAAAAATTAAAATAAAAAAGACATTTCGGTGTTTTAATCCATTACACTTAATCAAATTCATCCTTACTACTCCGCTGTATGAAAAACATTAAATCAATCCTCTTTTTTCTACTATTCTCCATTTCTTTTCAATCAATTTTAAAAGCGAACGATAATCTCAAGAAGGGGTGGGAAGCTTTTATTTCGAACAAACGTACGGAAGCAATTGGCTTTTTTAAAGCAGCTACAACAGATCCACTTTCAAAGGCGGAAGCAAGTTTGGCCTTGTCTATTATCTCGAGAGGAAACGGAAATACATCTGATGCTTTTAAATATTATTTTGATTTTTATAAAACTTCTGAAAATTCCTATCCTTACGCATTTGCCTTGTGGACGAGCATTAGTGTAAATGGCGGATACAACAAAAAAAACAAAGAACAAGTTGCTTATTTGAAAGCGGTTGCAAATGACCCCAAAGCCAATTCATCTATGCAGTCGATGGCCAACTCCATGTTGGGCTATCATTTTCAACGGAGCAATGATTTTAAAAATGGAAAACTATATTTTGATAAGATAAACGTTGTTCAATTTTGTCAGGCTGTCGGACAATTTGAAAATGTATCTGGAAGTGGATTTCATAAAGATTTTGGCGTATTAGAAAACCCAAGTGCTTCTGCTGTTTTTAAAAATAAGGTTGGAGCCGATGTGAAATGGTTTAACGTCAAAAATATTCGCAATGATAAATGGTTTGATTTCTCTTATTGTTTTAATAGTGATGATGCTGTTTGTTATGCACAAGCATTTGTAAACAGTCCAATTGACCAAGAAGTGATTCTTCGTGCCGGTGCATCCGGTGCAATAAAAATATGGTTGAACGATAAAAATGTATGCTCAATTATTGAAGAACAAAGTACGGATATCGATGTGTATGGCTATAAAGTAAAATTGAACAAAGGATATAATCGAATTTTAGTTCAAACTGGTAAAAGTGAATTGTCACGCGCCAATTTTATTGTTAGATTATTTGATTTAAATGAAAATAATTTAAATAATCTTACTTATGCAACAGAAGCCCAATCCTATACAAAGGAAGTCGCATATGAAGTGAAAGAAATTTCTTTTTTCGCAGACACCTTTTTTAAAGAGAAACTTAAAACAGATCCTAATAATTTTCTTTCATTGTTAATGTTGGGTGAAATTTATTTGCGTAACGATAAAGCATACGAAGCGCGCAAAGCATTTAATCAGGCTGCCGTCATTGCCCCTTCTTGTACCTACTTGAAAGAACGATTAATCGAATGTTATTCAAGAGATGAAAATACTACGTTGTTGACAAAAGCGGTAGAAAGTATTAAGAGTAATGATCCCGACAGTTATTATGCAATCCGTGAGTTTTATAGCGATGCGGTGGATAAAGAAGATTACGATGAAGCAGAAAGAATATTGGAAAAAATGATTGCACTTTATGGCGAAAGTATCGTTACGGACGCCTTAAAGTTGGATATTGTTGTGAAGCGTAAGAAGTATGATAACATTGTTACTATTGGTAAAGAGCTTTACTCAAAATATCCCGATAACTGGGAAATTGTAAACTTAAAATACACGATTGAAATAAGTGTCAACAAAGATTATGATAAGGCAAATGATATTCTTGTTAAATATTTGAAAACAAATAATAATGAAGCAGCATCCAACACATTAGCAAGTAACTATTTTAAAAAAGGTGCCATTCAAAAAGGTTTTGATATCTATTTAAAACGAACGCAAGATTATCCTTATGCTACCGGTTATTATGAGAGTGTTTCTGATTTATACTTCTCTCAACAAGATTATGCAACAGCAGAAAAATGGATGAAAATAGTTTTAGAGTATTGCCCTTATTATGGTGAATATTGGAATCAGTTAGGGAAAATTTACGAAGCCATGAATAAAACTGAAGATGCAAAAATGGCCTTTGCTAAATGCATTTATTATTCACCAACAAATTATGAAGCACATCGTTTGCTTCGTAAAATGCAAAATAAAAAGGATTTGTTTGATTATTTTCCAACATCAGATGCAGAAGCATTGTTTGCTAAATCGCCTTCAGCAAAAGAGTTTCCGGAAGATAACAGTATGATTCTACTAAACGATATGCAACGCATTGTTTATCCGGAAGGTGCAACGGAACAAAAAACCGAAATTATGATTAAGATTTTTAATCAGGCTGGTATTGATGCTTGGAAAGAATATTCAATTGGGTATAACGAATACACGCAACGTTTAATTATTGAAAAAGCAGAAGTATTTAAAGTGGATGGCAATAAAGTAAAAGCGGAGACAAACGGAAATCAAATGGTATTCACGTCCTTGGAAATTGGGGACGCCATTCACATGACCTATCGAATTGAAGAATATGTATACGGGCAATTGGCCGCACACTTTACCGACCGATTTAATATGAATTATAGTTTGCCAGTTGGACTTTGTAAATACAGTCTGATTGTGCCTGAAGATAAAAAATTCAATTATAAAGTAATAAATAGTGATTTGCAACCGGTTGTTTCTGCTCCGGAAGCAGGATATAAACTGTTGATGTTTGAGAAAACAAATTTGCCGGGGTTAAAGAACGAATCCTATATGCCTACATTAGATGATGTTGGAATGGTTATCGATATTTCATCTATTCCGGATTGGAAATTTATTAGTAATTGGTATGCCGATTTAGCAAATACAAAAGCTAAATCAGATTATGAAATAAAAGAAGCGGTTGCTGAAGTGTTTAAGGATAAGCCGAAAGATTTAACTCAATTGCAAAAGGCAAAATTGATTTATGAGTATATCGAAAAAAATGTAAGTTATAGTAGCGTTTCGTTTTTGCAAGGAGCATTTATTCCTCAAAAAGCATCTCGTACACTCAACACCAAGTTAGGGGATTGTAAAGATGTATCAACACTTTTTGTGGCCATGTGCCGAGAAGTAGGTGTAACGGCAAATCTGGTATTGGTTAGTACACGTGAAAATGGAGATAATTATTTAGTACAGCCAAGTGTTGGATTCAATCATTGTATCGCACATTTGATTGCGGATAATAAATCGTATTACATTGAATTAACCGATAACAAACTGCCTTTTTCAACATTGAGTACTTCCTTGTTGAATACCCCCATTCTAAATATTCCGAACGAATCAACAACGGTGATTGGCGAATTGGAGCGTTTAAAAACAGAAAATAGAATTCCGAATAACATTATGCGTAAAATGAATCTTTCATTTAATAATAATGATTTGCTGGCTTCACGAACAACCACTTGCACAGGAGTGTATACGTCAGGCACGCGCTATGATTATGCGGAGTTAGGAAAAGAAGAACAATTGAAATTGATGGCGCAAGCGGTTAGTGCGGATTTTACAACACCGGTGAAATTAACCGAATTAACATTTAGCGACCTATCTACACTAAAAGATACGATTAGTTATTCGCTTTCATTTACCGTGAGCAATGCAATGACGGATGTTGCAGGAATGAAGATTGTGAAGTTACCCTGGTCAGAAGCGCATTCGAGTTTAGATTTCTTATCGTTGGAAAAACGAACATTCCCTTTTAATGTGTATTCATTTACATCGTTGGAATATGCGATAGAAGAAATGACGATTGATATTCCAAAAGGAAAAGTATTGGTTGAATTGCCCAAAGCTGTGGTGATTAACAATGCATTGTTGTCTTATAGTTTGACGTTCAAGATGTCCGGTACAAAAATTCTGGCTACTCGCACAATGAAATACAATAAAGAGATTGTTAGTCCGGAAGAATATCTTGCGTTCAAAGATGCATTCACAAAAATTTCAGAAGCGGATGCAAAGCAGATTGCGTTTAAGTAGGATTATTTAAAATATTCTTCAACTCTTGTAGAAGCATTTTTTCGTATGTCAAACCAGAAGAGATTGTAATCTAATGCGTGTAAATTTCGTATTCGTTTGAAAAAAGGAGCATTTGTTTTTACCCATAAATTATTATCAGAAACATGTGCTTCTGATTTGTAATGTTTTTTTCTGTTTAAATTAAATAAAACTCCTCCTTCTCCGTAAGCTTTTGTAGTATCCATTTTCCATGTAATCGGATTGACAGACATTTTATTTCGTGTATGACTTTTTAGTCCGGTCCCTTCAAAAGTATATTTGAAAGATGACCAGGTGAGGAAACAATTGATTTCTTTCGCATCTTTGCAAGGAGTTAGCACTTCGTAAGTTGTTGTGTCAACCTCATATCCGATAATGTATGCACATACCAATTGCTTTTTCTTTTCCGGAGTATCAAAAAATTCTTTTATAAGTTTTCTGCAATGGGTTGTACCTTGACTATGGGATGCAATAATAATTGGCCGATTATGATTATAATGCTCTAAGTAATATTGAAATGCTTTTTTTACATCTTCATAGGCAAAGTCGAGTGCTTTTTCTCCGTTTCCTGTAGTATCCAAATAGCTTGTAATTCTGGCTTGTCGATACCTTGGGGCATATATTCTTCCAACTTGATTAAATGCTGTTGCTTGGTATTGCAACAAATATTTATCGATGTACTTATTTAATTGTTTGTTTTTCAAATTTGCATTCCATGTTTTTCCATATAAATACAATGTTGGATAAACATAAAAAACATCTACTTTTTTTAATGAATCATTCATCCATATTTCTGATTTAGGAATAATATCTGCGTAGTCTTTTCTGAAAGGTAAAGCGCACCAATTTTTCTCATTGCTATAGTCTGGTGCAGCTGGTTGTTCCTCAGCTTTGAATGCAGCCGGAGTGGTGATGCAACTTTGGAAAGAAAGTGCAGTAAAAAAGAAGAGGATTACTTTGTATATTAATGAATGTACGTTCATGTGACATAAATATACATCAATAGGTCTTCACATCATATATAAATAAAAAATCCTGCTTCAAATTGAAGCAGGATTTCTAGAAATTAAGTATGCTTTTGAATTACGATTCAGCCAAAACAATTACATTGTTGTTTTGAACTTCAACAACACCGCCATTGATTTCAAAATTTTCAACATGCTTTTTTGAATCCGTAACTTTTATTGTTCCTTTTTTCAAAGAAGCAATAATAGGAGCGTGATTTTTCAAGATACCGAAAGAACCTTCGGCACCCGGAAGTTTTACAGAATCAACTTCTCCGCTGTAAACCTTTTTATCTGGTGTTATTATTTCTAAATGCATAGTTTAAACTTTGAACTGTTTTATTTCGCTTCCGCTAAAATGCTCTTACCTTTTTCAATTGCATCTTCAATTGTTCCAACAAGGTTGAATGCTGCTTCAGGATATTGATCCACTTCACCATTCATAATCATGTTAAATCCTTTGATGGTATCTTCAATTGAAACGAATACACCTTTTAATCCTGTAAACTGTTCAGCAACGTGGAAAGGCTGAGATAAGAAACGTTGAACACGTCTTGCACGAGATACAACCAATTTGTCTTCTTCAGATAATTCGTCCATACCAAGGATTGCAATGATATCTTGTAATTCTTTGTAACGTTGTAAAATGGTTTTCACACGTTGAGCTGTTCCATAATGTGCTTCACCTAAAACAACCGGAGTTAAGATACGAGAAGTAGAATCCAATGGATCCACCGCAGGGTAAATTCCTAACTCAGCAATTTTACGATTCAATACGGTTGTTGCATCCAAATGGGCAAATGTTGTAGCAGGAGCCGGATCGGTTAAGTCATCCGCAGGAACGTAAACCGCTTGTACCGAAGTAATAGAACCACGTTTCGTTGAAGTAATACGCTCTTGCATCAATCCCATCTCAGTTGCCAATGTTGGTTGGTAACCTACCGCTGAAGGCATACGGCCTAACAACGCAGAAACCTCAGAACCAGCTTGTGTAAAACGGAAAATGTTATCGATAAAGAAAAGGATATCACGCCCACCTGATTTTTCATCACCATCACGGAAATATTCCGCCATTGTCAATCCTGACAAGGCAACACGAGCACGTGCTCCCGGAGGCTCGTTCATCTGACCGAACACCAAGGTTGCTTGTGATTTTTCTAACTCTTTTAAATCTACTTTTGATAAATCCCATCCGCCACTTTCCATAGAATGCTTAAATGCTTCTCCATAACGGATTACATTTGATTCAATCATCTCACGCAATAAATCGTTTCCTTCACGGGTACGCTCACCAACACCTGCGAATACAGATAAACCTTCGTATCCTTTAGCGATGTTGTTAATTAACTCCATAATCAATACGGTTTTACCTACACCGGCACCACCGAACAAACCAATTTTACCACCTTTTGCATAAGGCTCTAAAAGGTCAATTACTTTAATACCTGTAAACAAAACCTCTGTAGAAGTTGATAAATCTTCATACTTAGGAGGCATACGGTGAATTGGTGCACCACCTTTTTTGTCTGTTTGTTTAATACCGTCAATCGCATCTCCAACAACGTTGAATAAACGACCTTTTACCTGCTCACCAACAGGCATTGTGATTCCTGCACCGGTTGCGGTAACAGTCATACCACGATATAATCCGTCAGAAGAGTCCATCGCGATTGTTCGCACGGTGTCTTCTCCAACGTGTTTTTGTGTTTCTAAAATAACAACTTGGCCATTCGGTTTTACAACTTCTAATGCATCCAAAATGTTTGGTAATGTAGCTCCGCCTTCAAAACTTACGTCTATAACCGGACCAATTACTTGTGAAATTTTACCTGTTTGTGTCGACATTTTATATAAATGTTAATTTTTTAAAATTCGAGTGCGAAATTACATAATATTATTCATGTAAAAAATCGATTTTTCACTTTTTTATAATTAAATTTGATGCTTTAAATCATACACGGTTTTTTATAGAAAAGATAAGCGATTTAAGCCTTGATTTTTAATGAATTATCGAAAAGTGTTAACATTTTGTATGATAAATATCACATTGAATGAAGGTTTACTCCAATATTGAGGATTTTAAAGAGGTTAAAAATCCGATAGTTACCACCGGCACCTTTGACGGTGTTCACCTTGGTCACCAAAAAATTATTGCCCGGTTAAAAGATGTTGCTCAGAAACATCAGGGTGAAACCGTTCTCCTCACCTTTTATCCTCATCCTCGAATGGTTCTTTTTCCAGATGATAATGAGCTAAAACTCCTGAATACCCAGCAAGAAAAAATTGAATTACTAGAGAAATACGGCATCGACCACTTGATAATTCACCCTTTTACCAAAGAATTTTCCCGCCTCACCTCCGTGGAGTTTGTACGCAATATATTGGTGAATCAGTTACGCACGAATCGATTGATTATTGGCTATAACCATCATTTTGGAAGAAATAGGGAGGGTTCGTTCGAACATTTAAAGGAATTTGGACCGGTTTATGGATTTGATGTCGAAGAAATTCCGGCTAAGGATATTGATAGCATTGAGGTGAGCTCTACCAAAATACGTGTTGCTCTCCAGTCGGGTGATGTTGAAACGGCTAATACCTATCTCGGACATACGTATTCGATTACAGGTAAGGTGATAAAAGGCAATCAATTGGGCCGAACATTAGGTTATCCAACGGCTAATATTTTTATTGATGATAAGTATAAACTTATCCCTGCTGATGGTGTTTATGCTGTAAAGGTTGGTGTGCAAGGTAAATCCTATGGCGGAATGTTGAATGTAGGCAATAATCCTACAATTGATGGAAAGGGCAGAAGTATTGAAGTAAACCTTTTCGACTTTTCAGGAGATATTTATGGAGCTGACGCAACCATTTATTTTATTAAGCGTCTAAGAGATGAACAGAAGTTTAATGGTTTGGATGAGCTGAAAAATGCACTGGCAATTGATAAACAAAATGCGCTTAAAATAGTATCTGCTTGAAATTGAAAATCACATATCCCACATTTCTTAAAAAGCGTTTGATTGTCCTCTTGGTTTTCATTTCTACAGGAGCATTTTCTCAAACCGTTTTATTGGATTCACTTACCTTAGATACTTTGAAAGCGTTTACGAGTTTAGAGGATGCCCTTAAAAATCCAGAAAAAGTAATTAAGCTGGAATTGCGTAGGAAAAAGTTGAAATCATTTCCGATGGAGATTTTGAAATTTCCAAATCTTCAATACCTCGACCTAACCAAAAACGACATTAAAGAATTGCCTGCAGAAATAGCACAGCTTAAAAACTTGCAATATTTTTCAATTTCCAAAAATGGATTGGAAGAATTTCCACCTGAAATTGGTCAGCTCACGAACTTGTTTTATTTAAACGCCAATCAAAATGAGTTAACCTCTATTCCTGCAACCATTGGTAAATTGATAAAGCTTAAAAATTTGGATTTATGGAGCAATAATATCGATCGCTTCCCTGATGAATTGAAAGATTTAAGAAGCTTGTTAGTATTGGATTTGCGTGTTATTTTAATTCCGGATGCACAACAGAGTAACATTCAAGCCATGTTGCCTCGAGCGAAAGTGTATTTCTCTCCTTATTGTAAATGCCAGCAGTAGCGAAACAGATTTAGTTTTTCGAATTCTAAAATTCTAAAAGTCAAAAAATCTAAAATTTGTTATATGAACTTTCATCTTCAATTTCCCATTCATCCTTTTCCTCAAAAGATAAACTATTCACATTCATTTGTATTCATTGGTTCTTGCTTTTCTGAGAACATTTCGGAAATCATGAACATGCATAAGTTCAACGTTGTAGAAAACTCACATGGGGTTTTGTATAATCCGGCAAGCATTGCTGTTGCATTGCGCAGAGTTATCAAAAATGATTGGATGACGGAAAATGAATTGTTTTTGCAAATGATTGTTGGAATTCATGGGAACACCACAGTCGGTTTTCTCACCCCAACAAACAAAAATGTTTAGAAAACATCAATTCAAAAATATCCGAAACACATGTTGCACTAAAGAGTGCCGATTGGCTTTGTATTACATTAGGTTCTGCATTTGTATACAAACGAGCCGAGCAATTGGTAGGAAACTGTCACAAGCTGCCGCAAAAGGAATTTGTAAAAACAATGTTGACGAGCTCCGAAATTATAGAGGAGTATACCTCTTTGATTAAAGAGTTAATTGCATTTAATCCAAAATTAAAAGTTGTTTTTACAATAAGCCCTGTGAGATACGTGCGTGATGGCGTGGTGGAAAATAATTTGAGCAAAGCTCGTTTGATAGATGCTGTACATCAATTAAAAAACACAAAAAATGTGTTTTATTTCCCTGCTTACGAGTTGATTTTAGATGATTTGAGAGATTATCGTTTTTTTAAAGAAGATTTGGTTCATCCCAACGGGCAAGCAATTAATTATGTGTTTCAGAAATTTTCAGAGACGAATTTTGATGCTGAAACCATGCAGTTGTATTTGTCTATTAAAGAAATAATTTCGGCAAAAAATCATCGACCGTTTCATGCCTCAACACCCTCACACCAGCTTTTTTTAAGCAACTATGCCGAACGTTGTAAAAAATTAAAAGCAGAATATCCGTATTTAGATTTGACCGAAGAGTTGAATTATTTTTCCTGAACTGTTTTTTATAAACGTCATTGCGAGGAACGAAGCAATCAATATAAATACGCGTTGTATTCGAACAGATTGCTTCGTTCTGCAATGTAAATTCTATTAAACTTTGTTTGCGATTCTAAAATCTCAAACTTAATCCACCCATAAAATTCAATCCCGCCTGAGGGTAATAGAAGTTCTCTACAGTATGAACACCTCCGTAAATATATCCGTAGGTATATCCATTGGATTCATAGCGTTCGCTAAACAAATTGTTTAATGCAAACGTAAATCCGATTTCTCGAATGTGTTTGGTTTTGATGGTGTAATTGATACGAATGTCATTCACAAAAAACGCATCCAGTTTTCGCGTTTTATTGGAGGTATTGTCCAGATATTGATCACTCACATATTTGCTAATGAAGCTGATCTTTAAATGTTGTATCGGTTCATAGGTAAATGTGCTTCCGGCAATAACACTTGGTGAGAATGCGATATCAGTTTCAGGATAATTATTTATTCGTTGTGCGGTACTATCGTAATTGTCGACATACTCTTCGAAGTTTAAAATTTTATTCTTGCTCAGTGTTAAGTTTGTGTTCCAAGTTAAATTTTTCAAAATTTTAATTCCCAACTCAGCTTCCATTCCGGCTCTGTAGCTATTGTCTACGTTGGCTCGATTATATGCACCAACATCATTTATTTCTCCGGTTAATACCAATTGATTTCTGTATTCCATGTAATAAAAGTTGAGTGCCCACTGTGCTTTTTTTGTGTTGTGGCGATAGCCCAATTCCAAATCGTTTAGCTTTTCAGCCTTTGGTCTGCTGGTAGGAGTAGATTGCGTGTAATCATCTCTGCTCGGCTCTTTATGTCCAATACTATAGGAAAAGTAAATGCTGGCGTACGTATTCAATTCATAATGCAATCCTATTTTCGGATTAATAAAACCAAGTGCAGCCGTTTGTTGAATGTTTTTTAAACTATCATCATAACCAAGAAATGAGTAGTTAACCATACGGTACTGCAAATCGGCATAAAATGAAAACTTTTTTGTGACAGCGTAATTCACTTTTGCAAATATGTTAAAGTCGATTTTGCTTGCGGTATCGCTGTCGTAATTGTTATAAAGTGTGCTGTTGGAAGCATATCTCGCCCAAATAATTTCTCCATAATGCAAGCCGTCATATTTATTCCATGCACCACCAAGTGTTGCATTTAATTTTTTATTGCTTTTGTAGGTTAACGAAAATGTGGTTCCATAAAAATGATTGTCCAGCCATTTTCTTCTCACCAAGTCGGTTGATGAAATGGTGTCAGATCCAATCGTTACATCTGCTAATCCATAGTTACTAAACGCTTGCGAACTTTTATATTCTTCATAATATCCTTTTCCTCTTGTATAATGAAAAGCAAGGTTAGCATCCCAGTTGCGGTTGAATTCACGGGAGAAATGTAATTGGTAATAATCTTGTTTGTAATGATCTACTTGATTTTTTATATGTAAATTGATTGTACGTTCGACTATCAGAATTTAATAAGTGCAATGCATCTTCGGGAGATAATCCATTTCGAATAATAAAATCGTTCATCCCTTGGATGTCTCCTTTTAAGCGAGATTCAGGAATGCCGTTCCATGCTTGATAGGTTTCCTCTAATCCAGAAAATGTAATAAATTTCACGATGGACTTCTTTCCATAATACGCACCCGCCAAATAATAGGATTTTAAATCAGAGCTGGCGCGGTCAATAAAACCATCCGATGAAATTTTCGACAAGCGTGCATCGAACGTGAATTTATCATTGATTAGTCCTGAGCCGGCATTAACAGTGTTTTTCCAAGTATTAAACGAGCCGTAAGAAGAATTGTATTCACCATAACCTTTCGGATTTAATTTTGTGGTTTGGATGTTTAAACTTCCTCCAAAAGAACCGGCACCATTGGTGGATGTTCCAACACCACGTTGTACTTGGATGTTGTCGATGCTGGATGCAATGTCCGGTAAATCTACCCAGTAAGTTCCTTGTGATTCTGCATCATTCACAGGAATTCCATTAATGGTTACATTAATTCTTGTTGCATCAATTCCACGCATACGTATTCCTGTGTAACCCACTCCGGCTCCGGCATCGGATGTTGTAACAACTGATGGCAGTTGGTTTAGTAAATAAGGCAAATCCTGACCTAAGTTTTGATCGGCTATTTGTGATTTGTTTAAACTGCTGTTTGCAATTGCAGATCGCTCATCTGTTCGTGTTGCTGCAACAATTACTTCATCCATTAACACTGTACTTTCTTCCAGTTCGATGAGGATGTTTACATCCTTGTTTTCTTTAATAGTGATAGTGTCCAGTTGTGTCAAGAAGCCTATGATGGAAGTTCGAAGGATATAGGTTCCTTTTTTTAAGTTGGTGATTTCAAATGTTCCATCACTTTTGCTTTGCGATGCAATAAATGTATTGTTGATTTGAAGTGTTGCACCGGCAATACTTTCATGGGAGCTTTTGTTGCTAACTTTTCCTTTGATGCTGAATTGAGCAAATGCCATCGTAGGCATGAGCAATAGCAACGTTGCTAACTTTTTTTTTGAATAAAACATGTTTTTAATTTTTTTATCCGCTTCCGCGAATTTTAGTTAAACCGATAGCAGCAAAGGGCAAGCAGCTACTATAATTTTAACAAAACCATTTCCCTACGCAGGCATTATCCTGATCAGGTGCATAAACAAAGGCTTTTGGAGCCGTTGCTTATTGGGTGTAATCTCAGCCTTTTTTTATCAAAACGTTGAACTATAAAAAAGGCACCCCTTTAAGATGATGCAAAACTATGAATTAATTTTAGAATGAGATAAAAAATTTTCGATGGCATCAATGCAGTTGGAAAATCGAATTTCGTTAGTTCCTTTGATGATGGTGTAGGTTGCTTGAATCGCTTTTAACTCTTTTTCATACCAATCGAAAAAAAACATTCTTCGATTAGGGTTCTCCCGATAGATGTCTGCTTCCCATGGTAAATCAGGGTAGGTGAGTAGGTATAAATCGTATTGATAAGGAAGGATGTTGTTTTTTATCCAATCCGGACAAGTGTGAAAGACATCTTCGCACCATACTTTTGAAAGTATTAATTCTGTGTCTGCAAAAAGAAATGTTTGAGCATGTGACAATGCTTTTTTTTCTTGTTCGAGTTGTTCTTGTGCGATAGTCAATACATCTTGCAATGTATAGGTTCTTGAAATTTTTGACAGGTATTCGCGCGAATATTCTTTCACCCAAACCGTGTTGTAGTGTTGGGCAAGTGCTTCGGAAAGACTACTCTTGGCGGTGCTTTCGGGCCCAATCAATGCAATGCGTATTATTTTAGTATTCGTTTGCGCCATGAAAAATATCCTGAAACAGATAAAAGTGTATAAATAATAGAAAGTAAAGCAATTAAATAAAATCCTCTGTAAGAATACAATAAAATTCCTAACCCATTTAAGAGTATCCAGAAAAGCCAGTTTTCAATAATTTTTTTTGCTTGCATCCAAGTTGCTATAATGCTGAATGCTGTTATGAATGCATCCAGGTAGGGAAGTGCTTGTGTGGAGTAACGATGTGAGATAAATCCCAGTGGAAACCAAAATATCAAACCAATAAGGATTAGTACAATATTTTTTTTTAATGAAAAAGAAGTGATGGTTAATTCTGATTTTTCTCTCGAACCGTAAAGCCATTGGTACCAGCCGTAAAAGCCTATCAATACATAAAAAACATTTAATCCGCTTTCGAGGAAAAGGTGTCCGGTAAAACAAAGGTATACTAACATAGCGCTGGATGCAATTCCAAATACCCAGCACCATTTGTTTTCGAAAGTAGCCAATATAACATATCCGAGTGCAGCGACAAAAATGGCCCATTCAAGTATACTTGTTTGAAAAAGTGTTTCTCGAATAGAAGAAAAAATTTCAGAAATGTTCATGTATGAAATTTATTCAATTGGGATTTTTAATTCTTGAAAACGCTCAATGATTTTGTTGAATGCAGCTAACGGATCTTTTTTTCTCCAGATTGCACTATAAAATGCCAATCCAGCAAAACCAATCTCATTTGATTTTTCAATTGCATTTACATCGACACCACCACGTGCAACAATATTAAAATTTGTTTTTTGAATGGCGGATTTAAGACTGTGCTCTGTAAAACCTCCTTGAAACTTGCTGTTTAAGCTATCAAAGATTGGGCTTAAAAAAACATAGTTGTAGGCATAGTGATGATCCTTTTCAAAAAGTTGTCCGATGTTATTAAAAGAAGTGGTGAGAATGATATCCGGATTTTTTAGTTGAATGAGCTTGATCGTAATCCAAGTTTTAAATCGTTTTTTGATATGCGATTTTGTTAAATGAATGCCTCTTAAATTAAATTTTCGAGCAAGATTATGATGCGAGTGTAAAATAATTCTATTGTGAAAATGCGCAGGAATAGCGTTGAGCAACTCCTTCGTTTTTTTTGTGGAAAGTTTATGTTTCCTCAAATGAAAATGATCAAGTCCGGCCTCAAAGAGGCTTGTAATAATTTGGGCTTCATTTTCAATCTCACCGGAGCTGGAAATAACAAGCAATTTCATGATTTATTTTTTATAAGTATGAATTGTTTTTGCAATGGATTCAAGTAAGTCAATATTTTTTTCAATAGCATTTCCCACTACAATTACATCTGCACCGGATTTGCATGCTAATAATGCCTTTTTAGGAGAGTCAATGCCTCCGCCAACAATCAATGGAATAGAAATGCTTTTGCTGACTTTTTTTATCATCTCTTCACTTACTGTCTGGATTGCACCACTTCCTGCATCCATATAGATTAGCTGAAGGCCCAATTGTTCTCCTGCCATGGCTGTACATGCAGCAATGTTTGTTTTATCAGCAGGAATTGGGGTTGTATTGCTCATATATGAAGCGGAAGTTTGTTTGCCACTCTCAATCAACATGTATCCGGTTGGTAAAAGTTCCAGTTGGCTTGCTTTTAAGAGCGGTGCGGCAATAACCTGTTTGCCGATCAAAAGTTCAGGGTTTCTGCCTGAAATAAGTGAAAGCAATAATATTCCATCCGCATTCTTGCTGATTTGAAGATGATTTCCAGGAAATATGATGACTGGGATTTTTGTTCTTTTTTTTATGATTTGGATACATTTCTCGAAACTTCCATCACTCAGTATGCTACCCCCAACCATGATGAAGTCAACGCCCGCGCGATTTGCTTTTGAGATCACATCTGTTGATTCAAATTTATCAGGGTCAATTAAAACAGCAAATAGTTTTTTGCCGTTTTTTTTACTTTTTAGAATATATTGGTAATTCTTTTTTTGCATAAAGGGATTAAAAAAGATTTTCAAGCAATATTAAATAATTCATTTGACGGAAGCGTAATTTATCATGAAAATTAATTTGGCGGTAAAATGTTCTGTTTTTCGTTTTTTTTTTAGATATTTACAAAAAATTATTGGAAAACGTATGAAATCAAAACTCCTTAAAATCAATTCCGCACTTATCGTTTTAGTTGTATTGTTTGCTCAAACAACAGTAATGGCGCAAGAGACGCTATATCCTTTTAGTGATAAAGGAAAATACGGATACATTAACAAAACAGGTAAAGTTGTTCTTCCTGCTCAGTTTGAATATGCTGAAAAGTTTTATGAAGGATTGGCTGTTGTGAAACAAGGTGGAAAGCGCGGTTTTATTGATGTGACAGGAAAGGTGGTTATTCCTTCAATTTATGATCAAAAAATTGATGGCTATTTTTCAGATGGATTGGCTTGTGTTAAGCAAGCAGGAAAATATTTTTACATTGACAAAACTGGGAAAACCGTTATTACTCCTCAAAGTGATATTTCGTATAAATTCTCCGAAGGAATGGCTCGTTTTCAAAAGGGGTTAAAGCTTGGATATATTGATAAGACCGGAGCTGTGGTTGTGAAACCTGAGTACGATGGTGCTTGGGATTTCAAAGAAGGAATGGGGCGTGTTAAGAAAAATGGCAAATGGGGTTTTATTGATAAAACTGGAAAAGTAGTTATTGATTTTAAATACGATGAAACATTTGAATTCTCAGAAGGATTGGCAAATGTTCGAATTGGAGATGATAAAACAGGAAAATGGGGTTATATCGATAAAACAGGTAAGGTTGTGATTGAGATGCAATTTGATCGTGCCTACACTTTTTCAGATGGTTTAGCTTGTATCCGTATTGGTGATTATAAAAACGGAAAATTTGGTTATATCGACAAAACCGGTAAAGTAGTTATTAATCCTGTTTATACTGGAGCTTATTTCTTCAATGATGGAATGGCCTGCGTAAGTACGTCTCCATTAGTGAATGGTAGCTTGAAAGATGCGAAATGGCAGTTTATTGATAAAACCGGTAAATTGGTGATTACACGAGGTGCTGATTATTATGCTGATTTTTATAAAGGTTTGGCATATGTAAGTTATGGTGGTGTGCTAACCTATATTGATAAAGCCGGAAAAGTCCTGTGGCCTGCCGGTGGAGGTAACTAAAATTATTCTTAATATTTAAACAAGTGCGAAATTTGTTTGTTATCTCAATAACAATTAATTTCGCATTTCTTTTTTAATTTAAAACTATATAAAATGTCAAATTCAACCGTGGAAAAATTCGTAAAATACAAAGTTAAGGACATGGCTCTTGCAGCATGGGGAAGAAAAGAAATTAAATTGGCTGAAGCAGAAATGCCGGGGTTAATGTCTTTGCGTGCAGAGTATGGAAAATCTAAACCTCTTGCAGGTGCGCGCATCGCAGGATGTTTGCATATGACAATCCAGACTGCGGTTTTGATTGAAACATTAAAAGAATTAGGTGCTGAGGTTACTTGGTCATCTTGTAATATCTTTTCTACACAAGATCATGCTGCAGCAGCAATCGCAGATGCGGGAATTCAAGTATATGCATGGAAAGGAATGAATGAAGTGGAGTTTGATTGGTGTATTGAACAAACATTGTTTTTTGGAGAAGATCGTAAACCATTAAATATGATTTTAGATGACGGTGGCGATTTAACCAACATGGTTTTTGATAAATACCCTGAATTAATTAAAGGTATTAAAGGTTTGTCAGAAGAAACAACTACAGGTGTTCACCGTTTGTACGAACGTATGAAAAACGGAACATTGCATATTCCTGCAATTAATGTAAACGACTCTGTAACAAAATCAAAATTTGATAATAAATACGGTTGCCGTGAATCTTTGGTGGATGCTATCCGCAGAGCAACAGATTTGATGCTTGCAGGAAAAGTTGCCGTTGTTGCAGGTTATGGTGATGTTGGAAAAGGATCTGCAGAATCATTGAGTTCTCAAGGTGTGCGAGTTATTGTTACCGAAATTGATCCAATTTGTGCATTGCAAGCAGCAATGGATGGATACCAAGTGCAAAAAATGGATGTTGCCGTGAAAGAAGCAGATATCATTGTTACTGCAACTGGAAATAAAAATATTATTTCTGAACGCCATTTCAGAGCAATGAAAAACAACGCGATTGTTTGTAATATTGGTCATTTTGACAATGAAATTGATATGGCTTGGTTGAACAAAAACTATGGTTCAACAAAAGATGAAATCAAACCTCAAGTGGATAAATATACAATTGATAAGAAAGATATTATTGTCTTAGCTGAAGGGCGTTTGGTAAACTTGGGTTGCGCAACCGGACATCCTTCCTTTGTGATGAGTAACTCTTTCACCAATCAAACATTGGCTCAATTAGAATTGTGGTTACATACAGATAAGTATGAAAATAAAGTATACACTTTGCCAAAACATTTGGATGAAAAAGTGGCGCGTTTGCACTTAGCAAAAATTAATTGTGAATTGGACGTGTTAACACCTGAGCAAGCTGCTTATATTGGTGTAACTGTTGAAGGACCATTTAAATCTGACGCATACAGATACTAATCAACATTTAATCAATTAAAAAGCCTCTTCATTTTTTTGAAGAGGCTTTTTTTATTCTGTTTTATTTAATACTAATTATAAATGTGTAATACCGTTCCGTCAAAGGAAGTATAATATGTTTTTAATGGAAGCACTGCGGGGTTTTGAATGACTGAGCCATCAACCATCGAGAATTGTGAATTGCAACACGTGTCAACTGCAATAATGTTGGAAGCATCAACAGAAACAACCGCACAGGCATCGCTCGAATTATACGTGCAATTTCTGTCGTAGGCCATAAATTCAGAAATGGATTTACGATAAACCAAAATACCGCGCGCTCCTCCTGTGATGTAAACCCAGCCACCCACAGCATTCAAATCAATAAAGCTCGGATTACTCAAATAAATATAGGTGTCAACCGGCACAATGGGAACCGTATTGTTTTCGTCTTTTTTACAGGTAGAAAACAATAAGCTCATAAAGCAGCCAAGGGTAATTGAGGCGAGGTATGTGTTTTTAATTCGCATGTGTGGAACAAATTTAATGTTTTTAATTCAATTGGCAGACTTTGGATTATTCATTAGATTTGTGTGCAAATACAATTTATGAAAACCATTTTTAAGATAATAACTTACGTGCTTGTTTTTTTATTGCCTATGGCTTCTCTTGCTCAAGAGAAAGTCAAGGATAAAGCACCTGCAACTAGCAGAGCTCAAAAAAAAGCAGCAAAAAAGAAATGGAAAGAACAACGCAAGATGGAGCGAGACCATGCAAAAGCGGTAAAAAAGCATCATAAACGTATTCAGCAAAAGAAGACCAGAAAAGAAATGCGCAAAGAAAGAAGGAAGGGAGAAAAGATGCGGAAAAATAAAAGAGAGTTTTTCTTGGTAAGATGGTTTAAAAATAGGCATCGGTAAAGTGAATTGAAATTATTTTGCATTTTTTTTCAAAAAAATGCAACTTATTTGAAATTAATTTGTATAATTGCATATAATTAGTTCTTAGAACAACATCCCTCCAATTTTATTTACAGTAGTATTTGTAGATTTGCCAATCAAAATTTTGTTTTAGTTTATTTTTTGCATTCATCCCCAATTGCTTGATTTTATTGCCTTTTAACTGGTGGTAATAGCGGAGTTTGAAATGTAAAAAATTGTTAAAAAAAATTTGTTTATGAATTTTAATTATTCATATATTTACGCACTTCATTTTGCACGAAAATTATTTTAAATAAATATTAAGATTATGCTAAGAAAATTACTTTCCACCTTATCCGTTGTTGTCGTGTCAGTAGGACTGACCATTGCGCAAAACGAATCTTCTATTAGAGTTAAGCTAACAGATAAAGCCAATAAGGAAACGATTCCATTTGCGAACGTTGTAGTTGATATGGGCGGTATTCAAGCCGGTGTTGGTACAACCAACATTGATGGTGAGGTGGTTATCAAACCATTGAATCCTGGTAAATACACTGTAAAGGCAACCTATGTGGGTTATCAATCTGTAGAAATGAAGGATGTGAATGTATCCATCGGTAAAACTGTGTATTTAAATATTGAAATGGCAGCAGGTCAGCAATTGGATATTGTTGAGGTAATTGAATACGCTGAACCATTGATCGATCCGGATACTAAATCTGGTGGAACCGTAACACGTGAAGAATACCAAAACATGGCTTCGAAAGATATTAACTCAGTAGCATCTACTACAGCTGGTATCTATCAAAAAGATGAAGGTGGAGAATTGAATGTGAGAGGTTCTCGTTCAAATGCAACAGCATATTATGTGGATGGTCAAAAAGTAATTGGTAGTGCAGGAGTTCCTCAAAGTGGTGTGGAGCAAATTACATCAATCACAGGTGGTACACCGGCTGAATATGGTGATGCTACCGGTGGTATTATTGCTATTACTACAAGAGGTCCTGCTAGTAAATATACTGGTGGTATTGAGGTAGTAACATCCGGAGCAGGTGAAAAAGATGGAAAAAACAGAGGGTTAGATGCATATGGGTATAATTTATTAGGCTTCTCAATCAATGGGCCTATTTTAATGAAAAAAGATTCTGCTAACAACATTAATAAATCAGTGTTAGGATTCAGTTTATCCGGACAAGTAGTTTCAGAAAAAGATCCTGATCCATCTGCAGTAGGTTTTTATCAGGTAAATCCTGATAAATTAGCGGAATTGGAAGCAGCTCCATTACGCCCATCTCCACAAGGAGCTGGTTTCGTTTTAAATTCGGAATATGTAAGAATGGAAGACTTGCAAAAAATTAAAGCAAGAAACAATGTAGGACAAAAAGCAATCTCTTTAGCAGGTAAAGTGCAATACCAACCAACTGCAAATATGGGTATCACCATTGGTGGTTCAATGGATTGGAAAAAATATCATGATTTCATTTATGAGTACGCTTTATTTAATCCGGTTAACAACTCTGAAATCACAAAAAATACTTGGCGTGTATATGCAAAGTTGACTCAAAAGTTTAACTCTGCTACCGCTACAGAAGAAGAGAAATCTTCATCCGTAATTAAAAACGCTTATTTCACACTTCAAGCAGGTTACGAAAAAACGTTCCAAAAAACACAAGATGATAACCACAAAGACAAATTGTTTGATTATGGTTACATCGGTAAATTTACCCAAACAAAAGAAAAAACGTATGCTGGTGAAACCAGATGGGATTATGATGTTGATGGCGATAATATAAAAGATACCATAAATGCATTCTTTATGCAAGGTTTCGAAAACACCAGCCTTACGTATACTCCTGGTGATGTAAACCCAACAGGTACCCCTTATACAAATCAATATTTTGAATTGTATTCAGCTTCCACAATCACAGATGTACAATCCGGATTAGGATTAGCAAATGGTGACAGACCAAGAAACGTTTATTCTGCTTGGTTTAATACTGGTCGTCAATCGAACCTTTATGGTTTGGAAGACCAAACACAATTCCGTGTATTTGCGAACTTTTCAGCAGATATCAAACGTCATGCAATTCAAATGGGTTTTGAATACGAGCAACGTGTAAAACGTGCTTATAATATTAACCCAATCGGTCTTTGGACCAGAATGCGTGAATTAGCGAATTTCCATATTCAAGATTTAAAAGATGATAGTATTAATGATGCAATTTTGAACACTGATGTTCACTATTTGCCTGATGGTTCTATTAATCCTTTTACCTTCTATGATTTTGATCGTTTTAATGATGCAAACAGCCAAACTCAGTTTGATAAGAGTTTGAGAGAAGCTTTAGGATATAATGTTGGTGGAACAGATTGGTTGGATGTAGATTCTTATGATAAAGACATGTACAACATCGATATGTTTAGTGCAGATGATTTATTAAACATCGGTGGTACTCAATTGGTAGCGTATTACGGGTATGATCATACAGGTAAGAAAACTTCCGGTAACCCAAGCTTAGACGATTTCTTCACCAAAACAGATGATAAAGGAAACTTAACTCGTGACATCGGAGCATATCGTCCAATTTATGTTGCTGGTTATATCCAAGATCGTTTCGATTTTAAAGACATTAAATTCAACGTAGGTGTTCGTATCGATCGTTTTGATGCAAATCAAAAAGTATTGAAAGATAAATACTTATTGTATGAAGCAAAAACAGCAGGTGAATTAGCAATCCCAAATCGTCCGGGTAATATTGGTGATGATTATGTAGTATATGTGGAAGATGGTGATAACCCGAGTGTGAACCAAGTTGTTGGTTACCGTGATGGAGATACTTGGTACAATGCTGCAGGTGTTGAAGTTGCAGATCCAAGTGCTGCTTTAGGACAAGGTGCTGGTCAAGTTCAACCTTATTTGGTTGATCCAGGCAATACAAAAATTTCCTCTAACGTATTTAAAGATTATGTTCCTCAGTTGAACATTATGCCTCGTATCGCATTCTCTTTCCCAATCTCTGATGTGGCGAACTTCTATGCTCACTACGATGTGTTAACACAACGTCCACCTGAATACAACAGATTGGATCCAATGCAATACTTGAACGTTGTAAATAACTCTGCAGGATTCGTAAACAATCCTGATTTGAAACCGGAAAAATCAATTGACTACGAAATTGGTTACCAACAAGTATTAAATGAAAAGAAAAATTCATCAATTCACTTGTCATTGTTCTACATCGAGAAAAAGGATATGATTCAAACAACACGTGTTGTTCAAGCTTACCCAGTGTCTTATAACTCTTTCTCGAATGTCGATTTCGGTACGATCAAAGGATTGTCATTAGCTTACGATTTAAGAAGAACAGCGATGGGCGTATCCATGACAGCGAACTATACATTACAATTTGCTGATGGAACTGGTTCAAGTACAACTGACGGACAAAATTTAGTTTCTTCAGGTGTTCCAAACTTAAGAACAACTCACCCGTTAGATTTCGATCAACGTCATACCATTACCTTAAACGTGGATTACCGTTTTGGTGCTAAAACAGATTACCGCGGTCCTCGTTTAAAATTACACAAAGGAAAAGACAACGAAAAAGTAATCAATGTTCTTGAGAACGTTGGTGCGAACGTTGTATTCAGAGCTGGTTCTGGTACTCCATACAGTAAACAATCAAATATTACTCACGAAGGTCAGTTTGGTATTGGTGGAACAAACACCGCATTAGAAGGACAAATCAATGGTTCTAGTTTACCATGGACTTATAAGATGGACTTACGTGTTGATAAAAATATGGAGTTAGCATTTGGTGGTAAAAAAGAAGGTGAAGAAAAGAAAACAGCTAACTTAACCATCTACTTACAAGTATTGAACGTGTTTAACACGAAAAATGTATTAGGTGTTTACAGAGCAACAGGTAACCCTGGTGATGATGGATACTTAACTTCAGCTGCAGCTCAAACAACAATTGCAGGACAAAATGATCCGCAATCGTTCAGTGATTTGTATACAGTTAAAATCAATAACCCAAATAATTATAGCCGTCCACGTGTTATCCGTATCGGTTTATTACTTGACTTTTAATACCAACAACTCTATCTATCAAAGAATTTATAATGCTACTTAATAATAACAATATGAAGAATCGATTCAAATTAATCGTCACTGCAAGCATCTTAGCGGTTTCCTTTTCTGCACAAGCGAGAGAAAACATCGGAAGAAGCGCTGCAACATCCCAAAATCAATTCAAATCAGTAATGGCTTTATGTGCTCCGGCTGCCGAAAAGAAAGATTTGGATATTAATAACGTTAGAGCTACCATTTTAACAGGTGGAGATATGTGGTGGGATTTGAATGATGGTAAGTACCTCGTGCCTAAACCTGCTGCTGGTTTAAATGGGCCTACTGCACTCTTTGCAGGTTCCCTTTGGATTGGTGGTTTTGATGCGAGTAATACACTAAAAGTGGCTGCGATGACCTATCGTCAAACAGGTAGCGATTTTTGGCCGGGACCTTTAAGTTCTGCTGCTACTACTGATGCAACAGTTTGTTTGGCTTGGGATAAATTCTTTAAAGTAGATAAAGCAGAAGTAAAAAAATACATCGATTGGATTAGAAGTGGTGGTGCAGGTGAAAATCCTGCTTCAGCAGAAGCAATGGATGTGATTTTGACTTGGCCGGCTTTTGGACCGGAAGGACAACCAATGGCTCCTTTCTACGATGCCAACACAAATGGTGTTTACGATCCGTATGCTGGTGATTATCCTGATTTTTGGTTAGGTGATAAAGATCCAAACGGTGTTGATTACCGTCCGGCTACTGAAACAGCTTGTGATGCTGAGTTATTTGGTGATCAAGTATTGTTCTGGGTATTTAATGATAAAGGGAACGTTCACTCTGAAACCGGTGGTGCTGCTATTGGTTTAGAAATTCAATCTCAAGCATTTGCTTTCTTAACAAATGATGAGATTAACAACATGACATTCTATAACTACACGATTATCAATAAATCTTCTTTCCGCTTGGATAGTACATTTTTTGGTGTTTGGGTGGATCCGGATTTAGGTTCTGCTACAGATGACTTCGTAGGTTGTGATGTTGGTTTAGGTTTAGGATATTGCTACAATGGTGATGAGGTGGATGATAATCCTCCTGCAGGACAAATTCCTTATGGAATCAATCCTCCAGCTATTGGTTGCGATTTCTTTGAAGGACCATTTGCTGATCCAGATGGGTTAGATAATGCTCCCTCTACTGTTCCTGCGAGTTTCGTTGGTTATGGAGACATAATTGTTGATAATGAGCGTATCGGTATGAAAAAGTTTGTGTATTACAACAATGACTTTACTCCAACTGGTAACCCAGTTGTGGCTACCGATTTTTATGGTTATTTAGCTGGATATTGGATTGATGGAACACCATTCACCTATGGTGGAACGGGTCACTTAACCGGTGTTCCTTGTGATTTTATGTTCCCAGGTACATCCGATCCAACCGGATTTGGAACAAATGGTAGTTCTCAAGCTCCTTGGGATGAAGCCTCTGTTGGTAACATCCCTGCAGATAGACGTTTCTTGCAAAGTGCTGGTCCGTTTACCCTAGATCCAGGTGCAAAAAATTCAATTACAACAGGTTTAGTTTGGGCGCGTGCTACACAAGGTGGTCCGGCTGCTTCTGTTACCTTAATGAAAGGTGCCGATTCAAAAGCACAAGAATTATTTAACAACTGTTTCGTGACGTTGCGTGGACCGGATGCTCCGATTTTAGCAATTCAAGAATTGGAAAATGAATTGATTTTGTCATGGACAAACCCTTCTTCTTCTAATAACTATAATGAGTTATACTCTGAGGATTATGATAAATCTACCGGTAGCGATTCATTGTACCGTTTCCAAGGATATATTGTATATCAATTAAAAGACGAATCGGTGACAAATGCAGATTTGTACAATCCTGATAAAGCACGTATCATTCTTCAATGTGATATCGCTGATGGAGTAAAACAAATTGTGAACTTTAAAAATGATGTGGCTTTACAAGCATTAGTGCCACAAGAAATGGTGGCAGGTTCTGATTTAGGTATCGTTCACTCAATGCGTTACTGAAGATAAATTTGCAGTTGGAAATCCAACCTTGGTGAACCATAAAACCTATTATTTTATGGTGATTGCTTATGGTTTCACTCCAACATTAGTAAACCCTGATTATGCAGTTCCAAGAGATTATTTACCATTTATCTCCGGTAACTTCTCTGCAGATGGAAGAACCAACATTTCTGCGATTCCTCACACTCCAAGTCCTGAAGCAGGTGGAACAGAAGCACATTCTACCTATGGAACTGGTCCTAAATTAACGCGTATCGAAGGACATGGTAACGGTGGACAAGTTCTTGATTTGACTTCAGGTACTGTTTCTGAAATTTTAGGCGCTAGTGCTCGATCAATTAACCCGGTGTATGAGCAAAGCCATGGTCCGGTTAATATTAAAGTAGTAGATCCTTTGAGCGTTCCTAAAGAAAATAGTTTCGAATTTAAATTGTTGGGTACAACTTCAGCTGCTACATGGCAATTGATTAACTTAACAACAAACGATACTGTTAACTCTGATAAAACAATTGCTTTAGCAAATGAACAAATCATTAATGGTCAACCTTCTGGTGTATCAACCTATACGGTTCCAACTTGGGGACTTTCTGTGAATGTTGCCTTTACTGCTGATCCATTAACTACAAATGCGATTGAAGGTGGTTTCTTAGAAGCAACAATGACATTCGGAGATAACACAAAACAATGGTTAACCGGTTTGGCAGATGAAGAAGGTGAAAGCCATACCAACTGGATTCGTTCTGGTTCTGCAGTAGGTACTATTGCAGCATTTAATGATGCTACTGGAACTGGTACAGATCCAAACCAAGATTATGAAAATATTTTGGGTAAAACATGGGCTCCTTACCGTGTTTGTGCTACCGGTTTAGCAACTGAACCAACCACAACATCTGTTTATACAATGGGTGCACCAGCTTGGCCTACAAACATTTCATTGAACAAAACATCCAACTTGGCTTCTGTGGATGTGGTCATCACTGCTGATAAATCACTTTGGACACGTTGTCCGGTATTGGAAGAATCTGATGATAATTTATTATCAGAAGGAAATGCAAGAAAATTGATGATGCGTGATGCACCATCCGTTGATAAAAATGGTGTTGCAAATTTCGGTTCATCTCCTGACAATAGTGATTTCCCTACTGGTATGGGTTGGTTCCCAGGTTATGTAATTAACTTAGAAACAGGTGAACGTTTGAATATGGCGTTTGGTGAAGATTCTTGGTTGACAACTGAAAACGGAAACGATATGAAGTGGAATCCGACAACTAAAAAATTCGGTTCTACTGCAACTATCATGAGCACTACAGGTCCAATTCCTGATCCAGTATTTGGTGGTAAACATTATATCTATATTTTTGGTCATAACGGTGATGCTCTTTTCCCAAGTACAGATGCTTTGTTGCCAAGTGCTCCAAGAGATATCCCTCGTTATGATAACGGTAGAGTATTACACGACTTATTATTTGCAGCGAACTCTTTAACAGGAACTGCTGGTGACCCTTACAAACGTGAAGCATTTTCTGATGCAATGTGGGTGAATGTACCGATGTTGGCTCCAGGCCACTCGTTGTTGGAATCAACAGTTAAAATCAGATTACGTGTTGCTAAGTCTTACCAAAAAGGATACACAGCAAACGTACCTTCAAGTGTGGATACTGCTTTAACACCTCAGAATGTTAACTGGCCAATGTATACATTCAATACTGCTGAGATCGAAACTCACAAAGGTGATAACGAACTTGCTGTAAATGCATTGGATTTAATCAATGTTGTTCCAAATCCTTACTATGCATACTCTGCATACGAAAGAAAAGCATTGGAGAATATTGTGAAAATCACGAATCTTCCTGAAAAATGTGACATCTCCATCTATTCATTGAATGGAACTTTAATCAGAAAATTCAGTAAAGATGATCCAAAAACATCTCTTGATTGGGATTTGAAAAATCAAGCGAGAATTCCAATTGCCAGCGGTATGTATATCATCTACATTAAAGTACCGGATGTAGGAGAGAAAACATTAAAATGGTTTGGTGTATTACGTCCAACGGATTTGGATTCGTACTAGTCTGAGATTAATTAGTTGTATTAGAACAAAGATTCATAAATATTGAGATATGAAAAAATATAGTAAAATAGTAGCACCACTTGCCATTGTAGGCTTGCTTTTAGCTCCAACACAAAATGTTTTAGCAGGAAATCCTGACCGTGCAGGTCAGGCAGGTGCAACAGAATTATTGATTAATCCTTGGGCAAGAAGCTCCGGATGGGCGGGTTCTAACATTGCAGGCGCAAAAGGCTTGGAAGCAATGTTTTTAAACGTAGCCGGAACAGCTTTTACAAAAAAGACAGAATTAATGTTTGCTCGTACCAATTGGTTAAAAGGAACAGACATTAACATCAATGCATTTGGTTTGACTCAACGTGTGGGTGAAACAGGTGCAATTGGTTTGTCCATCATGTCAATGGATTTTGGAGATATCGAAATCACTACAGTTGAAAATCCTGAAGGTGGTATTGGTACTTTTTCTCCTCAGTTTGTGAACTTGGGATTGTCCTATGCAAAAGGATTCTCTGATAATATCTATGGAGGTTTAACCTTAAAGGTGATTTCTGAGAAAACAGCAAACGTTGCTGCTAGAGGTGTTGCATTTGATGCAGGTATTCAATACGTTTCAGGTAAATACAATCAAATTAAATTTGGTATTTCCTTGAAAAATGTTGGACCACGTATGAAATTCAGCGGTGATGGTTTGTCTATGAAAGCTGAAATCCCTGGAAGTACAAATGGAACGACTTACACTGTTGAGAACAGAACAGCTCAGTTTGAGTTGCCATCTTTATTGAACATTGGCGGTGGTTATGATTTCTACTTGAAAAAAGACAGTGTTTCTATGAAAACACATAGAATCACTGCAATGGGTGCATTTACTTCTAACTCTTTCGAAAAAAATCATTTGAAAATTGGTTTGGAGTATGCTTGGAAAAACATGTTGATGGTTCGTGTTGGATATTGTCATGAAAAAGATATTCGCAACAAAGACAAAAGAACAACTGTTTTCACAGGACCTAGTGCTGGATTTACTGTAGAAATTCCATTTGGAAAAAACAAATCTACCTTTGCTTTGGATTATTCTTACAGAGCAACTGATCCATTTGAAGGAACACATTCAATTGGTGCAAGAATCAACTTGTAAGCTTTTTTTATTATATTTGTAGTATAAGCGAGTCCCGCCCCGAGTGATCGAGGCGGGATTCGTTTCTGTTTTAACTAATACATTGTACCATGTCAACTATTTCTTATTTTACGGAAGAAGGATTAAAGAAACTAAAAGACGAATTGCATCAACTAAAAGTGCATGACCGTGCTTATATTTCTAAACAGATTGCTGAAGCAAGAGATAAAGGTGATTTATCGGAAAATGCCGAATACGATGCTGCAAAAGAGGCGCAAGGACTTTTAGAGCTGAAGATATCTAAAATGGAAGAAGTGCTAAGTAATGCGCGTTTAATTGACGAATCGACATTGGATATGTCCAAGGTATTAATTCTTTCCAAAGTAAAGATTAAAAATGTTGCCAATGGAGCAACAATGACTTATACATTGGTGGCTGAAAATGAAGCGGATTTAAAAGCCGGTAAAATTTCTGTTGATTCTCCAATTGGTAAAGGATTGTTGGGTAAAAAAGTTGGCGATTTGGCCGATATTAAAGTTCCTTCCGGTATCATGAAGTTCGAAATTGTTGAACTTTCCCGTTAATCATGGCAAGTATTTTTACAAAGATTATTGAAGGAGAAATTCCTTGCTACAAAATTGCAGAAAACGAACAGTTTCTTGCTTTTTTAGATGTTTTTCGCTTGTTCATGGTCATATTCTCGTTGTTCCCAAAAAAGAAACGGATTATATTTTCGACATCGATGATGCTGAATTGTCGGCAATGATGCTTTTTGCAAAAAAAATTGCAAAGGCTCAAAAAGCTGCTGTTCCTTGTAAAAGAATCGGTGTAGCCGTTATTGGGTTAGAAGTTCCCCATGCACACATTCATTTGGTACCCATGAATACAGCCAATGATGTAAACTTTACCCAACCCAAAATTAAGCCCACTCCTCAGGAATTAGCCGATATGGCTGAACGTATTAAAGCGAAATTATAGGACGAATTTCTTACTCCTCGATTCTTATTTTTTGCTTGTATTCAAAGATATTTCGAAAAGCAATTATCCTTTTTTATCCGGATTGTCCGCTAAAAATGCTTTCCAGCCGGTGTAGGCTTTTTTTGTTGTTCCTGGTCTGCGTTGGAAATGATGACACATGGCTGCCGCTAAACCATCTGTAGCATCTAAAAATTCAGGTGTTTCTTTGAAATTTAGTAAGGATTTAAGCATGGATGCTACTTGCTCTTTAGACGCATTTCCGCTGCCTGTAATCGATTGTTTTATCTTTTTAGGGGAATATTCATTTACGGTTAAATCGCGCGACAAAGCTCCGGCAATGGCCACTCCTTGCGCTCTGCCCAATTTTAACATGGATTGAACATTCTTACCGAAGAAGGGGGCTTCAATGGCCAGCTCATCCGGTTTGTACTCATCAATGAGTGAAACCACACACTCGAAAATTTTCTTTAGTTTTAATGCAGGGTCTTCTATCTTTTCTAAACGTAATACACCCATCACAATCAGTTCCGGTTTTGTTCCTTTGATATGTATTAAGCCATACCCCATAATATTTGTACCGGGGTCAATGCCTAAAATTATTTTGTCAGTGTTTTTCAAGATGGAACAATGGTTATTTTTTTAGATTCTAAAATCGTGCGGAAATACCCGCTCTTTTTGTTAATATTGTAAAGAATGATTCCAGCTAAAAATAAGCCTCTTTACAAAGTTATAAGTCTTTTTATTAAGTCGGCTATTTTATTTTTTTCATTTTATTATATCTACGATAAATTAAAGGAGGCTCCACTTATTCTAGATGTTTCAATGTTGTTTTCTAAGGAAAATCGTTGGTATACAGTTGCTCTTCTTCTTTTAATGATCGCAAACTGGAGTGTTGAAGCTATTAAATGGAAACGGTTAATAGAGCCGCTTGAAAAAATCAATTTTAATCAATCTCTGAAAGGTGTTTTGGCAGGTGTAACAATTAGCATTTTTACTCCGAATCGAATCGGAGAATTTGCAGGAAGAGTTTTTTTCTTGAAACAATCGGATAAAATTCAAGCCACCATTATGAGTTTAATGGGTAGCATTTCTCAGCTTTTAGTAACTGTTGTGGCCGGCATTCTCGCCTTTTATATTTTGGAAAAAAAATATTATGATTTTTTTCAAATTGAAACGTTTGTCTCGGTGAATCTGCTTTTTTTAATTCTTCTTTTCATAATAGTGCTTAGTGCAAGTGCCATTTATCTGATGTTAAAAAAACAGCCGCAGTCTGAAAAATTCAAAAAGTATTTCGAAACATTAAAATTGCATTCAAAAAAAAGCCTGAATACGGTCCTTAATTTATCCATCTTGCGATATATTATTTTTTCCATTCAATATTATTTAGCACTTAAAATTTTTGGTATCAATGGTGGGGTGATGATTGTTTTTTCGCTTATTGCACTCACTTTTTTTGTTACATCAGCAATTCCTACATTTGCATTAACTGAAATTGCTGTACGCACAGGTGTTGCTATTTATTTTTTCGGAACCATTTCAGATGCGCATGCTTCTATTCTAGCTGCATCACTTTTTTTATGGATGATTAACTTAGCCATTCCATCCATCGTGGGATCTTTATTTGTGCACAAACTAAACTTTTTTAAGGAACACTAAATGGAATATCTGTTCTGGATATTAATTACAATTGGACTTGTACTCAGTGCCGGCTATTTGTTTTTAATAGCAAGTTTTTGTGTGGCTTGGATGCGGATGAGACAAGAACCACAAATCTCGAATCATTCTGTTTTTGTAAGTGTGTTGGTGGCAGTGCGAGATGAAGCGCAAACAATTGAAAAATGTTTACAGGCAATTGCTTCGCAAAATTATCCACATGAAAAATATGAAATCATTGTAATTGACGATCATTCGTCTGATGCAACTGCTTCTATTGTTCAAGCGTTTGCTTCAACAACGAATTGTATTACGTATCTGAAATTAAGTGAAGGTGCGGCAGGAAAAAAAGCTGCCATCTCCTATGGAATTGAAAAGTCTAAAGGTGAACTGATTGTTACCACAGATGGTGATTGTGTAATGGATGTTCATTGGTTGGAAGCGATTGTTGCTAAATACGAACACTCCAATGCAAAGATGATTGTTGGGCCAGTTGCTTTTTACAACGAAATAAGTTTGTTCGAAAAAATGCAAAGTCTGGAATTTATGGCATTGATTGCAAGTGGAGGAGGGGCTTTGTTTTATAAAAAAGCAATCATGAGTAATGGAGCCAACTTGGCATTTAAAAAGGAAATATTTTATGAAGTAGGAGGTTACAACAGTGAAAAATTAATTGCTTCCGGTGACGATGTGCTGTTGATGTATAAAATCAATGAGAAATATCCCGCGTCAGTGGTTTTTCTGAAGGACAAGGAAGCAATTGTTTACACAAAAGCAAAAGCGAGCCTGTCAGCATTTGTTCAACAGCGCAAAAGATGGGCTTCAAAGGGTTTTTCTGTCTTAAATATTGAAACTCAGCTGGTTTCGTTGGTTGTATACCTAATGAGTGCTTATTTGGTGATTGTGCCATTGTTAGGCGGTGTTTGTTTATCAAATACCCCGTTCTATCAACCTTTTATAGGAATTTGTCTTATTATTCTCGGAATTAAATGCATTATTGACTTTTTGTTATTATTTTTATCGGCATCTTTCTTCCAAAAGAAGCGTTTATTGATTTTATTCATTCCTGAACAAATCATCTATCTGCTTTATGTAGTGTTGTTCGGTTTAATTGGATCAATAGGAAAATACGAATGGAAGGGGCGCAAAACAAATTGACGAATGGCTAAAAAAGACGATAAATACTCACACTCACTTTCTTACTATGCTTGGCAGCGTTTAAAAACGAATAAGCTGGCAATGTTTGGTTTAATCGTGATTGGGTTGTGTATGATTTTGGCCATTTTAGGATTTGCAATCACTCCCGATTCAACTCCGGATGCCAATGATCAATTGTTAGAGCTTTCTAAAAAGCCACCAGGATTTGAAGTGCGTATGTTACAAACCCGCAAAAATGAACCTTTACACGATGTGAACTTTTTCTATAAAATGATATATGGCGAAATCAGTAATTTTCGTTCTATTCCTTTTTCTGATTATCATTTTGATGGAAATGATATCGTTATTCGTGAATACACGGGAGATGAAAAACGTCAGGGGACAGATATTCGCTACAACCTTGCGGATGCGGTATATGCCATTGACTACAATACTCCGATTGTTAATAATGTAGAGCAAGGGTATACTGAGTTTTATGAGTTTGGTAGTAATACAAAAATTAGAAAATCGGTTAAAGAGTTGCAAGCCGAAGTTGAAAAAAATTACATCATTACAAAGAAATATATTTTAGGAACAGATCCAGCAGGCAGAGATTTGTTAAGCCGATTAATTATCGGTACACGTGTTTCATTTTCAGTAGGATTTGTATCTGTATTTATTTCGGTGTTTATTGGCATCTTAATGGGTGCGTTGGCCGGATTTTACAGAGGTAGAGTGGACGATGTAATCATTTGGATTATCAATGTTGTATGGTCTATACCAACGTTGTTGTTGGTAATTGCAATTACATTGGCTCTTGGAAAAGGTTTTTGGCAAGTGTTTGTGGCAGTTGGTTTAACGATGTGGGTAGAAGTCGCAAGGGTGATACGTGGACAAGTAATGAGTTTGCGTGAAAAGGAATTTATTGAAGCAGGACGCGCATTGGGTTTTACAAATTATAGAATTATCATGCGACATGTATTGCCGAATGTAATGGGTCCTGTGATTGTTATATCCGCTGCAAATTTTGCATCTGCAATTTTGATTGAAGCAGGTTTAAGCTTCTTAGGTATTGGAGCGCAGCCTCCAACAGCATCGTGGGGTGCAATGATTAATGCACATCGTGGATACATTATCGGTGATGCACCTTATCTAGCTTTCCTTCCAGGATTAGCCATTATGATTATGGTTTTGGCATTTGTACTTTTGGGTAATGGATTACGCGATTCATTGGATACCAAATCCATGGATGACGATCAGATTATGTATTAAGAATATAATTATAGTTGCATAAAAAAAGCGTCATACAATTTTGTATGACGCTTTTTTTATTGAATTAAAAATATTAGAACGGAAGATCATCCTCTTGAGTTGATGCAGTAAATGTTTCTGCAACACCACTCATGTCGTTTGATGAAGAGTTGTTTGCACCGGCAGTGCTTCCTTCAATTCTCCAAGCTTCAAGTGTGTTAAAATATTTTACTTCGTTTTTCGGGCTTGTCCATTCACGTCCGCGTAAATTGAAATGTACTTTTATTTCAGCCCCTACAGCATAGTTATCAATTAAACTGCATTTGTCTTGTGTTAATTGAAAAGAAATGTGTTGTGGGTATTGAGATGAATTGTCGGTTAATACAAATTCTCTCTTTCTGAATTTGTCTGAAATTTGTTGTGCTTCGCCTTTTACTTTTAAGATACCTGTGATGTCCATTTTACTTTTAGTTATAGAGTTATTACTTTGTTGATTCTTATTTATTGATGATGGAAAGATAATAAAACCTTCCAAGCTTCTTCTACTTTATTGTGTCCTAATAATCCTTTTGCGATGTGGTGCAAGTGATCTTCTAGATTGTGAAGATTTTTGCCATACATTTCAAATGCCTCATTGATTGCACCTGAATTTTTATAGGCCATTACTTCGGCCTCTGTAGGGATTTTTTCAATGTTTCCAAGCTGTCCAAGATTGTTTCCCGATAATACATTGGATTGGCGAATATAAGCTGGGATTTGATCCACACCAATACCCAAATTTAATAAAGGTTTTGCAACTTCAAACAGTGCATCACCATTGGCACGGCTATACCAATTTCCGCCCATGCGTGCCACTAAATCAATTTTATTGGGGTCAATTTGTTTGTTGGCATCCAATACATTTTCATTGACATGAATCATCACTACTTCACAGATAATGAGATTTCCTGCACCGCCTTTATCTCCTAATTCAATTACTTGTTTCACAATGCATTCCAGTTGAGCAGGAGATTCTTTGACACGAAACGGTTTTATTTTTTCAGATGGAATGGGTGTAAACCCGGCTTTCACAAATTCATTCGTGCCTTTTGGATATTCGGTGCTGGCCAGGCTCATTTGTTGAACCATGTCGTAATTCACCACATTGATCACGACTTCCGGCACTTCTTTTACATTATCGTAGGTATGTTTTGTAATACCAGTTCTTCCACTTCTGGCGGGAGAAAAGATGGCAATCGGTGGATTCGCGCTAAACACGTTAAAGAAGCTGAATGGAGCCAAATTGGGGTTTCCGTCTTTGTCGATTGTGCTGGCAAAGGCAATTGGACGAGGAGCAACAGCTCCCAGTAAATAGCTATGCAAAACAGCTGTGGTAACTTCTTTTGGGTCGATTGAAATCATAATGTTTATTCTTTTGCAAAAATAAAACTTTATTCAAAGGCTTGCTAATTATGTTATCAACGGGTGTTGATATGTTGGCAGTAAATATAAAATTCGAGATTATTTTCTCGGAATGCTTCATTTTCAGTAAAATCTTTTATCTTTGCAGTCCTAATTTTAATAATTATGCGGATGTGGCATTTTTTGCGAACAAGCAAAAACCGCAGCCGCGCTAGTTCTAAACAAAGATTGAAGTAAAACAATAATTATGCGGATGTGGCGTAATTGGCAGCCGCGCCAGACTTAGGATCTGGTGCCGAGAGGCGTGGGGGTTCGAGTCCCTTCATCCGCACAAAACGACAAAAGCCCCTGTTTTAGGGGCTTTTAGCGTTGTGAGCCAAGTACTTTTTTGACTCTAACACCTTTTGAGATTCAATTTTTTTGGTTTATCTCTTCTTTAATCTATTTAAGTTTTTCTCAATGTATTTTTCGGTAGGGAGTAGGGATTGCTGAATTCTTCTTGCATAAGTTATGCTGTCTATGATGTCTTTTTGATGTTCTTCAACTATTACCTTTGCTTTTCAATTAATACTTTCTGTTTTTTGTTATTCTCAACGACCTGAATACAAACCCTGAAAAACAAGAACTAAAAATAAACCTCCTATTACAAAAGTTGTAACAAGTTTTTGCTTCCTATTCTTTTCTTCTGAAATGATTGCTTGATTTTTCAGTTCACTTTTGTGTTCTGCTTCTGCAATAGCCACTTTCTTGTCAAATTCATAGGTCATTTGAGTTTGAATTGTTTTCTTGCGAGTTTCTTCATTGTCTAAACTATCACGATAAAGGATGTATAATTTATAATTTGTAATTTGTGATTTATAATTGCCTGTCATACTATCAAGGATTGACAAATCAAAGTAACATGCTCTTAACTCTAATTTTGCTCCAATTTCTTTTGAAAGGGGTAGTGCATCTTCTAAGTATTTTTTTGCTTCAGCGGTTCTGTGCAATTTTAGTTTTGTCGAACCAATGTTGATGTACGAACCAGCGATTCCTTTTTTATCGCCTATTGCTTCTCTTATTTTCAAAGAAGCGAAATAGTTTTTCAATGCTTCGGAGTAATTGCCTTGGTCCTTATAAATATTTCCAATGTTGTTGTAAGAAGCAGCGATTCCAAACTTATCACCTATCACTTCAATCATCTTCAAGGAAGCGAAAAAATTCTTTAGTGCTTCGTGATAATTATCTTGCATAAAATAAATACCTCCAATGTTGTTGTAAGAAGCTGCGATTCCCTTTTTATCGCCTATTGCTTCTCTTATTTTCAAGGAAGCGAAATGATTTTTCAATGCTTCGGGGTAATTGCCTTGCATATCATAAATAATCCCAATGTTGTTGTAAGAATCAGCGATTCCATATTTATCGCCTATTACTTCTCTTATTTTCAAGGAAGCGAAATGATTCTTTAGTGCTTCGGGGTAATTGTCTAGCATAAAATAAGCAAGTCCAATGTTGTTATAAGAAGTAGCGATTCCTTTTTTATTTCCTATTGCTTCTTTTATTTTCAAGGAAGCGTAATGATTCTTTAGTGCTTCGGGGTAATTGCCTTGGTCTTTATAAATGTTTCCAATGTTGTTATACGAATCAGCTATTCCTTTTTTATCGCCTATGGTTTCACTTATTTTCAAGGAAGCGAAATAATTTTTCAATGCTTCAGTGTAATTGCCTTTATCCTCTGCAAAATAACCTTGATATTGATAAGTTGTTCCCAAGCCTTTTTTGAAATCAATCTTTTGAGATAATACAAGTGCTTTGGTTAAATAATCTTTTGCTTTTGCATCATCTGTATATTCAACTTCTAAAAAAAGGTCGTTATAGGAGTTTACTTTTGTTGTGTCTTGCTTGGTTGTTTTAAGCACATTTAACAGTGAATCCACCTTGCTTTGTTGCCCAAAAGTAAATTGAGAAATGAAAATTAATGGTAAAAGAAGTGTTCGCTTCATTCGGTTTTTGAGTTTTTTCAAATATAACTATTCCATACCATTTTGAAGTCCGTACTATTTATAATGAACCTTATTTTCGTGAACATTTGAGAAAAAAGCCGATTTTACTCCTTTAAACCTGTGAACCATTTCCTATTCTGCCCTGAAAGTACTGAAAATGCTGAAATGTTGCATTTAGGTCTGAGAGTCCCTTCATCCGCACAAAAAAAGGAGTTTCAAAAGAACTCCTTTTTTTATTCCTTTTTTCTTAATCGGTTGATGTTTTTCTCAATATACTTTTCGGTAGGTAATAGCGATTGCTGAATTCGTCTGGCATACAAAATACTATCTATGATTTCTTTTTGATGGTCCTCTACAATTAATTTTTGCTGCTCAACTTCTTCTTTTTGCTGTTCAATAATTTGTTTTTGTTTTCGGGTTGTTCGTAAGGAACGAAAAATAAATCCTGCAAAAATTACCACTAACAATAATCCAATGATCACCGACCAAATAATGATACTTTGTTTTCTGTTTTTTTCGTCCGCAATCGCTTTTTGATTTTTTAATTCTTCTTTATAAACAGCTTCTGCTATAGCCTCTTTTTTCTCGAATTCATAATTTAATTCCTTTCGAGTGATTTCTTTGTTTTTGTCAATATTGAATAATGTATCTTTCAAATTCATAGCATTGGTGTAATGTTCAAGAGCAAGCTGATATCGGTTCGTTTTTGTGTATACACTACTTAAGCTTTTTTCGATTTGCATTTCTCCTTGAATAACGCCTATTGATTTATTTAATTTGAGCCCTTCTAATAAATATTTTTCAGCTTCAGAATATTTATTTAATTCAAGGTAAGTAGAGCCAATTTTTTCTAATACAGATCCAATCAATTCTTTATCTCCCAATTCTTTTCTTATCTCAAATGTTTTAAAATAATATTCTAAAGCTGTATCATACTGCTTTTGTGTATTATATATGTCACCTATGTTACCAATATGCAAAGCAACTGCTTGTTTGTTTGCACTCTCCTCACTTAATTTTAAAGCAATATTAAAATGTTCGAGTGTTTTTGTAGTCACCTTTATAATAATATACAGCACCAATACTTCCATGATTGGTTGCTTGTGATTCTTTATTGCCAGTTTCTTCAACTAATTTTAACGCAGCATTATAATTTCCGAGTGCTTTATCATTTTCTCCTATTCCTAAATAAATATTCCCAATATTTGACATCCAAACAGCTATGCCATTCTTATTGCCAATTTCTTCTGATATTTTAAGGGCTTTATAATAATAATCAAGTGCTTTCGTGTAGTCGCCTTTTTTCTTGTACACTACACCAATGTTTCCCAATGAAATTTGAATGCGATTTTTGTCTTTAATCTCTTCTGATAAACGTAATGACCTGAAGTAGTAATTTAGTGCTTCTTTATAATCGCCCTTTACTTGATAAACAAGGCCAATTGAATTATTTGCGTATGCTTCTCCTAATTTATAATTTGATTTATCAGCAAGTTTCAATGCAGTATTCGCATAGTAAATAGCTGTATCATAATTTCCAATATTTTTGTATTCCCAACTTAAGTCACATAATATATTTACCTTATTGGTATCAAGAAGATTCGTTTTCAAAAGGATTAAAATAGAATCGATATTGCTTTGTTGGGCATTAGCGAAGGTTGTGAATAAACACAGGAATGCAAAAAAATACTTGTTCATCTCAATTAAATCTTTCAACGAATATAATAAATTTTTCATCTGATTATCTCGTCCTGATTTTGTATTTTAGCAATGAATGAAAAAAGACAAGCGATTTATTATTTTGATTTTATTGTGGCTGTTTTTGCCGCATGCGCTCTTTTCTCAAACCCCCGTTGCCGATTCGCTTACTTTACTCATAAAAAAGGATAAGCCGGATACGAATAAAGTAAATCATCTCCATCAATTGGCCATCGAATTATGGGGGAATTTAGATACGGCAATCATCTGTACTTCAAAAGCGCTTGAATTGGCTGAGCAAATTCAATTTGGTGAGAACGAAAAAGGATGGTTGAAAGGAATCGCAAAGTCCAATTACCTCTTAGGTGTTTTTAATTTTGATAAAGGAAATTTTCATTTAGCCCTTTCCTACAACTCTGCTGCTCTTAAAGTGTGGGAGCAATTGGAAAAGATAACCACTGATCCTGTTACTTTAAAACAAGTTCGAATTGCAAAAGCAAAATCGATTGGGGAAATTGGGAATGCGTATTTCGGACAAAGTAATTATCCGAAAGCGTTGGAATATCAACTTAGAGCATTGAAATTAAGCGAGGAATTGCAGCAAAAAAAGGCTATAGGTAATATCATGGGAAATATTGGGAATATTTATTCTGATCAAAAAGAATACGAAAAGGCTATTGAATATTATTTGAAATCCTTGAAGGTTGGAAGAAAGTTGGGTAACAAATACGATATGTCCATCGATCTTCGAAACATCGCAATCGTTTATAGCAAGATGGGGAATGGCTATAAACAGTTGGAGTATTCCATGATGGCTTTAAAGGTTTCCAAGGAGTTGGGGTATGATTTAGAAACGGCAAACAATTTAATTTCTGTCGGTTCGGCCATTCAAAACCTTGCCGATTCCGCGTTGCATTCTGGAGAGACTTACGAGCAATTGAAACCCCAGTATGATAAAGCCATGGGGTATTTCCAGGAATCGTTAAAGTTGGAGAAAGAGCAGGGCAATCTTTTCGGTGAAGCAATGAACTACTCAAACATTGCAGGAATTTGTATTGCTCAAAAAAAGTATGCCGAAGCTGAAACGTATTTGTTAAAGGCACTCGCTATTGATTCAACATTGGGTTCTTTGAGTCAGATTAAAGAAATACACGAAGGCTTAAGTGAAGTGTATTATCTAAAAGGTGATTATAAAAAGTCGTTGCTCCACACAAAATTGTTTTCGCAAACAAAAGATACACTCTTCAACGAAGAGAAGAATAATGAAATTACAAAGCATGAAATGAACTACGAATTCGAGAAGAAAGAGGCTGCACTAATAGCTGAACAAGATAAAAAGGAAGCATTAGCAGAAGCTGATCGAAAGCGCCAAGCTGTTTTTTTATGGTTGATTGCAATCCTCGCTATTGCAGTTGCAACCACGGCTGTTATTGTATGGCGGTCCTTGCGATTTACGAAGCAACAACAGGTGGTGATTGAACAGCAAAAAATTGTAGTGGAAGAAAAGCAACGCGAAGTATTGGATAGTATTCATTACGCCAAACGAATTCAGCAATCGTTGTTGCCGACAGAAAAGTACATTGCTAAAAACTTAAACCGATTAAAGGAACGTTAGGATGTTTTTGATTTCGCACATACGTAAAATTCTTTTTGTTTGGCTGCTAACAGCAACCATTGGATTTGGGTATGCACAAAACAGAAAAATTGATTCCTTACTTTCTTTGATTAAAATCGAAAAGGAGGAAACATCCAGACTGGATTATACAAATACAGTTTCGCGTGAGTTCATCAATATCGGCATGTATCATGAAGGTTACCGCTACGCAAATAATGTGATTGATAATTGCAACCGTCTCTTGTCTGCAAGTAATTCTAGCAATTCCGATTCACTTATTTTAAATAAAAAAGCAACGGCCTTAAACAACATTGGTGTGTTGTGCAAGGAGCAAGGCGATTATGCAAATGCATTGGAGCACTTATCGAAAGCTTTAAAAATTGACGAAGAAATTAATGATCGTGCAGGGATGGCGAAGCGGTATGGGAATATTGGTATCGTCTACATGAATAAAGGTGATTATTCGAATGCACTTGATTATTTTACAAAGTCGTTGGCAATCGATGAATCATTCGATAATAAAAAGGGAATTGCATCTTCTTGCTCAAACATCGGATTGGTTTGTTATTACAAAGGCGACTTCCCAAGCGCTTTATCCAGTTATTTTAAGGCATTAAAAATGGCCGAAGCGCTTGAAAATAAGAGCATGGTTTCTACCATCTATGGCAACTTGGGGCTCGTTTACAATGCGCAAAAAAACAGCGAAAAAGCACTCGTGTATTATTTTAAAGCACTTCAATTGGATGAAGAAATAGGAAACAAAAGTGGTGTGGCGCGCCACTTAAGTACTATCGGCTTAGTTCATAGCGATAGAGGAGAATACGAAAAAGCATTGGAATACTATGACCGCAGTTTAAAAATCAACGAAGAAATAGAAAATGAGGATGGAAAAATAAACCAACTGGGAAACATCGGAATTGTATACAAACAAATGGCAGAAAAGAACCAGAATGCCGTTCAACAAGCAGCATTGTTTCAGTTGGCCTTGGATTACGATTTCAAAGCCTTGAATTTGGCGAAGCAGGCGGGAGACAAAAGAAGTATGACGATTAATTTGGGGAATATTGCCGGTATTTATGCTGTTTTAAAAAACTACATTACTGCTGAACAGTATTATTTGGAAGCATTGAAGGTTGATACATTGATTGGTTTTCTGCATCATTTGTCCAATACCTATTACGAGTTAAGTGTTTTGTATGAAGCCACCGGAAAGTATCAAAAGTCGGTTGATTATTATCGATTGTACCAAAACACAAAGGATAAGCTGTTTAACGAAGAAAAGAGCAAAGAGATTACACGTTATGAAATGACCTATGAATTCGAAAGAAAGCAAGATGCACTGAAAGCTGAACAGGAAAAGAGGGAATTGGTAGCGAAAGCAGAGAAAAAACGTCAAAATATATGGATCTGGTTAATTGCAATTGTTGCATTTTTTGTTGCACTCATCACCATCGTTGTGTTCCGATCTTTGCAAATTGCCCGCAAACAAAAGCTTATAATCGAATATCAAAAAGAATTGGTGGAAGAGAAACAACGCGAAATTATGGATAGTATCTATTATGCCAGAAGGATACAACGCTCGTTATTGCCTACCGAAAAGTACATCGATAAAAGTTTTAAGAGGTTAATTCAACGGTAATTACCTCTAAAGTCAATCGGTTTTGCTGCTATTTTTCTCCAAAAAGCAGTAAAATCAAAATATTTCACCCATTCCCATTTATTTAGTGTATCTTTGCAGTAATTATTAATCAAAATATTATTATCAAAAATGAAAAATGGAATTGTAAAGTTTTTTAATGAAACAAAAGGATTTGGTTTTATTAAAGCAAATGACTCAGGTGAAGAATTTTTTGTTCACGTGTCAGGCCTAAAAGAAGAAATCCGTCAAAATGACGAAGTTCTTTTCGAAGTTCAAGAAGGCAAAAAAGGTTTAAATGCTGTAAACGTAAGATTAGCATAATTATAATCATCTATAATTTACCTAAAAAGTCCCGTTTTTTATTAAAACGGGACTTTTTTTGTTCAAAATTGTCCCGAAAACGATAGAATTCATAACGTTTTCCTTTTTTAACTCCTTCCTTCAGCCTTCCTCCCGAAAAATATGAGGGTTTATTGGCTTATTTTCTATATTTCTAGGTATAAAATTCTTATTTTTGTGTCCCTTTAAAAAAGAGCAACAATTAGTAACAATCTAACCATAAATTACAATGAACATTATTCAAGAAAACATTGATGAATTAAACGCAGTATTAAAAGTGAAAGTGGTAGCAAATGATTATTTGCCAAAGGTGGAAACTGCATTGAAAGATTATCAGAAAAAAGCGTCTATCCCAGGATTCCGTCCAGGTAAAGTACCAACCGGCATGATCAAAAAAATGTATGGTAAATCCATCATGGTGGACGAAATCAATAAATTATTGAACGATTCTCTTTATAACTATTTACACGAAAATAAAATTGAAGTTCTTGGAAATCCTTTGCCGAAAGCGGATAGCGTTATCGATTGGGACAACCAACAAGAATTTGAATTTTTATACGAGATGGGATTAGCTCCTAAGTTCTCCGTAGAATTGTCTCCAAAAGATAAATTTGTTTATCAAACCGTAAAAATTGATGATGAATTGGTGAACAAGTATGTAACCGATATCGCAAAACGTTACGGAAAAGTAGAAAGTGTTGAAGTTTCTGAAGAAGCTGATTTACTAAATGGTGATTTTGTGGAGTTAGATGCGAACGGTGAAATTTTGGCCGGAGGTATTTTCAAAACTGGTTCTTTGTTTTTAGATCGCGTGAAAGATGCGGCTACTAAAAAAGCATTGACCGGTCTTAAGAAAGATGATAAAGTAGTTGTGGACGCACAAAAATTGTCTGAAAATGCAACAGACCTTGCAGCGTTATTAGGTATTGATAAAGAAAAAGCAGAAAGCTTAAACTGCAAATTACAATTTACTGTGAAAGGCATCAGCCGTTTAGCTGCTGCTGAAATCAACCAAGAATTTTTTAATAAAATTTATGGTGAAGGAAATGTTACAACTGAGGAAGAGTTCAAAGCAAAAATTAAAGATGAATTGGCGAATATGTTTGTAAATGACAGCGAGCGTAAATTCTATAACGATGTAGTTGAACATTTGATGAATAAAATCAACTTCAATTTGCCAACTGAATTCTTAAAAAGATGGATTGTTGCGGCAAATGAAAAACCGGTAACATTCGAACAAGTAGATTCTGAATTCGATAATTATTCGAAAGGATTAAAATGGCAATTGATTGAAAATAAAATCATCAAAGACAATAATTTGGAAGTATCCAAAGAAGAAGTAGTGGATCATACCAAAGAATTAATCATTCAGCAATTTGCTCAAATGGGCCAAGGAGACATGGGCGAGGAAGAATTAAACCAAACTGCTCAACGTGTGCTTTCAAACCAAGAAGAAGCAAAGAAATTGTATGAGAAACTATACGGTCAAAAAGTAATGAACTTATTTAAAACCAAATTTACATTGGAAAATAAGGAAGTTGCCTATGATGATTTCTTTAAAAAAGCGTAAACATTTTAATGGCAATGTTTGTTGATTGGTCATTTCGAGCGGAGTCGAGAAATCTTGCCATTAATTGGAACAAATAATTTTAGGAAATGAGATTTGTTTGTACCTTGTAACAGTATTTAAAAACCTATTAAACTAAAAAAATATGTTTAACGACAACGAATTCAGAAAATATGCTGTAAAGCACAAAGGAATCAGTGGACATACATTTGATTCGTATACCAAACACAATGTTTCTAACATTACTCCTTACATTATTGAGGAGCGTCAGTTAAACGTTACACAAATGGACGTTTTCTCTCGTTTGATGATGGATCGTGTTATCTTCTTAGGTACAGGAATCGATGATCAAGTAGCAAACATTATCCAAGCTCAATTATTGTTTTTACAATCGTTAGATGCTAAAAAAGACATTCAAATTTATTTGAATAGTCCAGGTGGTTCTGTTTATGCAGGATTAGGAATTTATGACACCATGCAATACATCACTCCGGATGTAGCAACTATCTGTACAGGTATGGCTGCTTCCATGGGAGCAGTATTGATGTGTGCTGGTGCAAAAGGAAAACGTACAGCTTTAAAACATGCTCGTGTGATGATTCACCAACCATTAGGTGGTGCTGAAGGACAAGCTTCTGATATCGAAATCACAGCACGTGAAATTCAAAAATTGAAAAAAGAATTGTACGATATCATTGCAAACCATAGCGGACAAACCTACGAAAAGGTATGGGCGGATAGTGATCGCGACTACTGGATGACTTCAGAAGAAGCAAAAGCGTATGGTATGGTGGATGAAGTATTAGTGAAAGCGAAATAAATTTCGGAGAGAAAATTATATTTTTTGTAGTCATGCCGTGCTCCGACACGGCATCTGCTTTTTAGAATAGCGGCTTTCAATTAGGAGATAAATCTCTCCACGTTGGTCGAGATGACAGTTATAAACTTGGTCGAGATGACAGTAGTAAATGTCCTTTCGACCGAAGTGGAGAAATCTCATTCGAAAATAAGAAACAAATAATGGCAAAAGAAGAAAAAGAAATAAAATGTTCGTTTTGTGGTCGCACAAAAAAGGATACAGATGTATTGATAGCTGGAATCACCGGTCATATCTGTAATCACTGTGTGGCGCAAGCTCAAACGATTGTGAAGGATGAAATAGGAGCAAAAACTGCTTCTACGTTTAGTGCTGTTCAGTTGATGAAACCGATTGACATTAAAAAGCATTTGGATGAATACATCATCGGTCAGGATGAAGCTAAAAAAGTACTTTCTGTTGCGGTGTATAATCATTACAAACGTTTGATATTGAGTCAAACCAAAACTACCGCCAAGGATGAAATTGAAGTAGATAAATCGAATGTGATTATGGTGGGTGAAACAGGAACCGGCAAAACCCTTCTTGCGCGTACCATTGCCAAAGTATTGAATGTTCCTTTTTGTATTGCCGATGCCACTGTTTTAACAGAAGCAGGATATGTTGGGGAAGATGTGGAAAGCATTTTATCGCGTTTGTTGCAAGCTGCAGATTTTGATGTGGCTGCTGCTGAACGTGGAATTGTATTCATTGATGAGATTGATAAAATTGCACGTAAAAGTGATAACCCGTCCATCACGCGTGACGTTTCCGGTGAAGGTGTGCAACAAGGTTTGTTGAAATTGTTGGAAGGTTCAGTGGTTGGTGTTCCTCCTCAAGGTGGACGAAAACATCCGGAGCAAAAAATGATTCAGGTGAATACGAAAAATATTTTGTTCATCTGTGGTGGTGCGTTTGACGGAATCACGCGCAACATTGGTAGCCGCTTGAGCACACAAGCAATCGGTTATGCTATGAATAAAGAGATTGAGAATGTTGACAAAGATAATTTACTTCAATATGTTTCTCCGCAAGATTTAAAAAGCTTCGGATTAATTCCCGAGTTGATTGGTCGTTTGCCCGTTTTAACGTATTTAAATCCGTTGGATGCTGAAACATTGTTGCGTATTTTGAGTGAGCCTAAAAATGCCTTGATTAAACAATACACACATTTGTTTGATATGGATGGTGTGAAGATTAAGTTCGAAAAAGGTGTATTGGATTTTATTGTGGAAAAAGCAATGGAATTTAAATTAGGTGCTCGTGGTTTACGCTCTATTTGTGAAGCGATTATGATGGATATGATGTTTGATACACCGTCCGATGCAGGAGTGAAGGAGATTAATGTAACACTTCGTTATGCAAAAGATAAGTTGAAAAAATCTACATTGAATAAGTTGAAAGTGGCGTAGGGGAATTAGTTGCCTAAAACTTGAACAAATCCTTTATACTCCTTTTCATGAACCGTTAGTAGATAATAATATACACCATCTATTGATGTTGTCCAGTTGTTAGTATAATTATCAGTATTTAATAAGATTGTGCCCCATCGATTATAAATTTGCAATTTTGAATTATTAGGTAATCGATTGATGTAAAATACGTCATTGTTTCCATCAGAGTTTGGAGTAAATACATTTGGAATGGAAGGTAAATACTCCACTTTAATTCGAACTTTCTTTTTGATAGCACATCCAAAGCCATTGTTGTCATCTGAGTATATGTATTCAATATCTTCTTCCGGAGTTATAATTGGGTTGGCGCAACTTGTACAGCTTAAGTAGGTAGAGGGTGTCCAAGTTATATTGCCACTTCCATTCGAAAATAGTGTTGCTGATGTACCCCATATTATTGTTGTGTCGTATCCATCAAAAATAGATTCTCCCGGAGGGGATTGGTCGAAATAGTTTTCCGGGAAAGCTGGTAAACCATAATGGCAAGTACCAATTATTGGAACTGATGCGGAAGAATAGTTGCATGCTGTTCCTGAAGAATTTGGATTGAAAATACAACTCAGTGAAGATTGACCATCTCTTGATAAATAAATTTTATTGTCTTTGCCAATTTGGAATTGACAGAATGCAAAAGTATTATCGCCAATATACGTTTTGGTGCCGAGAATTGTTGAGTTGTTTCCCGAAGAGACATCCCATTGAAAAACTTTTGTTGCTCCCCAATTTCCCCCACTCGCATATAATTTTGAATTGTCTGGCGAAAAACTAATTCCATACCATGTTTCTTCATTGCTTAAATTTAGACAATTTGATAGTTTTCCGGTTAGTGAATTAAAGTCAAATAATTGAAGTGTATTGTCACCGCCATAATCACCATGTGCCATTGCGAATTTTTTTCCATTAGGGGAAAATTTTCCGGTTCCCCATCCTGCTTCTGCTGATGAAAAGCCAATTGAGCTTATTACTGGGGATGTTAACAATCCTGTAGAGTCCAAAAGGTATACATTGTAATTATTGCCAATTGCATCCTGAGAAATTATCCAATAATCGATACAATTTGCATGTTTTACAGCATGATTTATTTCAGCACATGGTGTAAAGAGTAAAATGTTTTTTGTAATAACATCTCCCATTCCCGAGTTAGCAGCCATATCGATTATATGGTATCTAAATCCATTCAGCCCATCATTTTGATATTGGTCGGTGGTAAATAAATAGAAAATTTTTGTGGATCCGGGTTTCGGTACAATTAGTGCTGCCATCGTACTAGAAAAACCACCTAATAACCCGGAACCGTTAGGCATTATTGTATGACTTGCATCCCATACAGTTTTTCCATCAGAATAGAATAACAGTGCACCTGTTATTGGATCACTCGCAGCAGAAGCCCCTTCAACATTATTAACCTGGCCACTTGAAATTGTAGTCGGTGTACCAGAAGAAAAGTCTAAGCCAGCAAACTGGCCAAAAAACCAAAAGTTAGTCTCATTCTGTGCTTCGGAAAATGTTGAGCACAAAATAAAAAATAAATTTAATAATATTAATCTTATATGAATTAACACATATTGAAATTACGAAATAAAGATGAGCTAAAAAAATACTTTACTGTTTGATTAATTTTTTCATTTCCATCTCACCTAACTCATTGGTGCATTTTACATAATAGATCCCAGCTGCATAAGAGGTGATATCAACATTTATACTGTTAGATAATACATCTGTTTTCCAAATAATTTTCCCCATTATGTCATAAACTTTCAATTTTTTAATTGCAACAAATTTATTGTCGTGAGTTAATGAAATTTGAAAAGATCCATTGTTTGGATTAGGTGTAATACTAATTTCATTGTTAAGGTTTTTCAATGGAGATGAATGTTCTAAAGAGCTAACGTTTGTTTTTTCTAAAGATGGCTTGCGAGATGACGGGTAGAGCACATGAGTAGTAGGACCATTATAAGCAACTAAGTTTTCGGATGGTGCTAATGAAGAATCATTGGAGTTATTTGATGATGATCGATACTCCCCATCTGTGGAACATTCAAATGGGTCTATGAATGCATGGAAATTGGCTCCGGCTTTTACTTCAAAGTCAGACACTAAAGCAATTTCTTTTCCCGCTCTATAGGTGACATCCGCATTATTATTAATTGTATTTGATGCTGTAATTGTATGGAAAGCTTCAATGGTTATAGGTGATGTTAATGTTCCAATATCATTGCTTGGTCCAGTTGGGAAAGGGTAGGTAATTGCGATGTCCATGTAGTTAAAATATTGGCTGGGGATTCCATTTATAATATAATACAAGTTATGATAAAGCATATAATCCAGCCCATTATATTCTCCTTTAAAGGCATTTTTATCTAACCCATCATTGTCCTCCCCTCTTCTTTGAGGATACAAAAGTCGATTTTCTGTTGACCATTCAAAACTTGCCGAGTTATCTGGGTAGCTAAAGTTATATGGCCCCTTACATGGTGCAGTGTTTAAAAGATTAAGATATGTTGCCTGCTCTATAGGATTTGTTTGACCATGTAAAACTTGATGTACTAACATTAAATGCTGATAGTCTCGAAGAATAGCTCTTGCTGCAAGTCGTTCAGCTGTTACATTTAATGCAAGCAATGGTGTTTCTGATGCTCTCCAAGAACTGCCAACAGCTGCAAGATTTTGTACTTTATTGTCTTCAGGCCAAAAAGCTACAATTGAACCTATTCCAAGTCCAGCAAGGTGCCAAGTGCTAGAAGCGGTATAGGAAAATGCATCATGGTATTCATTGCAGGTGTGAGCAGGGTATCCAAGATCTAAATTTGTGTTCCCGTTTCTAATAAAGCATGCAGCTTCTGCAGCTCCATATGACAACTCACCTACTTGCCAACCTCTATCCACATGAATGTTTGTGATAGGATCATAATCACCCATCTTTGATATAAGGCCCATCTTGATTTCGAACATGATTCATAATCCTGTCGGTAATATTTTTTGCTTCCTGACGAATGTCAGTATTGCCATCAACTTTATTTAAAGGGAAGTGTGATATCGGGATGTCGTCTAACAATTCGCTTACAAAAGCAAAACCAATAAATAAGTGCCAAATTTGGTCATGGCTCATCTCCTTATCTGTTGGAACCAAATAATTTACTAAATCAGAATTTATAACATTAATATTGTATTCTGAAACAACAGCTGTTTTTATTTGAGGATGATTAAATAAGAAATATTCGTCTACATCGTCCCGTATAAAAAAACCATTTAAATCTCCTGGAAGTGGCGTTGGAGGGCAGGTTGCACAACGAAAGTAAGATTCTGCAGTTTGATCCAATCTATTAAAGGCTTTTATGGCAAGGCAAAGTTCCTGAAGAGTAGTATCTGTAGGTTGATTGTTGTTTTTTAATAATTTGTATTCTGATGCTAAGACGGAAATGTAATTCCCTAAACTTATCGTAGCATCCGCCCACTGACCTTTTGACTCATTTTGATAGTTTCTTTCTGTCATAGGTAAGCTACATCCTTTACAGTCGCCTTTTACCATAAAATCCTGAACAAGGCGATGGTGATAATACCAATATTTTTTTTGATTAAGCAAATCATTCTGTGCATTAGATTCAACTGAAAATACACATAAAAACGTCAAAATTATTTTATAGATAAATCTCATTAGTTTTTAAATTTTACAAAATATTCATCCCCATTATAAATAGTTTTTAGCCAAAGTTCTTTGTTTTTTAATCGTCTAATTTCCCATGTAATATCATTTGTTCTGAATGGGCCAAGGGTGGGGCCACTTGAAAGATAATCGTAATGGATAAATATGGATTCTTTATGATTTAAGAACATCCAATAACCATCGCCATTGAAATTTGGTATAGTTGTATAGGAGTTTTCATAAACAAATAGATTTCTTCCATGTGTTTTGTCTTTGCCAATTAAGTACTTTCCATAAAATGGTTTGCTTTTTAAATATTCAGTAGAATCATACCCATTTACAGAAAAATACTCAACATCCCACTCGCCAGTTATTCTAGACTCTTTTGATAAAAGACTTATTGCCGGTCCATCAGGATATTTTTTACACCCATATAGCAACACAATCGTTATAAAAGTAATAATATTTTTTTCATGCGTATTAATTTTTAAGTGCTTTTATTTCTTCTTTTTGAGTTTCAACTATTTTAGAAAGTTCAACTAATTTCTTATTCATTTCTATGATATACAATGTAAGCTCTTCAATTTTTATTAATTGCTTTTCACTCATTTCACCTAAGCTAATTCCATTGTTTTTTTGTAATTCGGATGTGCTTGGAATATTAGGTAAATGGCTTTGGGACTTTACATAGTTTTCTAATTCATTTAAGGGCATAAGTTCATAGCTTTTTTCAAATACAAAATCCCCATGCGTCAATGGATTTAAAGTTACTTTAATATCTCTTGCTCTCACATGACCATCAGCGTAAACAACAAAATTTTCTATGAGTGTCCCTCCTGGAGTTTTTATTCCACCAACATAAGCTTTGCTCTCAGATAATTCCATTTCACTCAATATTCCTGTTTCGTTATCAAAATTCCTACTGCTTACTTTTAAACCAATTCCGGATGTCATAAATGAATTGATAATTTGAGTTTGTGCTTCGGGAGTATTTGTACCAATGCCTACTTTACCATCTCCAAAAACAACAAAATTTTCAGCGTTTGAGGAGTTGTTATATACTGCTAATGCCTTTGTTTTATCACGATTAACAGCAATTTTTGTGTTGTAATTATAATCGGTAGCATGTGATGTCGTCAAAAACAATCCCGTTTGCTGGTCTACACTTATGTTCATTGCGATATTTACATCTCTTACGGGGCTTCCAACCTCGAAATTTTTGCCACTTCTTACAAATCCTCCTCCGGTTCCAGTGCACATATAAATGTCCATTCCACAATAGTAATTTAATAGCAAGCTTGGGTTGGTGGTGCCACCTATCCCTGCGACATCTATTATGCCATTTGCTCCATCAAATCCTGAACGTAAAACATTTATTTGCCCTGTTGAATTCGTTCCTGCTGAATAAAGCATACCTGAAAAGACATTCGCAGTTGAAACACCACTCGGAGTGGATGGTTCAAAGCAGTATGGCAAAGTTGGTCCAATTATTTCGATTGGAGTCCCCCAGCCAATCATTTGTGGAAATGCTCCTGATGCAGGTGTATAACTAACCTTTTTATCTCCGGCAAACGTTAAACTTCCAAATGTTTTTAAATCACCGCCTATTGTAGCATTCCCATTTACAGACAATTTATTTGCAAGCTTAGCTTCATCTTTGAAGTTTGTTATTCCATAAATTGCTTTGGTACTGTCCATTAAAAGTGAATCTACAACAATTGATCCCGCTTTCATTTGTTTAGGTGTTTGAATTTTATCATTAATAACCAACTCTCCTTGTAAATATAAATTCTGTGTTATGCGTACATCTCCATCCACGTCTAATTTGAAGTTTGGTGTTGTAGTACCAATTCCAACTTTACCTCCTGTATAATAAATTTTACCACTTGGGCCTGTCGTCCATAAGCCACTTGGTAATGCGCCAAATGTACCATCTCCTAATAGAACTTGATTTGCATCGCCAGTAAAAGGAGTGTGAATTAATTTACCATTGTTATCTATAGTGATAATTCCGTTTCCTAATCCGTCCAAAGATTTAAGAATAATATTCCCGTTTGCTTTTATTTTAAATGCGGTTGTATTGTTAGTCTTAAATATTAAATCTTCATTGTTGGTTGTTCCTAAAAAATCGCTTGACGTAGCCGTATTTCCTTCAACACTCCATTTGGGTGCAGATTGAGAAAAACTTTTATTAGAGTTTGCCATTAAGCAAGTGAAAATAATAAGCGCTTTGCAGAGAATAGCGCCACAGAAATTGTGGGTGCGTTTCATTTTAATGTTTTTAAATTAGTAAATAATTAAAGCAAAATAATCGTCAAAAGGGGATTGTATAGGGGATGGTGTATACGACTCCCATAAAAAATAAATTTTTATGCGGATTATTTAATTAAATAATCAATGAGTGGAGTAGCCTCATGTAGAGCTAAATTATAAAAAATAATGTAGAAACCAAATTCTGAAGCAATTTTTTTGATTAGAGTTAGGTGTGTCTCTGAAATTTATAACCAACAAAAAAGTCCGCAGTACTATACTGCGGACTTTTTTTATTTCTATAAATGAGGATTACATGGTTATTTCGTATTCAACAGCATTGATGGTGACAATCGCTTTGTTATCACATGCACCACTTCCGAAATCGATGGTGCGTGGTGATAGATTGGCAGGTGTCAAGGTGAGTTTGCCTTGTTGTATATACGGACAATTTAATGCAACAATTAATGGACTGTCGATTGAAACTGTGAAGGTATTTCCATTCACACTGGTTCCATTTGCTGTTCCGGTAATAGAATATACATCATCCATCGGGTCGGAGGTGGTACTTTCACCTGCAATCCATTCACGTGTGCGATAGGAATTCCAGGAAATGGTTGCTCCGGATGAATTTACAATGTTGGCATTCACTACATTGATGGAATACGTTAAATTTCCAGAAGCATTGTGTCCGTTATTGGTGATGGTATGTGTGCCCACTTGTACTAAATTGTTGTTGTGGTAATACCCAACCAACGAAATGGTAATCACCGTTAATGAATCACGGTAGCGACCGGTAAAGGAAGCAATGATTTTTCCTCTTCGTAAATTACCATCTGCACCCATACAATTGGTGGTGCCATAATCAATGGTTAATGTTTTTGGCCAAGAGGTGGTTCCAATAGAATCAACCGTATACGATGCGCAACCTGCACGCAACAGAGATGTTGAGTCGGTATACTGACCGATTGATTTAAAAATGCCTGCAAAAGCATTTTCTGCAATGGCATTGTCCTGTGAAGCACTTTTATCGGTATCGTTATCTCTGTCGTTTTTTCTGCAGGAATTCAAGGTGAATCCAATGAATACAGTTAGAACAATGAGCGCGATTCGTTTTGATGTTGTCATTTTAGTTTGAAACAGAATGTATTGTATTAAAATCTAGTACATATAAAGATTATACACTGTACCGTCTAATGTTGCCGTTGCATCGCCATCACAAACGCCTGTTCCATAATCAAACACAATTGGATACGATGGATAGTCGGCAAGTGTTAACGTGAAATTTCCTTTCACAATCCAGTGGCAACCTACATTTACTTGCAAGTCGGTATTCGTTACAATTGTATACGATTCTCCTTCCATCGAAACTCCGCTTGCAGAACCTCTGATGAGATAGATGTCGTCAAAAATATTTAAACTGGTAGTATACCCTGCAAAAAATTCACGGTCTTGGTTGGTATTCCATGTGCTGGAACGACCATCAGTAGGATGTGTAACTGTTGCTCCACTTACAACTACGTTGTACACCAAATGACCCGCAGCATTGTTTCCTTTGTTGGTGATGGTTTGTGTTCCTTGAATATAATAATCGTTGTGGTAGTAGTTGGAAAGTGTAACCGTGATAACGGTTCCGGAATCTAAATACGGACCAGAGAATACAGCAGTGATGATCCCTCTTCTGTTGTTTCCATCGGATCCCATACAGTTAATGGTTCCAAAATTAATCACTACCGTTTTTGGCCATGTTACCAAATCAAAAGGGGTGATGGAAGCAGTTGCACATGCCGCTGCTGGTGAACGCAAAGCGTTAGAACTATCCGTTACGGTGCTGATTTGTTTCCAGATTCCTGCAAAAGCACTTTCTGCATTTGCATTGTCGCGAGCTGCATTCGCATCTTTTGGTTTCGGATCTTGCTTTTTACAACCGGTATAGACCAATGACGTTATTGCAATAAGTGCAATTGCTGTAAAGAATTTCAATGTTTTTGTTTTCATTATGGAGTGGTGTTTAGTTTTTCTTTGTTTAACGAATAAATTTAAGCAATTTTTTCGTAAGTATGAAATGTATGCGCGTACTTGTTCTTATCATCCACACTTCCTTCTGTTTTTGCAGTTTCTTTCCATTCGTTGACGTTTAGTTCCGGAAAAAAAGCATCACCTTCAAATGTATGGTGAATTTGAGTAAGGTAAATGCGGTTGGCAAGGTGCATGCATTGTTTGTAGATTTCAGCACCACCAATAATAAAAATTTCGGAATCGCCTGTTACTAGTGCTTTCTCGATGGCTTGTTCGATGGAGTCACCACGGTACCCCGGAGCAAGATAGTTTTTTTGACGGGTGATTACAATATTTGTTCGGTTAGGAAGCGGGCGAAATTTTTCAGGAATGGATTCGTAGTTTTTTCTTCCGGTGATGATGCAATGCCCGGATGTTTTTTCTTTAAAAAATTTCATGTCGGCAGGCAGATGCCAGATCAACGAATTATCTTTTCCGATGACATTGTTGTTTGCTACCGCTACTATAATTGAAATCATAAATAATTCTAGAATTAAACAGCAACCGCTGCTTTAATGTGTGGATGAGGATCGTAGCCTTCTAAGGTAAAATCTTCAAACTTAAATCCGAAAATATCTTTTACCTCCGGATTGATTTTTAATGTTGGAAGCTTACGCAGATCACGTGACAATTGAAGATTGGCTTGTTCGATGTGATTCGAATATAAGTGCGCATCGCCCAAGGTGTGAATGAACTCACCCGGTTGTAAGTTACAAACTTGTGCCACCATCATTGTTAAAATAGCATACGATGCAATGTTAAACGGAACGCCTAAAAAAATATCGGCACTGCGTTGATAGAGTTGACAACTTAATTTTCCATCGGCAACATAAAATTGAAAGAAGGCATGGCAAGGAGGTAATTTCATCTTGTCGATTTCACCAACGTTCCAAGCACTGACAATCATTCGTCTGCTATCAGGAGTATTTTTAATTTGATTGATTACTTGTGTGATTTGGTCGATGTGACGACCATCTGCTGCAGGCCAGCTGCGCCATTGAGAACCGTAAACCGGACCAAGATTTCCGTTTTCATCCGCCCATTCATCCCAGATACTAACACCATTATCTTTTAAATATTTGATATTGGTATCGCCTTTCAGAAACCAAAGCAATTCATGCAAAATAGATTTCATGTGTACCTTTTTGGTGGTCATCATGGGGAAACCTTCTTGCAAATCAAAACGCATTTGGTATCCAAAAACACTTACTGTTCCTGTTCCTGTTCGGTCGGTTTTGGTAGCGCCTTTGTCTAAAACGTGGCGCATTAAATCGTGGTATTGTTTCATGGTACGATTAACGAATTTTATGAATATAAAAGTACTCCGATTTTTGCCTCAGAATGCCGAGGTAGAAATGATAATATTCACAAAGTATTAACGAAAAATGGATGGAGCTTAATGGCTAACGTTTTCGACCTCTTTCGGGTTGTGTTTGTGCTTAAAAAGGATGGCGAAGGCAATGGCAATAACCAAGGCGTAAATTGAAAATGAAATCCAGATGGGTTGCCAGTTTTTGTTCCCGTCAGTCGTGAAGAAGGTGTCTATCAGATAGCCGCTCACATAACTTCCGAATACCGCTCCGAAACCATTTGTCATCATCATAAACAAGCCTTGCGCGCTGGAACGAATTTTTGCATCGGTAGAGGTTTCAATAAACAAGGAGCCGGAGATATTAAAGAAATCGAACGCCATACCATAAACGATACACGACATAATAATCATCCACAATCCGCCAGATGGGTCGCCAAAAGCAAACAGTCCGAAACGAAGAACCCAAGCAAACATCGAAAAGAGCATTACTTGCTTGATTCCAAATCGTTTTAAAAAGAAAGGAATCGCCAAAATAAAAAGTGTTTCCGAAATTTGAGAAATAGACATAATAACGGTGGAATATTTCACCACAAACGAATTTTCATATGCCGGCACTTTGGCGAAATCGGAAAGGAACGTATCGCCATACATGTTTGTTAATTGCAGTGCCGCACCTAAAAACATGGAGAACACAAAAAAGAGCGCAATTTTATAAGTGCCAAAAAGTTTAAAGGCATCCAAGCCCAATTTTTGAATAAAGGTTGATTCTTCGGAAATCAATTTTGAGGAGGACATTTTGGAAGAAAGAAGGAGTAAATTCCTAATGCGATAGCAGAGATGGCAGAGATGTAAAACATATTGGCCGATGCTTTATTTCCCGAAAGATTGGTGATCCATGGCAACGATAAACCCGATGGTTCCCCAAACGCGGATAGGAGGAAATACTTTTACAACATCTAAATGGTTGTTTTTTAAAATGGTATAAGCAATCGAATTGGATAAGGAGATGGTAGGCATGTAACAAAGCATAGCCATGAAAATGACCCAAAAGAAGGTTCCGGGATTGTCAACTTGAGGAATGAAGCATAAAATCAAGCCGCATAAAACATGTAAGATTCCGTATAACTTTTCGGCATTCATCCATTTGTCGGCTATGATTCCGGTTAACGCAGGCATAAGAATAGAAGAGAGTCCAAGTGTGGAGAAGATGGCGCCAAATTCGGCTCCGCTCCATTGTTTGGTTGCAAACCAATAATTTCCTACAGTAATTAGCCAAGCGCCCCAGGTAAAAAACTGAAGAAAGCTCATTAATGTAAGACGACTCTTAATATTCATGGAGTTGTGTTTTAAAATATTAAAAACCGTTGTTAGTAAATGGATTTATGATTTTTTGCGATTGTTTAATTCATCGCGGATGCGGGATGCTTTTTCGTAGTCTTCATCACTCAAAGCAGCTTCGAGTAATTGCTTTAATTCTTCAGTCGATTTTTTCAAAAAGTCGGATTCTTCTACTTCTACTAAATCTTCTTTTTCTACAGGATTTTCAGCGGCTGAAATCGCATCGTCATCCAATAAAATTCCGGCTTGTGATAAAATAAATTCGTAGGTATTGATTGGGCAGTTGAAGCGAACAGCTAGAGCGATGGCATCGGATGTGCGTGCATCAATCTCCACTTCTTTGTCGCCATTTGTTGTAATTAATTTTGCAAAAAAGATGCCTTCTACCAAATTGTAAATAATTACTTCTTTCACATCAATGTTAAATCCTTCGGCAAAACTTTTAAAGAGGTCGTGGGTAAGCGGACGACTAGGCGTCATCTTTTCCAACTCAATAGCAATGGCTTGTGCTTCAAATCCACCAATGATAATCGGTAATCTGCGTTTTCCTTTTGTTTCACCCAATACCAATGCATAAGCACCGGTTTGTGTTTGACTATAAGATAAACCTACTATTTCTAATTTTACTTTCTTCACAAAAAATATTTTTATCTCTAAATTTGAGATGAACTATCGTGTATAACTAAGTTACGAATTATTCGTCAATCGACAATCCGAATTTCTGAATTAATTCTTGTTTGCTTTGAAATTTTTAACGGCAGCAATTAATTTAGGAACCACTTCAAATGCATCTCCAACAATTCCGTAATCTGCTGATTTGAAAAAAGGAGAATCTTTGTCGGAGTTGATTACCACAATTGTTTTACTACCGTTTACTCCGGCTAAATGTTGAATTGCACCAGAAATTCCAATTGCAATGTATAAGTTCGGACGAATCGCAACACCGGTTTGACCAACGTGTTCGTGGTGTGGGCGCCAGTGCATATCGGCAACAGGGCGAGAACATGCCGTTGCTGCACCTAATTCTTTTGCCAATTCTTCAATCATTCCCCAGTTTTCAGGTCCTTTCATTCCACGACCAGCAGATACAACCAATTCGGCATCCGGTAAGTTTAATTCAGAAGTTACTTTTTTCACTTCTTTTACTTTTATCGGAGAGTTTACCGCATCTAAGTTTACTGCAAAATCTACTGCATCCACAACCGTTCCGTTTAGTTCAACCGGAAAGGAGTTGGGTAAAATAGAAATTACTTTTTTAGGAGATGTAATGGCGTAGGTAGCAACTGCTTTTCCGGAGAAGACATTTTTCTTTACAGAAAAAGCATCACCAGAAATAGTAGGATTGTCAACTGCACCTGCAACAATTCCGGCTTTTAATTTAGCTGCCAAACGAGGTGCTACTTCTTTACCGGTAAAATCGTGAGCAAACACAATTACTGTTGAACCTTCTGCTGTAGCAGCTTGTTCAATCGCTGCAGTAATATATTGTCCGTTTAAGTCGGCAAGTTTATCATTTTTTAATTTCAGCACTTTTGTAGCTCCGGCTTTTCCAAGGTCTGCTAAATCAGCATCACCAATTACCACTGCGGTTGCTGTTGTGTTTAATTGTTTTGCAATTCGGCTACCATAATTCACTGCTTCCAGTGATGCTTTTTTTACTTTGCCTTTTGCGATTTCTGTATATATTAAAACTGACATATCTTATTAGGATTAAGGAATTTTTTATTTAGGACTTATTAAATCACTTTTGCTTGCGTGTGAAGCAATTCAACTAACTGCTCTGGTGCATTCGCATCAATATATTTGCAATCCACACGGCCAGCTGATAAAGTGTAGTTCGTAATGCTGGTTAATTTATCAGCACTTGCAGCTGGAACAACGGTTAAAGGTTTTGTTCGTGCACTCATAATACCTTTCATATTCGGAATGCGTTGTTCAGCCATTCCTTTGTTTGCGGAAAGTACCAATGGTAAAGCACATTCCAATACTTCGGTTCCACCATCAATATCATGTTCGATAGTTGCAACACCCGCTGCCACCTCTAATTTAGTAGCTAAAGAAACATATGGCAAGTTCATCAATTCGGCTAACATGGCACCCACCATCGAACCATTGTAAGAAATGGTTTCTTTTCCTGCCATAATCAAATCAAAACCTTTGTCTTTTGCATAGGCAGCAATTTGTTCAGCAACCGCAAAAGCATCGTTGGGTTCTGCATCGATACGTACAGCATCATCAGCACCAATCGCTAATCCTTTGCGGATGGTAGCTTCACTATCGGCTGCACCCACGTGGATGATGGTTACATTTCCACCTTGTGCTTCTTTTAATTCAAGTGCACGAACAAGGGCGTACCATTCGTCATAGGGGTTGATTACAAATTGAACACCGGCAGTGTTAAAGGAGGCATTGTCAGTTGAGAATGCAATTTTAGTAGTTGTGTCAGGCACATTACTAATACACACTAATATTTTCATAAAGAATTAGATTTTATTATTCGTACCGATTTTTAAACGGAACGCAAATTTAACAATATCTATCGTATAAAAAAATGATTTTTTATGAGCAATTGTTGATAAAAAAAGGTGTGATTTAGAGCTTAATTCCGAAGGTCAAAGATGTGTTAAGCCCATTTCGTTGAAAATGTTTGGCTTGATTGTAATAATCTGATTGTATTTCAATAAAGAAATGTAATTTTTTTACTTTGAAATTGTAGCCGATTATTAATCCTCCCCCTCCAACAAATTCATCGTCTTTGTTTTTAGTAGTATTATTAGTTGTTGTGACTGCACCTAAAGGATCTGTTTTTACAATGGTTTCATTTGTCTTTGAAACATAATACATGTACCCCAAATTTGCTTTTGGAATTAAATAGATTTTGTTAATATAAAACACTGTTCCGATTGCCCCTGAATAATAATGACAGATTATATTGTGATCTCTGGCAGTGTGCAGGCTTGTTACTTCAAATAATGTAGGCGTGGGATTATATGTGGAAGAGTTTTTATTAATAGAATAATTGAGGCGAGAATAATTGTAAGTGAAATTAACCGCTAGACCAAAAGCCTTTGTGAACCTTTTTTCTAAACCTAATTTTAGTATGGGTGAAAAGCTGGAAGTATCATTGTTTTTCAAAGTTTCAGAAAAAGTTCCGCAATGGTAAGCACTTCTATGAGTGTAGTCCCTCTCAAAAATTAATTTATTGTGATTTACTCCAAGAGCTATCTTAAAAACAAAAGTGCTGTCTTTTGCTTTGCAAATAGTTAATGCGAAACAGAAAAAAATAAAAACGAAAAGAAGTTTGTTTTTTATTTGCATTATCTAATAATATTCCATCTTTTTAAACTCCACGATTCAATATTGCCTGGACTTAATTCTGTTTCTTTTTTTATTAAACCAACAGAATCGCAGTAATGAAAATAGGTATCGTAGGAGAATTCTGGGCAAGATTGGTCGGCAGCAATAATCTGAACTTTATCAACATTGTTAAAAGTGTTTATTCCAATATTCATTGTGAGAAACTTCGCAATAATCGTCATGCCGTTGTTGGTTGTTCCAATAGGACTATCAGCAGCATAAATTGATTGCCCATAAAAATTGCTCCAATTGCCTGAATAGTTTCTTACCCAAAAGTAATTCATTAATGTTTGATTGTATTGTTCGGATGCGCCAAAATCATGAAAATACATTTTGTAAAATTCAGTATAAGTACTTCCAGTAGTTCCATGAACGTTGGGGGTAGATTCGAAAAATCCTGTTAAAACACTGTCCACATTGATGCTGTCGGTTAATCCTGTTGAATCATTTTCGTAAATCCAGTAGCTGCCTGCTTTATACTTATGCGGAGTAACACTTTCTGATAGATAGTTAAAATGAGTAGTAGTCGATGTTTGGCTTGGTTGCGGTTCAGGATCTTGTTCTTTACGGCAAGCGCTGACTAATAATAATATAATAAACGCTGCTATGGGTAAAATACTTTTCATTTTTTCTAATAATTCAGGATTATAAATATACAAAAATACGAATACAGATATGCATTTTTGCCCATTTCCAATAAAATCACTACTTTTGATTCTCTATTGATTAAGATACTACCAAAACAAATTATAGATTAGATGGAATACAATACTAGTCTGCCAAAAATGATTATCCCCGAATACGGCAGAAACATTCAAAAAATGATTGACTTTGCGATGACTGTAAAAGATCGTGAAGAACGCAACAAAGTGGCTCGTGCTATCATTGATGTGATGGGGCAACTAAACCCACATTTACGCGATGTAACCGATTTTAAACATAAGTTGTGGGATCATATTTTTATTATTTCTGATTTTAAATTGGATGTGGATTCACCTTATCCGAAGCCTACTGCTGAAACTTTTCAAACAAAACCGGATAGAGTATTGTATCCAAGTAATGATATCCGTTACAAGCATTATGGTAAAACCGTAGAACGCATCATTGCGAAAGGGAAAGAATATCCAAACGGACCCGAGAAAGATGCATTGGTAGAACAAATTGCCAATTTGATGAAACGTTCCTATTTAACCTGGAACAGAGATTCGGTAAACGATGAGGTGATTTCAAAACAACTGGAAGAATTGTCGAAAGGACAATTAAAATTAGCAGATATTTCGTTGTTGAGAAGTACCCAAACATTTGTGCCTCGCAATCCGAATGCAAATCAAGGTGCCGGTGGCGGAAAGAAAAAGCAAAATAACAATGGTGGCAAAAACAATGGTCACCGTCATCATAAAAATAACAACCAGAATTTTAAACGCAAGCCTTTTTAGGTTCAAAGTTGGAAAGTCCAAAGCTGAAAGTTGGATTTCATACATCGTATTTGAAGCACTTTTCTTTAGGGGGAAAAGTGCTTTTTTTATGGACGTCATTGCGAGTCACGCTTTTTAGCGTGATGTGGCAATCTGTTCCCGTTTCGTGAGAGATTACTTCGTTTCTCGCAATGACGCTCCGGAAAGAAGTTCTCACTATTAACAATCCTTAGTTGGTAAAAACCAAATTGCCCTATACCAAATACCCTCATTAAACCCTTACTTCGTAACAAGGTATTGTTGTCCATTTGACCTCGTCACTTAGTCACCTAATCACCTCGTCACTTTATAACTTTAAACTATCAAACATGAGCGTATTCGAAATCATCGGAGGAAAAAAATTAAAAGGAGAAATTATTCCCCAAGGTGCTAAAAATGAAGCATTGCAAATACTTTGCGCTGTTTTATTAACGCCTGAAAAAGTTGTGATTCAAAACATCCCGGATATTGTGGATGTGAATAAACTCATTGATTTGCTCCGCGATTTGGGTGTAAAGATTGAAAAAACGGGTCACGAAGAATATACCTTCCAAGCTGATAATGTAGATGTTGATTACCTGAATTCAGCAGAATTCAAAAAGAAAGGTGGTAGCTTACGAGGTTCTATAATGATTGTTGGACCGTTACTTTCCCGTTTTGGGAAAGGATATATTCCTAAGCCGGGCGGTGATAAAATTGGCCGCAGACGATTGGATACCCACTTTATCGGTTTCCAGAACTTGGGTGCAAAATTCATCTATGATGATGCCAATGATTTTTATAAAGTAGAAGCGAAAAACCTCAAGGGATGTTACATGTTATTGGATGAAGCATCCGTAACAGGTACTGCTAATATTTTAATGGCTGCAGTATTGGCAAAAGGAACCACCACCATCTATAATGCAGCTTGTGAGCCGTATATTCAGCAATTGTGCAAAATGTTGAACCGCATGGGGGCTAAAATCTCCGGAATCGGCTCCAACTTATTGGTGATTGATGGGGTGGAATATTTGGGAGGAACCACCCATCGAATGTTACCGGATATGATTGAAGTGGGTAGTTTTATCGGTTTGGCTGCCATGACGCAATCCGAAATCACCATAAAAGACGTACAATATGATGAGTTAGGGGTGATTCCGAGTGTGTTTCAACGATTAGGGATTAAATTGGAGCGAAGAGGGGATGATATTTATATCCCATCGCAAGAGCGCTATGAAATCGATACCTTTATTGATGGCTCTATTTTAACGATTGCCGATGCAATCTGGCCGGGTTTTACCCCTGATTTGTTAAGTATCGTATTGGTGGTTGCAACACAAGCCAAAGGTGCGGTAATGATCCACCAAAAGATGTTTGAAAGTCGTTTATTCTTCGTTGATAAGTTGATTGATATGGGCGCACAAATTATACTTTGCGACCCTCACCGTGCAACTGTCATCGGTTTAAACCGTGAACATCAGTTAAAAGGTATTTCCATGACTTCACCGGATATTCGTGCAGGAGTATCTTTATTAATAGCTGCATTATCGGCAAATGGAAAAAGTACCATTCACAATATAGAGCAGATTGACAGGGGGTATCAAAACATCGATATACGTTTACAAAAACTTGGCGCACAAATTGTAAGAAAGTAGCCGAAATAATTTGTAATATTGTATCAATTAATACTACCCAGATGAAAAAAGTAAACATTCTATTTGTCCTTGCAGCCGTTTCGGTATTCGCATTCGGATTTATTAAAAATGATTCAGCACCAGTTCAAGAGGTGATTGGAACAAATGTAGGAAACAAAGCAGCAGAGCTAAATTTCAAAACTCCAGAAGACAAAGACTTAGCCCTTTCTTCTTTAAAAGGCAAAATTGTGTTAATCGACTTTTGGGCATCTTGGTGTGGCCCTTGCCGCAGAGAAAACCCGAATGTGGTAGCGATATACAATAAGTATAAAGATCAAAAATTTAATAAAAAAGCAAAGGGATTCACTGTTTTTAGTGTTTCGTTGGATAATAACAAACAAGCTTGGGTCAATGCCATCGCAAAAGATGGTTTGGTTTGGGAAAACCATGTAAGTGATTTAGGTGGATGGCAATCAAAAGGGGCAGCTATTTACGGAGTTAACTCCATTCCTGCAGGTTTCCTAATCGATGAAAACGGAATCATTGTGGCAAAAGGAGAAGCATTGAGAGGCCCTGGTTTAGAGAATGAATTAAAAAAATTAATCAAGTAGTTTAATCACTATGCATACTTAAGACAGAATTCGAAAGGGTTCTGTCTTTTTAATTTTATACATAGCCGATTTTTTTTAGCTTTGGTAAATAATTTCAGTAACAGATGGTGTCAAACATAAAATACATTCTTTTCTTCTTTTCTCTAGTTTTGGGTCAAGCCTTGGTAGCTCAGAGCGATGTGGAAGTGCGTATTGCAGGATTTGCCAGTGGGGAATATGCTTCCGTTGAAGATATTTTGAAATATCCTTCGCTGACAGTGGTGAACAGAAATGCAAGAGGTAATACAAAATTACTTTCCTATGATTGTGTGTTTGCAAACATGGATAAAAAACGCAATCCCAATGGTACAACAGTTAGTAAAAACACCACGTATGCTTTAAATGAAGAAACGATTGCCTTGTTGAAGAAATACCTTCCGGGAGAAGATTTTGTGATTAAAGACATTCAGGTGGAGGTGGTGAATACCAAAACCGGAGCGATTGAAGTGATAAAGATGGAGCCGTTATCGGTGAAAATTGCAGCTAAATCAGGCGGAGCTGTGCCGCCCTCAAAAATAGATTATGTCGGAAAATTAATGACCGGAAAAGATCGAAATCAACCGGTTGCGAACCAAAAAGTGGTTCTTCAGGATCAGGACGAAATAGAGTTGCAATCCACCATTACGGATAATTATGGGGATTTTAAGTTTACGGAGTTGAGTTCCGATAAGTCGTATAAAATTAATGTTTCCGTTTCGGATGATACGAAAATTAAGGACGGACAGCTTTATGCTGCCAGACCGGATGGAACAATTATCCGATCGTTCAATAAAACTAAAAAGGGATTTTCTTATGAACTATTACCGCTTGAATTAACAACCCTTGCTCGCGAACAAGAGGAAGACACGGGATTGAAAATCAAGAATTTTAGTGAGTCAAAAAATGCCAGTTTAACGGTGATCGAAAACATCTATTATGATCCTAACTCATCTGATATAAAGTCGGAATCGATTGAGAAATTAGATAAGATTATTGCTGCTATGGCAGAGAATAAATCCTTGAAATTGTCTATTAATAGCCATACCGATGCAAAAGGTGAAGATGCCTACAATATTTCTTTGTCTGAAAAAAGAGCCCAAAAAGTGATGGAGTATTTTGTACTGCAAGGTATCGAGAAAGGGCGTTTAACAGCAAAAGGATTTGGCGAAACACAGATTAAAAACAGGTGTAAAAATGGGGTGGATTGCTCCGAGTTGGAGCACCAGTTGAACCGAAGAACAGAGTTTAATTTCAGCAAATAAGGCTCTTTTTCTATAAAATAGACTCTTTTCATTGATCATTACTTACCTTATTCCCTTATCACTCAATTTCTCATTCACCTAGTCACTTAGTCACATAGTTACCTAATCACTTTCTTATTTATGTCAAAATGTCTTATTATCTTTGATGGCAAATAATTTGAGAGGTTTAGGCAGTTAAAAATTGGATGAAAAAATTAAAAAATATATTTAAGAAAATGAGCACACCGGAAAGCGATATTGTGAACGAACAAAACAAAGAACAAACTCCTCAGGAAGAAACAACAGCTGTGGATGAAAAAGACAAACAACTGTCGGAATTAAAAGCGAAAGCAGACGAGATAAACGATAAATACCTGCGTTTGTATTCGGAGTTTGATAATTTCAGAAAACGTACAGCAAAAGAAAAAATTGAGATGATGCAATCCGCGGGAGAAGATGTTTTTAAAAGCATTTTGCCTGTATTGGATGATTTTGAAAGAGCCATAAAATCCAATTCGGAAACAACGGATGTGAAAGCTGTAAACGATGGCGTGAATTTAATTTTTAATAAATTAAAATCTTCGTTAACGCAAAAAGGTTTATCGGAAATGAAAACGGTAGGAGAAACGTTTGATGCGGACATTCACGAAGCAATTACAAATATTCCTGCACCTTCCGATGATTTAAAAGGAAAGGTAGTAGAGGAATTAGAAAAAGGATATAGTTTAAACGGAAAAATAATTCGCTTTGCGAAAGTGGTAATAGGGAATTAATTTCCAGTTAACCAATTTTCCAATTTTCAATTAACAAAATGGCAAAGAGAGATTTTTACGACATATTAGAAATTCCCAAAGGTGCGAGTGCCGATGAAATAAAAAAGGCATATCGCAAAATGGCGATTAAATACCATCCTGATAAAAATCCGGGCGACAAAGCAGCGGAAGAAAAATTCAAAGAAGCAGCGGAAGCCTATGAGATTTTAAGTAGCCCCGAAAAAAAACAACGGTACGATCAATACGGTCATGCCGGAATGGGCAATAATGGTGGTTTTGGCGGTGGCGGTGCACAAGGTTTTGGTGGCATGAACATGGATGATATCTTCAGTCAGTTTGGAGATATTTTTGGTGGACACTTCGGTGGAGGTGGAGGCGGAAGAAGAGGCGGAAGAAGAGTGAACCGTGGTTCGAATTTGCGAGTGAAAGTGAAAATGGATTTGACGGAGATTGCAAACGGAGTTGAGAAAAAAATTAAAGTAAACAAATATGTTGCTTGTAAAACTTGCAGTGGAAGTGGTGCAAAAAATGGTTCCGCTTTTAATACCTGTTCAACATGTAAAGGTTCAGGACAAGTAACACGAGTAACCAACACCATTTTGGGTGCCATGCAAACTACCAGCACCTGCCCGAGTTGTGGAGGTGAAGGACAAACCATCACAGACAAATGTTCACCATGTAATGGCGATGGAATTGTGCGCGATGAAGAAGTAATCAGCATCAACATTCCGGGAGGAGTAGCTGAAGGAATGCAATTGTCGGTTGCCGGAAAAGGAAACATGGGCGCTCGTGGAGGTGTTGCCGGTGATTTGATTGTGGTCATCGAAGAGATTGAGCATGAACATCTGAAACGCGATGGAATGAATTTGTTTTATGATCATTTTGTAAGTTATTCGGATGCCGCATTGGGAACGCAAATTGAAGTGCCAACGATTGATGGTAAAGCCAAAGTGAAAGTAGATGCAGGAACACAAAGTGGCAAAGTATTGCGCTTAAAAGGAAAAGGATTGCCGGATATTAACACTTATGGACGTGGTGACATTTTAGTAAATATCAATGTGTGGACGCCTCAACATTTGACAAAAGAGGAAAAGAAAATTCTGGAAGATTTAAAAGAAGCAGAAAATTTCAAACCACATCCTACTAAAAAGGATAAAGGATTTTTTGAACGTATGAAACAATATTTTGAATAATAAATGAGCACAATTCTTTCTGCAAAAAATATTGTTAAGCGTTACGCAGCTCATACTGCGTTAGATGATGTTTCATTAGACATCCCGGCACAAAGTATTTTTGGATTACTTGGTCCGAATGGTGCTGGAAAAACTTCCTTAATAAGAATTATCAATCAGATTACCGGTCCGGATAGCGGAGAAATATTTTTCGAAAATGAAAAATTAGCTCCCAAACACATTGAGCAAATTGGTTATTTACCTGAGGAGCGAGGTTTATATAAAAAGATGGAAGTTGGAGAACAAGCATTATACCTTGCTCAATTGAAGGGAATGAAAAAGGATGAAGCCAAGAAAAAATTAAAATATTGGTTCGAAAAATTTGAAATCGATGCTTGGTGGAATAAAAAAGTAGAAGAACTTTCAAAAGGGATGCAGCAAAAAGTACAGTTTATTGTTACTGTTTTGCATGAACCTAAACTATTGATATTAGATGAGCCTTTCAGCGGATTTGATCCAATTAATGCAAATCTAATCAAGAATGAAATTTTAGATTTAAAAAAGAAAGGGTCTACGATTTTATTTTCTACCCACAATATGGGTTCGGTTGAAGAGTTGTGTGATAACATCGCGTTGATTAATCGTTCGAAAAAAATTGTAGATGGCTCAGTAAAAGATATTCGCAAGGCGAATAAATCGAATGTGATTGAAGTGGAATTTACCGGAAACATGATGGGGTTTACAAATTCATTGTGGACCTATGGTAAATTGGGTGAACATTCTGCTGAAGGAGAAATTTGTAAAGCACAAATTGAATTGACTCCCGGAAGTACTTCCAATCAATTATTATCATCCATTTTGCCGGTTGTCGAAATTCATTCATTTAAGGAATTGGTTCCGAGTATGAATGACATCTTTATTAAAAAAGTGAGTGAAGGAAATGCAATTGGTACACAAAGTAATTTTACGGAATAATGAATAAAATACTTCTCATCATAAAACGCGAGTACTTATCACGGGTAAAGAAAAAATCCTTTATTCTGATGACCATTCTTGGACCAATCTTAATGGTTGGAATTATGATTGTGCCAATCTGGTTGTCGATGCAGAAAACCGAGAAGCAGAAGGTACAAGTGATTGACGAAAGTTTTTTGTTTACGGATTTGATTCCAGAGAAAGACATTGTTCATTTTGATTATCCACCTGTTACTATTGAACAAGCAAGATCAGGTTTCTTTGATACCGATTATGATGCGATTCTTTGGATTCCTAAAAATGTATTGAATGGCGGACAGAAGGGAATTAATTTGTTTTATAAAGAACAATTGAGCAACTCTGCTCAGCAGCACATTCAATACAGCATTAGTAAAATGTTGTATGAAGTAATGCTTGCAAAAAACAATGTGAATGTTAATCTGATCAAAGACGCGAAGGATAAATCAACATTTACAATGATTACCACCCAAGTTGATGAGTTAGGTGAAGAGAAAAAGACGAACACTGGTTTGTACATGGGCATTGGTTTGGTTGCGGCCATCATGATTTACATTTTTATCTTTATGTATGGTGTGCAGGTAATGCGTGGAGTGATGGAAGAAAAAACGAGTCGCATTGTCGAAGTGATTTTATCCTCCGTAAAACCATTTCAGTTGATGATGGGGAAAATTGTTGGTGTGGCATTGGTGGGTTTAACGCAGTTTCTATTATGGGTAATTTTGTCAACAACTCTTTATAGTGTTGCCGTAGCTACCGTATTTAAGGATGTTGATATGAAACAAATTCAAGCCAAGGAAGAAGTAATAAAAATTGGTGAGAACTTGGATTTCGACAAGATGGGAAAAATTGATGAACCCAATCAAATGACCAAGCTTTGGAATGATTTTAAATCGGTGGACATGCCATTTATTACTTTCAGTTTCTTATTCTATTTCTTGGCGGGATATTTAATGTATAGTGCTTTGTTTGCAGCTATTGGTGCAGCGGTAGATAGTGAGGCAGAAACTAATCAGTTTATGCTACCCATCACCATCCCTCTTATTTTTTCATTTGGAATTGCACAAACGGTGATGCAAGATCCAAACGGCTCTTTAGCAGTTTGGTTTTCTATGATTCCGCTTACGTCTCCCGTTGTAATGATGGTGCGATTGCCGTTCAATTGTGTATCTGGAACCGAGTTGGCAATATCAATGGCATTATTGGTTCTTGGATTTGTTTTTACCACCTGGTTAGCCGGTCGTATTTACCGCACCGGAATTTTGATGTATGGAAAAAAAGTGACCTGGAAAGAGCTTGGAAAGTGGCTGTTTTATAAAGGCTAAAAACATTTTTATTTTTCCATAATTTTCATATCTTGTAGCTTTAAATGCTTATTTATATGAAGATTGCTGTCATTGATTTAGGAACCAACACCTTTAATTTACTCATTGTAAATGTTAATGCCGATCATTCCTATTCAACCATCTTTCAAACAAAAATATCCGTAAAACTTGCCGAAGGAGGAATCAATAAAGGATACATTGCGGATGTTCCCTTTCAACGCGGACAGGATGCTTTTAAAACACATTTCGAAACAACTCAACAGTACAAAGCGGATAAAATTTATGCTTTTGCAACTTCTGCAATTAGAGGCGCCTCAAATGGTGATGCATTTGTACAAAAAATAAAACAAGAAACTGGAATCGATATTCAAGTGATTTCCGGAGATCGCGAAGCAGAACTTATTTATTACGGGGTGCGCTCTGCAGTCAAAATGACGAATGAAGCGGTTTTGATTATTGATATTGGAGGTGGAAGCACTGAATTTATTATTGCGAATAAGGAACAAGTTTTTTGGAAGCAAAGCTTCTTATTAGGAGCTGCTCGTTTGTTGGAATTGTTTCCCCCATCCGATCCAATTACCGATAAAGAGATTGCTGTTTTTGTTGATCATTTAACGAAAGAGCTGCAGCCTTTGTATGAGGCGATAAAAAAGTATCCTGTAAAAGAGCTCTTAGGGTCATCCGGTTCCTTTGATTCATTGGCTGAAATGATTGCGCATCGTTTTTATACACCGGGCGTATTGGCAAATAAAACAGAATTTACCTTTAATTTGGAGGAATGTGAATTGATTTACAATGATATTTTAAAGTCGACCAATGCACAGCGTTTACAAATGAAAGGTTTGGTTGCAATGCGGGTGGATATGATTGTAGTTTCGAGTATCATTGTTAATTTTGTAATCCGGTCTTTTGAAATAGAAAAAATGCGATTGTCCACATATTCGCTTAAAGAAGGTGTGATTCATGAAGTGTTGAATGGAAAATTATAATTTATAATTAGTAAAAAAAATGGCAAAAATATTAATCATTGACGATGAAAAAAGTATCCGCAAAACTTTGCGTGAAATTTTAGAGTATGAAAAATATCAGGTAGATGAAGCACCTGACGGAGCAGAGGGAATTGCAATGGTACAAAAGGAGAAGTATGACATTGTTCTTTGTGATATTAAAATGCCGAAGATGGATGGGATTGAAGTGTTGGATAAAATCATGCAGTTGTCGGCTGATATTCCGGTAGTGATGATTTCAGGACATGGAAACATCGAAACTGCTGTGGAAGCAGTTAAAAAGGGTGCATTTGATTTCATTGCAAAACCTTTGGATTTGAATCGTTTGTTAGTAACGATTCGCAACGCCATGGATAAATCAACATTGGTAACGGAGACGAAAGTGTTGAAGAAAAAAGTGAGTAAAACATTTGATATGGTGGGTGAGTCGAAAGCCATTCAACAGATTCAGGAAATGATTGAACGTGTTGCACCAACCGATGCACGTGTTTTAGTAACCGGTGGAAATGGAAGCGGGAAAGAATTAGTTGCTCGATGGTTGCATGAAAAAAGTAATCGTGCGAATGCTCCGTTGATTGAAGTGAACTGTGCTGCCATTCCAAGTGAGTTAATCGAAAGTGAATTGTTTGGTCACGAAAAAGGTGCATTTACCTCGGCTATAAGTCAGCGTAAAGGAAAGTTTGAGCAAGCTGAAGGCGGAACGTTGTTTATGGATGAGATTGGAGATATGAGTTTGTCGGCTCAGGCAAAAGTATTGCGTGCTTTGCAAGAAAACAAAATTACGCGTGTAGGAGGAGAGAAGGAAATTAAGGTAAATGTGAGAGTTGTTGCAGCTACCAACAAAGATTTACAGAAAGAAATTGCTGCCGGAAATTTCCGGGAAGATTTATATCATCGTTTGAGTGTTATTTTGATTCATGTACCTTCTTTGAACGAACGCAAAGAGGATATTCCATTATTAGCAGAACACTTCTTAAAAATGATTTGTGAAGATCATGGTATGCCGAGCAAGAGTTTTACAAAAGATGCGATTAAAGAGTTGCAAAAAATTAATTGGACAGGTAATATACGTGAATTCAGAAACGTGGTAGAACGCTTGATTATATTATGTGATAAAACAATTACGGACAAAGATGTAATTGCGTATGCACGTCCGTTAAAAGGATAGTTGTTTATCTCAATTTCAAAACGTATACATTCGGGAACATTTTGCCGGTGATGAACATTCTTTTGGTGGTTGCATCGTACGCAATTCCGTTTAATACATCTGCTTCCGGATTTAATCTACGTGCTTCGTCTGTTAGTTGAGCACAATCCATCACTCCAACCACTTTTCCGGTTTTTACATCGATTTTTACGATATAATTTTTCATCCAAATATTTGCATAAATATAACCATCAACATACTCTAATTCATTGATATTGTCTTCGGCATATCCTGCATTGGTGACATTAATTGTTTTTGTGGGTTGTAAGGTATTGGGGTCGATATATGTTAAAATGTTCGTGCCATCGCTCATGATTATTGAAGTTCCGTCTGTCGTCATTCCCCAGCCTTCTTTGTTCTTATAAGTAAATCTGCTGAGTTGTTTATAGGTTTTTGCATCGTATACAAAGCCAATTTGATCTTTATATGTCAATTGATAGATTTTATCATTTAAAATGACAATTCCTTCCCCAAAATAGGTTCTGCCCAAATCAATTTTAGCATCAATTTTTCCTTTTACGGTATCTAAAATACCGACTACTGTTTTTATCTGAGGCAGATTTTCGGGAGCACCGGTACTTTCAAACAATTGGTTGTTGTGAAACAACAGACCTTCCGTGTAGGCACTCAGGTCGTGCGGTAGCTTGCCAATAACATCATAATTGATGCTGCCAACCAGTTCTTCTGTTTTTTGAGGAATCGTTTCTGTTTCAATCGGTTTAGGATCAGAAGAACACGCTTGTATAAATAGAACAAAGACAAATAGATAGAATACGTTTTTCATGAAGCTTATAATGTTTTATTAAGTAAGGTTCCGCTATTGATTAATTTTTCTAAATGAGGTTCGTAAACAACTTGTTTTAATAAGTTAATATGGCCCATGTGATGGCAATCTGTGCCGACAAATGAAATCATGTTTTTGTCAATCATTTGTTCTGCAACTATTTTAGTTCCTAAGGAATAATATCCGGTAAGGGAATTAATATTCATTTGAAGTAAAACTCCTTTATCAATAAATGCTTCGTATTTATCAAACTCCTTGTGCCAGAAATTATAGCGTTCGGGATGTGCAAGCACTGGTTTGTAGCCTTGTAGTTGCATTTTAAAAATAAGATGAAATAAATTGTCAGGAGGGTTCATGTATGAAATCTCGAACAATAAATGTTTATTTCCAAAAGTTAAAAGTGGACCATCATCCAGTTTTTTTTCTAAATCGTAATCGAGGTAGTATTCCGAAACGGCATCAAATTCAATGTTGATTTCAGCTTTTGTTAATTCTTGTTTCACTTGATCTCTGCCAGATAAAATGATTTCAGAAGTGTTGCGATAATAATCGCTCATTGTATGTGGGGAAGTAATAATTTTTTTATAACCAAGTTGTTGCATTTCAGCAATCATCTGAAGGCTATCGTTCATGGTTTTAGCACCGTCATCAATTCCTGGAATAAAATGGGAGTGGATATCAGTACCCAATACGGATAAATCTACAGGAGTAGAAAGTCGTTTTGGTTTTTTACGAAATATGTTAAAGAGTCCCATTACAAATAACGAATTATTACAAATTGTATGAATGTCTTTGCCAATTCATTTTTTTTTAATCAGCCTGCTTTGCTTTAAACCAAGCGAGTGTGTATTTTAATCCTTCTTCAATTTTTACTTTTGGTTGATAGTGCAATGCATTTTGTGCTTTGGTAATATCCGCTAAAGAATCTCTAACATCACCAGGACGATCAGCTCTATAGGTTTGTTGAATGGTAGTGCCAATTAATTTCTTCAAAATGTCAATTAATTGATTCAATGATACGCGTTCGCCAACAGCAATGTTAAATACGGTACCATCAGTTTTTACATTTTGTTCCAGCATTGCTTTGATGTTTGCTTGAACAGCATTGGAAACAAAAGTAAAATCTCGGGTTTGTTCTCCATCTCCGTTTATTGCAGGAGGAGTGTTATTCAGTAATGCATTAATAAATAAAGGAATGGCCGCAGCATATTCGCCCTGTGGATTTTGTCGTGGCCCAAAAATGTTAAAGTACCGCAAACCAATAATTTCCATGTTGTAGGTTTTTGCGAAAATTTCACCATACAATTCATTGGTCATTTTTGAAACAGCATACGGAGACAATTGTTTTCCAATTTGATTCTCCACTTTTGGAAGAATTTTGCTGTCGCCATAAACAGACGAAGAGCTGGCATAAACCACTCGTTTTACTTTTGCATCGCGAGCAGCAATTAAAATGTTAATAAAGCCTGTCGCATTTACATTGTGTGTTGCAATTGGATTTTTTATGGAGCGAGGCACGGAACCCAATGCTGCTTCATGAAAAACATAATCAATACCGATGCATGCTTTGTGACAATCCTCCAGATTACAAATATCTCCATTAATAAATTGGAAATTAGGTAGTGATAGGTAGGGTTTTATGTTTTCTTCAAAGCCGGTAGCTAAATTATCTAATACAACAACTTTCATGGCATTGTATTTTAAGAGATATTCAACGAGATTTGAGCCAATAAATCCGGCACCCCCGGTAACTAAAAAGGCTTTGTTTGATAAATCTATTGTGTGGAAGGGAGCAGTGTACATATATGAACTAGCGTTTAGTATATTGTTGTTCATAATACTTTTTATAATCTCCCGATGTTACATTGTTTAACCATTCTTCATTTGAAAGGTACCAATCAACTGTTTTTTCTAATCCTTCTTCAAATTGCAGGGATGGAACCCAGCCTAATTCTTTTTGAAGTTTAGTGGAATCAATCGCATAGCGTAAATCATGTCCAGCTCTGTCTTTTACAAAGGTGATGAGCTTTGCTGATTCTCCTTCAACACGATTTAGTTTTTTATCCATGATTTTGCATAACAAATGAATGAGGTCAATGTTTGTCCATTCATTATGTCCACCTATATTATAAGTAGTTCCGGTTTTAGCAGTATGGTAAATTACATCAATTGCTCTGGCATGATCTTCTACCCAAAGCCAATCGCGGATGTTTTCACCTTTCCCATAAATTGGAATGGACTTATTGTTTTTGATGTTGTGAATGGATAATGGAATTAATTTTTCTGGAAAGTGGTGACTGCCATAATTGTTTGAGCAATTGGAGATCACTGCATCTAATCCATAGGTATCGTGATAGGCTCTTACAAAATGGTCGGAGCTGGCTTTTGAAGCGGAGTAGGGGCTGTGTGGGTCGTAAGCGGTTGTTTCTGTAAACATCCCTGTTTCTCCTAACGTTCCGTATACTTCGTCTGTTGAAACATGATAAAAACGGTGAGCAGCATAGTTATCTTTCCAGTTTTGCTTCGCTGCATTTAAAAGGTTAACAGTGCCGATGACATTGGTCATAACAAACTCTAACGGATTGGAAATGCTTCTGTCTACATGACTTTCAGCTGCCAAATGGATTACTCCATCAAAATTATGAAGTGTGAAAAGTTCATTAATAAAAGTAGCATCCGTGATATCACCCTTTACAAAAGTGTAATTTGATTTCGTTTCAACATCTTTCAAATTGTTAAGATTCCCTGCATAGGTAAGTTTATCCAGGTTAACAATTTGATAGTTGGGGTATTTGTTTACGAACAGACGTACAACGTGTGAACCAATAAATCCGGCACCACCTGTAATTAAAATTTTTTTATTCATTGTTATTTGTTTTAAGGACTACCACTTTCATTTTTTTAGAAGTCACATGCATAATTCGCCATTTTACAGAACGGGTATTCCCAATAATGGTAATCAAATCATTGTGTAAGATCCATTTCTCATCACTGTATCGAATCGGGTTTGTTTCACTGCTGCAGAGTACGTTGTGATATTCGGAAAAATGATTATTTGCTGTAAATTCCACGCCTGCTAACGCACCAGACCATTGATATAGTTTATCAGAATAGTTAATTTTTGTGAAAACTAATGTATCATTCTCTTTCATGTCGAATAAATCAACCTCACACGTCCAATGCCCGATAACCTTTTTGCTTCCAATGGGTCCAAAGGAGAAAAAGAATGTCGAAATGACTGCTATGAAAAAAAGATGTCTCAACTTACAAACTCCAATAAGATAGGTTTTTGATCTTTCCTTTTAGAATTCCTTTTACATCTACCAAGATTCCACCTTCAGAAAGGATGGTTTTGTAATAGGCTTCATCTAAACCGATATATTCTTTGTGATTAACTGCTACAACAACCGCATCGTATCCTTTGCCAATAGATTTTACTAACTCAAAACCATATTCGTGTTTTAATTCATCAGAATCAGCGTAGGGATCAACAACATCCACCTGAACACCGAATGATTTAAATTCTTTGATTACGTCAGATACTTTAGAGTTGCGGACATCACTTACATTTTCTTTAAATGTAGCGCCCATAACAAGTACGCGAGATTCAGTTAGGTTCTTTTTAGCAGCAATAATTTTCTTTACAGTTTGTTTTGCTACATAAAAACCCATTGAGTCGTTTACATATCGTCCTGAGTTAATCACTCTGGCGTGGTAACCTAATTCTTCAGCTTTATAAGTTAAATAATATGGATCCACACCGATGCAATGTCCACCAACTAATCCGGGTGAAAACTTTAAGAAATTCCATTTGGTGCCGGCCGCTTCTAACACATCATAGGTGTTTATTCCGATACGACTGAAAATAATGGATAATTCATTCATCAAAGCAATATTTACATCGCGTTGTGTGTTTTCAATAATTTTTGCTGCTTCCGCTACTTTAATGGACGAAGCTTTGTGAACACCTGGCTCAACAATAATTTTATAGGTTTCTGCAATAACTTCTAATGATTCTTCATCACAACCTGACACTACTTTTAAAATTTTTGTAATGGTATGTTCTTTATCACCGGGGTTAATACGTTCCGGAGAGTAGCCTACTTTAAAATCAGATTTGAATTTCAAGCCTGAAACTTCTTCTAATACTGGTATACAATCTTCTTCAGTACAACCTGGATAAACAGTAGATTCATAAACAACATAGTCGCCTTTTTTTAATGCTTTACCAACAGAGCGAGATGCTCCAATAAGTGGTTTTAAATCCGGCAGGTTGTGCTCGTCAATAGGAGTAGGGACAGCAACAATAAAAAAGTTAGCAGATTTTAAAACATCAATAGAGGCGGTAAATTCAATATCACATCCTTCAAAATCTTTCGATGTTAATTCTTGAGACGGATCGATGTTGTTTTGCATCATCTTTACACGTTCTTCATTGATATCGAAACCAATTACTTTTACTTTTTTTGCAAAAGCAAGGGCGATAGGTAATCCAACATACCCTAATCCGATAACTGCAATTTTTGCTTCTTTGTTTTTTAATTTTTGAATCATAAAGTGAAATTGATTTGTGATATTAAATGTGCTTTTTATTTCAATTTTTTATTTGGAAGTATTAATTAACTTTTTCTATCTGTATTTCTTAATGAATAAATGCGTTCGATAATATCCACTACTTTTAATCCTTCCATTGCATTTGTTGTTAATGTTGTTCTGCCTTTTAATGTATCGATTACATTGGATATAACTTGAGGGTGATTGTTTGCAGATCCTTTATAAGCACCGTAATCATTCGCTTCGTTTGTTGGATCAAGGTTTGGCATCGTGTAGTCTTTAATGTTGCACAATTCAATTTGATCCATATATTGTCCACCTACCTTTACACTTCCATTGCTTCCAATGATAGTGATGCTGCTTTCTAAATTTGTATTCCAAACAGCAGTTGAATAGTTGATACTTCCCATACCGCCATTTACAAAATTGAAATTTACAAAACCGCTATCTTCAAATTCAGTTAAGTTGGCGTGATTAAAATCATTGAATTTTGCTTGTATGTCTTTCATGTCACCAAACATCCAGTATAATAAGTCAATCCAATGCGAAAATTGAGTAAACAAGGTTCCACCATCTAACTCTTGTGTCCCTTTCCATCCTCCTTTTTTGTAATAGCGTTCATCCCGATTCCAATAGCAGTTCAATTGAACCATGTAAACGTCTCCGATTATTTTTTCGTCAACAATTTTTTTAAGCCAAACAGATGGTGGAGAAAAGCGATTTTGCATCACACAAAAAACGGTTTTGTTTACTTGTAAACCTTTGAAAATAATCGTTTCACAGTCCGCTTTGCTTAAAGCCATAGGCTTTTCACAAACAACATGTTTTCCGGCTTCCAAAGCAAGCATTGAATGTTTTGCATGTAAACCATTGGGTGTGCAAATGTTTACAACTTCTACTTCCGGATGAGCTGCTAATAATTCTTCTGGGGTAGAATAAAATTTTTCTTTTAAATCGGTCAAGCCTAATTTATCAATGGGAAGTGTATCGCATACAGCGATTAGCTCTGCTTCAGGGTTTCTGCGAACCATCTCCGCATGTCGCTTACCAATATGCCCTTGTCCGATTATTGCAAACTTAATTTTACTCATAGTTTTGTTACTTTACCATTCTCCAATTTATATTTTTCTTTGCTTTCTATGCATGCAGCAATTCCTTCTTTGTCAAATTGTAATCGATGTCCATATTCGCTAATCCATCCCATTTGTTTAGCCGGATTTCCGACCCATAAAGAGAAAGGCTGAATATTTTTAGTTACCACAGCTCCCGCATCGATAAAGGCGTATTCACCAATATCATGTCCACAAACAATTGTAGCATTTGCACCAATGGAAGCACCTTTACCCACGTGTGTTTTTGCATATTCGCTTTTACGATTAATTGCACTTCGCGGATTAATGACATTTGTAAACACCATCGATGGGCCTAAAAAAACATCGTCATCACAAGTAACTCCGGTGTAAATGGATACATTGTTTTGAACTTTTACATTCTTGCCCAACACCACTTCAGGAGAGATCACTACATTTTGACCAATGTTGCAATTTTCACCCAAGGTACAATTGGGCATAATATGAGAGAAATGCCATATTTTGGTTCCTTTCCCTATTTTACAACCTTCGTCAATAATGGCTGTTTCGTGATTATAATATTCTTTACTCATTAATTAAAGCTTCTGTGTTCTGTTTTGTTTAGTTCTTCGGGCGACAATGATTTGAAATAGTCGTATGTTATTTTAAGGCCTTCTGCTCGTCCAACTTTTGGTTCCCATCCTAATATCTCTTTCGCTTTTGTTATGTCTGGTTTACGTTGTTTCGGATCATCTTGCGGCAATGGTTTGGAAACGAGTTTTTGTTTGGTACCAGTTAATTTTATAATCTCTTCTCCAAATTCTTTAATAGTTATTTCACTTGGATTTCCAATATTAACAGGATATACATAATCACTCATCAATAATCGGTAGATGCCTTCAACTAAATCATCGACATAGCAGAATGAACGTGTTTGTGAACCATCACCAAACATGGTTAAATCTTCACCACGCAATGCTTGTCCGATAAATGCAGGCAATACACGTCCATCATTCAGTCGCATACGAGGCCCGTATGTATTAAAAATTCGGATGATGCGGGTTTCCACTCCATGATAGGTATGGTAGGCCATCGTCATTGCCTCCATAAAACGTTTGGCTTCATCGTACACACCGCGTGGACCAACAGGATTTACATTTCCCCAATATTCTTCTGTTTGCGGATGAACAATTGGGTCACCGTAAACTTCGGATGTGGAGGCAACTAAGATTCTTGCTTTTTTTACTCTTGCTAATCCTAATAGATTATGCGTACCTAAAGAGCTTACTTTTAATGTTTGAATTGGAATTTTTAAATAATCGATAGGTGATGCGGGAGAAGCAAAGTGAAGAATATAATCCAACTCACCAGGAATAAAAACGAATTTAGAAACATCGTGATGATAAAATTCGAAATGTTCAAGTTTCATCAAGTGTTCGATGTTTTTTAAATCACCGGTAATTAGATTGTCCATTCCAATAACATGGAATCCTTCTTTGATGAAGCGGTCACATAAGTGAGAACCTAAAAAGCCTGCAGCACCTGTTATTAATACTCTTTTCATATTATTAGTTAAATAAATTAATTTGGTTATTAGGTTAAATGGGGTAATACTTCATTAACTATTTCCCATGTATCCTGATTAACCCTTCACAGTTTCTCTTCCGATGCTGGTGTAATAATATCCAAGCTCTTTCATCTGATCGATACCATATAAATTTCGACCATCAAAAATCACTTTGTTCTTTAACAGTGAAGAAACTCTGTCAAAGTCAGGTGTTCTGAATAAACTCCATTCTGTTGCGATGATTAATGCATCTGCATCGCGCAAAGCATCATATTCGTCCATTGCATAGGTGATTTTATCACCTATTAAACCTCTTACATTGTTCATCCCTTCCGGATCGTAAGCGCTAACAATTGCGCCAGCTTTTATTAACTCATCAATGATATACAAAGCCGGTGCTTCGCGAATGTCGTCTGTATCGGGTTTAAAAGCGAGTCCCCAAAGAGCAAATTTTTTCCCTTTCAAATTATTTTTAAAGTAGTCGTTAATTTTAGGGATGATAATCGTTTTCTGTTTTTCATTGATTTGCATTACGGATTCTAAAATTTTAAAATCGTAATTTACTTCCGCAGCAGATTTTGCAAGTGCTTGAACATCTTTTGGGAAGCAGCTACCGCCATAACCAATTCCAGGGAATAAAAATCGTTTACCAATTCGATCATCGCTACCAATTCCAATACGCACGGCATCCACATCTGCACCAACCAATTCGCACATGTTTGCAATTTCATTCATGAAGGTAATTTTTGTAGCTAAAAAAGCATTGGCAGCATACTTCGTTAATTCGGCAGAGCGCTCATCCATAAAGATGATTGGGTTGCCTTGTCGCACATATGGTTTGTAAAGTTCTTCCATTGTCTTGCGCGCTTTCTCAGAGCTTGCGCCAATCACCACTCTGTCCGGTTTTAAAAAATCATCTACAGCAAAGCCTTCTCTTAAAAATTCCGGGTTGGAAACAATATCAAATTCTACTTTTGCATGTTTTGCAACCGCTGCACGAACTTTGTCGGCAGTGCCAACAGGAACAGTGCTTTTGTCAACAATTACTTTGTAATCTTTGATGATTTTTCCAAGGTCATCTGCAACGCCAAGGATATAACTCAAGTCGGCAGAACCATCTTCCCCCGGAGGTGTTGGTAAAGCAAGGAAAATGATTTTTGCTTTTTCAATTGCTTCAGCAAGATTGGTAGTGAATGTTAGTCGTCCTTGTTTGATATTGCGCTCAAACAAAACATCCAGGTGTGGCTCATAAATAGGAACAACTCCTGCTTGCATTTTTTGAATTTTGTCTGCGTTAATATCCACACAGATCACATGATTTCCGGTTTCGGCTAAACATGTTCCTGTAACCAATCCTACGTATCCTGTTCCTACTACTGCTATGTTCATTTTAATTTAAAAGTTAAAAAGTTAAAAGTCAAAAGTTGTTGACGTAATTTTATTTACAGAATTCTAAAACAGAATCTGTGATGTATTTTAATGTTTCTTCATCCAATTCGGTATGCATAGGGAGTGACATTACGGTTTCGCATAATCTTTCAGTGACAGGAAAATCTCCTGCTTTGTAGCGTGGATCCAAATATGCTTTTTGTAAATGCAATGGAATCGGGTAGTAAATCATTGCGGGAATATCTTTGTTTGCTAAATATTCGCGCAATGCGGCACGGTCAACACCAACTAGTTGAAGTGTGTATTGATGGAAAACATGATCCGAAAATTTAGCGCGTGCCGGTGTTTTGATTTTTGGATGATTCGCAAATGCTTTGTCGTAATAGCTTGCCGCCTTGTTTCTAGCTGCAGCATAATTGTCCAAATCGCGGAGTTTGATTCTAAGAATCGCAGCTTGAATGCTGTCTAGTCGAGAGTTCACGCCAATAGAATCATGGATGTATTGAACAGATTGTCCATGGTTGGCAATCATTCTGATTTTTGCAGCAAGTGCATCATCATTGGTGAAAATGGCACCGCCATCTCCGTAGCAACCTAAATTTTTAGAAGGGAAAAAAGATGTACAACCAATGGTACCGATGGTTCCGGCTTTTTTTGTAGAGCCGTCAGCGGATTTGTAGTTTGCACCAATTGCTTGAGCAGTATCTTCAATCACAAATAAGTTGTGTTTCTTTGCCAAAGCCATAATCGAATCCATATCAGCACATTGACCAAATAAATGAACAGGAACAATGGCTTTTGTTTTTGGGGTGATGGCCTTTTCAATCGCTTTTACATCGATGTCGAATGTGTCAGGCACAACGTCCACCAATACTGGTTTTAATCCAAGAAGAGCAATTACTTCAGCGGTGGCAACATAGGTAAAGTCGGCTGTTATTACTTCATCTCCGGGCTTTAGTCCTAATCCCATCATTGCTATTTGCAATGCATCTGTCCCATTTGCACAAGGAATCACATGCTTTACTTGGAGATATTTTTCAAGTTCTGATTGAAATGCTTTAACCTCAGGACCATTAATAAATGCGGTGTTATCCAATACATTTTGAATGGCTGCATCCACTTCTGTTTTAATTTTTTCGTATTGACTTTTTAAGTCAACCATTTGAATTTTTTTTGCAGTTTTTGTCATGCGTTTTTACCAATTTTAATAAGAATGCGAATATACGGAAAATATATAAATTCTGAAGGCAATTTTTGGGCATCTGGTTCGTTTTAAAGCCTTATATTTACAAACATTTTTGTCAAAATGAAGAAACGTTATTTTTTAAGTATTTGTTTATCCTTTTTTACGGCTCATCTGGTTGCTCAAGTGAGCATAAAGGATTCCGTTATTTATACACCCTATTTTGGTTTAGGCTATGGCTACCAGATTTCTGCAGGCGATTTGAACAAACGTTTTGGGAATAGTTCGGCTATTGAATTTAATTTGGATTTTAAAACCAAAAAAAATTGGGTATTTGGAGTAAACGGAAGCTATATTTTCGGAAAAGATGTGAAAGAATCTTTATTTGATAGTATTTCTACCGCTTCAGGGTCGATTATTGATGGGAATGGACAATTTGCCGATGTTCGTTTATACGAAAGAGGTTTTACCGCTTCTGTTTCAGCCGGAAGATTATTTGCATTTAAAAAGCCGAATCCCAATAGTGGTGTTCTTTTTAGTGTTGGTGTAGGTTTTATTCAACATAAAATACGAATCGAAACAATAGGAAACACCACTCCTCAGCTTTCGAAAGAATATAAAAAAGGATATGATCGATTATCCAATGGCCTTTTACTAAGTCAAAACTTAGGGTATTTGTATTTAAGTAATAATCGTTTAGTAAATATTTATGTTGGATTTGAGTGTATGCAAGGTTTTACACAAAGTCGAAGAAGTTTTGATTACGATTTAATGAAACAAGATACTGAAAAGCGATTGGATATTTTGTACGGAGGAAAATTGGTTTGGATTTTACCTTTATACAAAAGAGCTCCTCAGGAATTTTATACCTATTAACTTATAACCTCACCCTTACGCTCCTTTTGGATGGAACGTTTTTAGCGAAAGATGAGATTTTTATATACTTTTTCCATTTTTTTATATGCATTTGCAATTCGTATTGCAGCGCTCTTCAATCCTAAAGCAAAACTTTTTTTGCTAGGAAGAAAAAATATTTTCGAATCATTAAAATCTCAAATTTCAAATCTCAAATCGGATCATCTTGTATGGTTTCATTGTGCTTCCTTGGGTGAGTTTGAACAAGGTCGCCCGTTGATGGAGAAGCTGAAAATACAACAGCCGGAGGTGAAAATTTTACTCACTTTTTTTTCTCCATCTGGTTACGAAATCCGAAAAAGTTATTCGGGTGCAGATTACATTTTTTATTTGCCGATGGATACTCCTGCAAATGCAAAAAGATTTGTTGAAATCGTAAATCCTAAAAAGGTGTTTTTTGTTAAGTATGAATTCTGGTTTAATTATCTAAACGTACTTAAAAGCAAAAATATTCCAACCTATCTGGTGAGTGGAATTTTCAGAGAAGATCATCATTTTTTTAAGTCGACAGGAGGCTGGTTTCGTCAACAATTGTCTGCATTTACACATTTCTTTTTGCAAGATGAAAAATCAATTCAGCTCTTGAATTCAATTGGATATTCGAATACAACACTTTGTGGAGATACACGTTTTGATCGAGTGTTTGAGGTAGCAAAAAACGCCAAACAATTGAATTTAATTGAGCAATTTGTGAAAAATAAAAAAGTAATGATTGTTGGTAGTTCTTGGTTGGAAGACGAGAGAATAATTTCAACTTTTTTTTCAAATTTTAAATCTCAAATCCCAAATTATAAACTCATCATTGCACCCCATGAAATTGATGAAAAACATTTGGCTTCAATCGAAGTTGCGTTTAAAAAAGTTGGTGTATGTCTGCGCTATTCCAAAGCAAATGAAAATACAATTAGCGAAGCTCAAATCTTATTAATAGACAACATCGGAATGCTTTCTTCTTTGTATCAATACGGTACAATCGCTTTTATTGGTGGTGGATTTGGAAAAGGAATTCATAATATATTAGAGGCAGCTACTTTTGGATTACCAATCATTTTTGGCCCCAATTATCATAAATTCTCGGAAGCAAAAGAACTACTAAAACTGGGAGGAGGTTTTTCAATAAAAGATGAATCTGAATTCGAAAAATCAATGTTACTCCTAAATGACGAGCAGGTGTTAAAAACAGCCTCCCAAATTTCAAAGATGTATGTGCATGGGAATGTTGGCGCAACCAACAAAATTCTGGCAGGCATCTGATACCCCATTTCCTCTCCTTACTTGATATCCCTTGTGAATTATTAACTGCCAATTGCTAACAAAAGTTAATAATTGCTTTTTGTTGTTACTTATATTAACCTTATTTTTCGGTAAAATATAAAAACAATTGTATGGAAAATACTTCTACAAAAACATCCGCTTTACTTACACTTATTTCCGTGTTCTTTTTTTGGGGGTTTGTTGCTGCAAGCAATGGAATTTTAATTCCCGTTTATAAAGATCATTTGCACTTGGAACAATGGCAAACCATGTTTATTGATGTTGCTTTTTATGTTGCCTATACAATCGGATCATTGGTTTATTTTCTTTTATCGAAAATGAGTGGTGGTGATATTTTAAATAAAATCGGCTACAAGAATGGTATTTCATTGGGTCTAATGATTTCTGCAATCGGAGCATTTCTTTTTTATCCTGCTGCTGAATCTGAATCTTTCGGATTGATGATTACAGGTTTGTTTATTATCGGATTAGGGTTTTCCTTGCAACAAACAGCTGCCAATCCGCTTGCGATTACAATCGGGGATCCTAAAAAAGGTGCTCAACGATTGAGTTTGGCGGGTGGAATAAATAATATCGGAACAACGATAGGACCTGTTCTGGTTAGTTTTGCCATCTTCGGTTCAATCGCCAAAGGACAAAAATTAGAATCGTTAGATGCTGTGAAAACGCCTTACATTATTTTAGGAATCGCTTTTTTAATTGTTGCTTTGATTTTTAAATTTTCTTCGATTCCAAACAAAATTGTACACAAAGAAGAATCAGATGCCCCAGAGAATGAAAAACAAAAAAGTGTATTTGCTTATCCTCAACTTTGGTTGGGCATGATTGCCATATTCGTTTATGTGGGTGTTGAAGTTGCTACAGCTGCTAATCTTCCGGAGTTTATGAAACAGCATGTAGGAATCGGAACAGCAGATGTTGCTCCTTATGTTTCTTTATTTTGGGCTAGTTTAATGATTGGCCGATGGGCCGGTGCAATTGGTGCATTTGATATCAAAAAAGGAATGAAACACATTCTTTCCTTTATAATGCCGTATGTTGCCTTTGGTGTTTTTCTGCTAGTAAATAAAATTGCAAATAATGATTTAACGCCATTCTATATTTACACGATTGTTATCCTTGCAATTATCGGTGCGGATATCTTGAGCAAAGGAAATCCTGCGCGTCAGCTGATTATTTTTTCTACTTGCGGAATTCTTGCTTTAATCGTTGGTATGCTTGCTGATGGAATGCTGAGTGTCTATGCATTTATCAGTGTTGGATTGTTTTGTTCTACCTTGTGGCCTTGCATTTTTACACTTGCAATTGCCGGACTTGGTAAAAAAACAAACGAAGGTTCCAGCTTTTTGATTATGATGATTATGGGTGGAGGTTTGATTAGTTGGTTGCAAGCATATCTTTCAAAAGATGGTTTGTTGGGGATTCAATTCAGTTATATCGTAGGTGTTTTGTGTTTTGCTTTTTTAGCATTTTATGGATGGAGAGTTGCTGCCATCTTAAAAGCACAAGGAATAGATTACGATAAAACAAATGATAGTGGACATTAAGAAGGTGCTATTATGAAGACATTAGTTGCAGCGATTGATATTGGAGGAACCAATACCGTTTTTGGATTGGTCGATATAAATGGTACAATTTTATTGAAAGAAACCGTTGCCACGGAGCATTTCCCTATTCCTGAAGATTTAGTAGCAGTGGTTTGTGAGCATATTAAAAAAGCGATGTTGCAATTTGTTGATTCGTATGAATTGAGCGGAGTCGGAATCGGTGCCCCTAACGGAAATTATTTTAATGGTACGATTGAGTTTGCTCCAAATCTAAAATGGAAAGGAGTTGTTCCGCTTGCAAAATTGTTTTCAGAACGACTTAATGTAAAAACTGTTTTGACAAATGACGCGAATGCAGCAGCAATAGGTGAAATGATGTTTGGTGCTGCAAAAGGGATGAAGGATTTTATTTTTATTACTCTCGGAACAGGTTTAGGAAGTGGGATTGTCGCCAACGGAGAATTGATTTTAGGTCATGATAGTTTTGCAGGTGAAATCGGACACGTCATTATTTTTCCGGAAGGAAGGCAATGTGGTTGTGGACGAAAAGGATGTTTGGAAACGTATTGTTCTGCAACCGGAATTAAAAGAACCTATTCTGATTTATTGATGAGTCATCACGATAAGGCAAACTTGCAGGCGCGTGTTGCAGACGCCAAATACATTTATGATAAAGCGATCGAAGGAGAAGCGGATGCAATAGAAGCATTTAATTATACAGGCGATATTTTGGGTTTGGCGTTAGCAAACAGTGTCGCATATACCAGTCCGGAAGCTGTTTTTTTATTTGGAGGTTTGGCATTAGCTGGAGAATTTATTTTTAAACCAACACAAGAAAGTTTCGAACGGAATTTATTGAATATTTATAAAAACAAAATAAAAATTCTTCCTTCTCAATTAAAAGAAAATGATGCAGCGATTTTGGGTGCTGCTTCTTTGATTTTGAAAGAATTAAAACAATGATGTCGAATCAAGATAAAAATAACAAAGAACAAAAATACATCGACCTTGTTTTTAAGTTGTGTTATCTGATTATTGCCTTCATGTTTCTTGTGGGCATTTTAATATACATCAAGGTTGCGGGTGTTCCTGAAATGTTTCAGTCGGAGGAAGACGTTGTTGAAGAAACCATATTAGATAGTATTCCGTCAAAAAAAAGTGACAAGGGTATTTCTGTTGATGAACTAGGTTTTTGGCAATCACCCGATACATTGGATATTGCGAAAGAAGCCAATGCTGAACAAATAACTTATGGCAGACATTTAATACAAAAAACTTCTGATTATTTAGGTCCGCATGGAACAATTGCAAAAATGACCAATGGAATGAATTGTCAGAATTGCCATTTGGAGGCCGGAACAAAAATTTGGGGTAACAATTACAGTGGAGTCGCTTCTACTTATCCTAAATTCAGAGAGCGTTCCGGTAGTATGGAAAGCATCTATAAGCGGGTGAATGATTGTTTTGAAAGAAGTTTAAATGGGCAGCCCTTGGATACATTGTCAAAGGAGATGCAAGCAATAAAAGCCTACATCGTTTGGTTAGGGAAAGATGTTGAGAAGGATGTTAAGCCGAAAGGGGCAGGTATATGGGAATTGAAATGTTTGCAACGAGCTGCGGACTCTGAAAAAGGAAGATTGGTCTATGTCTCCAAGTGTTTATCCTGTCACGGAGCGAATGGTGAAGGAAAAATGAATACGGCAAATTTCTCCTACCAATATCCTCCATTATGGGGCGAGCATAGTTATAACGATGGAGCAGGATTGTATCGCTTGTCGCGTTTTGCCGGTTATGTGAAAGCAAACATGCCATTTGGCGCAAAACATGATAATCCTCAGTTAACAGATGAAGAGTGTTGGGATGTTGCAGCATTTGTAAATTCTCAATCTCGTCCGAAGAAGGATTTGAGTAAGGATTGGCCAAAGGTATCCGGTAAACCATTTGATCATCCGTTTGGACCGTATGCCGATTCGTTTTCAGAAGAACAACATAAATATGGACCTTTTGAACCGATTATTGCAACCAAGAAAAAGAAAAAATAATTAAAAAATAGATCCTTCATTTGTGGGATAAAAATTAAAAAATAGAATACAAGCAAAACAACGTTGAATTTTAATCTATGAGTTTACTTACACAACCCTGGCCTTGGTATATCTCAGGTCCGTTAATTGGATTGATGGTGCCAATTTTATTAATTATGGGCAATAAAACATTTGGAATCTCTTCTTCTCTGCGACATATTTGTGCTGCTTGTATGCCTTCCAATATTACGTTTTTCAATACAACTGGAGGGCGCAATCTTGGAACTTAATTTTTGCTTCCGGTATTGTATTAGGCGGTTTGGTTGCAGGATACTTTTTTGCAAATCCTCATCCGATACTGCTTTCAGAAAATACAATTACAGACTTAAATGCAATGGGAATAAAAAATCACGAAGGGTTGATTCCTGTGGAGCTTTTTAGTTTTCAATCGTTGTTTACTCTAAGAGGGTTTCTATTAATGGTTGTTGGTGGCTTTTTTGTTGGCTTTGGTACTCGCTATGCAGGAGGATGTACTTCAGGTCATTCAATTATGGGAATGAGTAATTTGCAATTACCTTCCTTGATAGCAACCATTTGCTTTTTTATAGGTGGATTGGTAATGACCTGGTTCATTCTACCTTTTATTCTTTCATTGTAGCACTATAATTAAAAAAATAAAATGTCAAAAATTAAATATTTAGTACTCGGATTTATATTCGGGATCATCCTCATCAAAGCCGAAGTGGTTTCTTGGTTTAGAATTCAAGAGATGTTTCATTTTCAATCCTTTCACATGTATGGTGTGATTGGCTCAGCTGTTATGGTAGGCATCATCTCAATTTTAATAATCAAGAAATTGAAGTTAAAAACTATTGACGGGGATGAGATAGTAATAGAACCCAAAACCTTCAACAAAGGAAATATTTTCGGTGGTTTAATTTTTGGATTAGGGTGGGCGATGACCGGAGCTTGCCCCGGTCCTTTATACGCTTTAGTTGGTAGTGGTTTGTTGGTGGTATTGGTGGTTTTATTTAGTGCCGTTATCGGAACATTAATGTACGGTGCTTTAAAAGATAAATTGCCACATTAGTTTTTCAATTTTTTATTTGTTCTAATTATAAAATAAAATGTCTTCAAATAAACATATTAAATCGTGTTCCTGTGCGAATTGTCAACCCATTATCAATGATAGTGGTTTGTCAAGAAAAAGCTTTTTAAAAACATTGGGTGCAGCTACAATTGGTTTGGGACTTAATCCGATGAGTGCTTTTGCTTTACAAGAAGATGGGAAAAGTAAAGAAATTGAAAAAAGCAATGCAGTAAAGTCAGGTAAGGTTCAACGAATCAGTTTGCTTCATACAAGCGATATTCATGGGCAAATAAATGTGCACGATGAATTTTTTTGGGAAAATGGGAAAGCCGTTTTTAAAAAGCGTGGTGGCTTTTCTCATTTAAAAACGATGATCACTGAATTGAGAAAACAAAATCCGAATACCTTACTGTTGGATGGTGGCGATTGTTTTCAGGGAAGTGGAATTACAACGCTTACAAAAGGTCAAGCGATGATTCCGCTGATGAATCATCTGGACTATGATTTAGTATTGCCAGGAAATTGGGAGGTTGTTTACGGAAAGAAAATGTTGATGAAAGATTTGGGTGGATACAACGCTCAAAAAATTTGTGCAAACATGTTTGATGATGATGCCGTTTCTGATTTATTATTTCCTCCTTATTCAATTTTCTATATCGGTGGAATAAAAATTGGATTTGTTGGATACAATGATCCATTGACCCCAATTAGACAGTCACCGGATTATAGCAAAGGAATCGCGTTTTGCGATCCAGAAAAGAACCTCGCCAAATATGTAAAAATACTGCGTGAGCAAGAACAGTGTAAAATGGTATTTGTAATGTCGCACATGGGATTGGCTCAACAATTAAATTTAGCGTCACAGCCTTATGCCGATGGTGTCGACTATATTCTGGGTGCTGACACGCATGAACGGATTCGCGAACCGCTTCAAGGTAAATATGCGAAAGTGACGGAGCCGGGTGCTTTTGCTTCTTTTATTGGGAAGTTGGATATTGTGATTGAAGATGGAAAAATAAAAGATGAGTCGTATGAATTGATTGACGTTGATCCGGAAAAATATGCTGCAGATCCTGAAATGCAAGCGATGATTGAACAAACATATCAGCCGTATGAAACAGAATTGAAAAAAGTAATTGGTAAAACCAAAACATCTTTGCTTCGAACCTATGTGATTGAAACGCCTTTGGATAATTTGATTACCGATGCAATGATGTGAAGAATAAAAACAGATATCACTGTTTCAAATGGATTTCGATTTTGCCATCCATTAGCAGTTGATTCAAAAGTTGGTATTGTCGACATAACAAAAGAGTATTTATGGAATATGTTGCCTGTGAATTCTCGGGTTAAAACAGCAGAAGTTACAGGGACTCAGATTTTGAATTGGTTAGAGTCTGAGTTGGAGAATGCGTTTGCAAAAGATGCAACAAAACGATTGGGAGGTTGGTTTGTGCGATTTAGTGGCATGAAAGTGACATTTACAATTGGAAATGAAAAAGGAAAACGGGTTCAAAAAGTAACGGTGAAAAACAAACCACTAGATTTGAATAAGACGTATACGATTGCTGCTTGTGAACGTGATGGTGACCCAATGGATACATTGTGTCGAATTAAAAAAGTAAATAAGCCTGTTTCGCAAGAAATCTTTCTACATAACATTCTTGAAGATTATTTAACGAAGTTCTCACCTGTTTCACCGAAAGTAGATGGCCGAGCAATTGCAACAGATGCTGAACCTACGCTTTTAACGCAAGTGGAGGGTGTGAACTATAAATTTAGATAAACATTTTAATACATAGAAGTTATAATTATAAAAATATCCACATGAAAAAAATATTCTTAATTCTAGCCGTTTTATTTTCCTTCGCAGGGATTTCACAAGAAAATGGATCTAAAAAATCTTTGCCGATTATTCCTCTTCCTAAAGAAATAAAAACAAGTGATGGTGATTTTGTTTTGACCACTCAGACAAAGCTTGTTATAATGAGAGAAACCCAGGCGCTTGGCTTTATGCAGCCGATTGATTATTTTAATAATTATTTAAAAACAAATTTCAATCTGGAGCTTCCTGTTGTTACTATTTTACCAACTGATGGCAATTACATTATAGTTCTTTCACCGGAAGAAAAATTTGGACATGTAGAAAGTTATAGTCTTAGTATTAACCCAAATCAGATAATGCTTTCAGCTGAAGGAGAAGCTGGTTTATTTTATGGAATTCAAACACTTATTCAGTTACTTCCAATTGAAAAGAGTGCGGAAATAAAAATTCCGTGTGTTCAAATAGTCGATGCTCCTCGCTATCAATGGCGTGGTATGCATTTGGATTGCAGTCGCCATTTCTTCACGAAGGAAGAGGTAAAAAAATATATTGATTATTTAGCAATGTATAAGTTCAATGTGTTTCATTGGCATTTAGTAGATGATCAAGGTTGGAGAATTGAAATTAAAAAGTATCCATTGTTGACTTCGGTTGGTGGTAAAAGAAAAGAAACATTGATTGGGAAACCTCAATGGAATAAGGATGGAACTCCCTCGAAAGATGATAAGTATGACGGAATTGCTTATGGCGGATTTTACACACAGGAAGATATTAAAGAAATAGTAAACTACGCTCGGTTCAAATACATTACAATTATTCCTGAGATAGAGATGCCCGGGCATTCATTAGCAGCCCTTGCAGCATATCCACAATTTTCATGTACCGGTGGTCCGTTTGAAACGTACACAAAATGGGGTGTTTCGGATGATGTGTATTGTGCCGGGAAGGATGAAACATTTTCTTTCTTGGAAGATATATTAGCAGAAGTAATGCCGTTGTTTCCTGGAAAGTATATTCACATTGGTGGAGATGAGTGCTTAAAAGACCGTTGGAAAGCATGTGCAAAATGTCAAAAACGTATTGCAGATGAGAAATTAAAAAATCCCGAAGAGCTTCAAAGTTATTTTATCACCCGCATCGAAAAATATGTAAATGCGAATGGGAAACAAATTATTGGTTGGGATGAAATTTTGGAAGGTGGCTTGGCACCAAATGCTGCAGTCATGAGTTGGAGAGGCACCAAAGGTGGAATAGATGCAGCCAAGCAAAAACATTTTGTAGTGATGAGTCCGGGTAAACCATGCTATTTTGATCATTATCAATCGAAAGATAAAGCAAAAGAACCATTAGCAATTGGTGGTTTTAATCCATTAGATTCGGTGTATGCCTACAATCCTACTCCGAAAGTGCTAACAGCGGATGAAGCCAAATTTATTATGGGGGCGCAAGCGAATGTGTGGACAGAATACATTGTAGATTTTAAACAAGTAGAATACATGTCGATGCCACGCATGGCTGCTTTGTCGGAGGCGTTGTGGACACCTTTGGAGAAAAAGAACTATAAAGATTTTGTGGTACGCTTAAAACTACATGCTCCGGTTTTGGATAAAATGGGCGTGAATTACGCGAAGCATTTTAAGAGTTTGAAATAGTTGTATAAAAAGCGAATCCCGATAGGACTACTAAACCTATCGGGATTCTGGATAAACACTTACACATGATGTAAGAAAAACTACTGAGACAAATGTATAACAGGATCTAAAAGATACTAAATCAAGTTTCTTTTATTCTTAGAAATCGAACGACTAAAAACGCTGTAACTCTATGACAACCAGACGTAATTTCATTAAAACAGGTGCATTTGCAACAGCTGCATTATTGGTAGAAAAGGTAAATGCAACTACTGAACTATTACCTTTCCAAACAAAAATTCCGGTAACAAAACCGATTGTATTATCCACCTGGAATTTTGGATTAAAAGCCAATGAAGCTGCTTGGGAAATTTTGAGCAAAAATGGTCGCGCATTAGATGCTGTGGAAGCCGGAGTGAAAATTCCGGAAGGTGATCCCACTGAAAGAAGTGTGGGATATGGCGGCCGCCCGGACAGAGATGGAAGAGTGACTTTAGATGCTTGCATCATGGATGAGCAAGCAAATATTGGATCGGTAGCTTGTTTGGAACATATCAAACATCCAATATCTGTTGCAAGAGCGGTAATGGAAAAAACACCGCATGTGATGTTGGTGGGTGATGGTGCGCTGCAATTTGCTTTATCGCAAGGATTTAAAAAAGAAAATTTATTGGTAGAGGAATCTGAAAAAGAATGGAAAGAGTGGTTGAAAAATAGTAATTACAAACCCATCGTTAACATCGAAAATCACGATACGATTGGAATGATTGCCCTAGATGCGGCCGGAAATTTATCCGGTGCATGTACTACGAGCGGAATGGCGTTTAAAATGCATGGCCGAGTGGGAGACTCTCCAATCATCGGAGCAGGATTGTATGTGGATAATGAAGTTGGTGCCGCTACTGCAACTGGTCATGGAGAAGAAGTGATTCGCATTGCCGGTTGTCATTTGGTTGTTGAACTAATGCGACAAGGGAAATCACCTGAAGATGCTTGTAAGGAAGCGATAAACAAAGTTGTGAAACTAACAGCAAATCGCAAAAAGAATTTAAAAGATATTCAGGTTGGTTTTATTGCTTTAAACAAAAAAGGAGAGTATGGTTCTTATTGCGTGCAGAGTGGTTTTAACTATGCTGTTTACGATGCAAAAGGAAACAATTTAATAAATGCAGATTCGCATCTGAAATGATTTCTCAGCTTCTCCCGATTGCTATCGGGACGAAATGACAAAAAGCACTGTCATTTCGACCAGCGTGGAGAAATCTTTTTAAATCGTTAGAGGGAATTATAAATGAATAAACCAAAACTCGAAATAGCGTGTTTTAATTTAGAATCGGCACTCATTGCACAGCAAGGTGGAGCAGATCGAATTGAACTCTGTGATGACTTTTCCTCAGGAGGAATTACCCCCAATTACGGCACATTCGAAACAGCCAGAAAATTAATTCAGCTTGATTTACTCGTAATGATTCGCCCCCGTGGAGGAAATTTTATTTATACGGATACTGAGTTCGAACAAATGAAAAAAGACATCGTCTATTTAAAGAAAATGAATGCTGATGGATTTGTGTTTGGAATTTTAAATGAAGATGGAAGCATAAACGTAAATCAAAACAAAGAATTGGTTGAATTGGCAAATCCATTGCCTTGTAGCTTTCATCGAGCATTTGATGTTTTTTAATGAATTAAACAAAAATTTGGAAGATGTAATTGCTTGTGGGTTTAAAACAATTCTAACATCCGGACAAACAAAATCTGCCGTAGAAGGTATTGAGCAGTTGCGTGAGTTGGTGAAGTTGTCGAATAACAGAATTGTGATTATGCCCGGAGGTGGAGTTCGCTCTTCTAATATTGAATTATTAAAAGAAAAAGTGCAAACGGCCTACTATCACTCTTCTGCAATTGTAAAAGCAGATGTTGCAGATTTGGGTGAAGTAAAGTTGCTTAAAGAAAAATTAAAATGAAAAGTACTATTTTAAAATGCCTTCTTTTATTTTTTCTTCCATTAACAGGATTAGCGATTAGTTTTGAAAAAATACCTGTAGAGCGTGACTTAAATAGTGCTAAGTGGCAATTCCGAAAAAAAGCAAACAATTATTGGTTACCGGCAAAAGTTCCAGGGACTGTGCACACAGATTTATTCGCCAACAATAAAATTCCTGACCCATTTTACGGTAACAATGAAAAGCAGTTGCAGTGGATAGAAAATGAAGATTGGGAATACAGAACTGTTTTTCCCATTTCCGCAAAAGAAATAGGCCAACCACATATCGAATTGCAATTTGATGGATTAGATACCTATGCAAATGTATATGTGAACGATTCCTTAGTCCTTTCGGCTGATAACATGTTTCGAAGTTGGAATGTAGATGTGAAAAAATATGTTCATGAAGGAAAAAATAAGTTACTTGTTGTTTTTGAATCAGCTGTAAGAAAAGGGAAAGCAGAAGCTGCAAAACTTTCTTATGTATTGCCTGGTGACGAAAAAGTATTTACTCGAAAAGCTCAATATCAATATGGGTGGGACTGGGGCCCGCGATTTGTGACATGTGGGATTTGGAAAAATGTAAAGCTGATAACCTGGAATGAGCTGAAAGTAAATAAAGTTCAATTCATTCAGGATTCTATTATTAATGAAACAGCCTATACCCGTTTTGAATTTAACCTTGTGAGTGATTTTGATGGAGAGGTAACATTGTCTGATTATTTTAGCATTCCTATTCCTGGTACTTCAAGAAGAATAAAATGTTTCGAGCGTGCAATGCTAAAAAAAGGAATCAATAATGTTACACTGCATTGTGAAATTCCTAAGGCCATTCTATGGTGGTGCAATGGCATGGGAATGCCTTACCTCTACCAAATGCAACTTCAGTTAAACAAGGGAGACTTTGTTTTGTATAAAGGAATAAAAGATGTTGGTCTCCGTACCATTGAATTGATTCAAGACAAAGATAGTATAGGTAAAAGTTTTTATTTTAAATTAAATGGTGTTCCAGTCTTTATGAAAGGAGCTAATTATATTCCTTCCGACAATTTTTTACCACGCACTGCAAAATATCAATATCAAGAAATCGTTAGAAATGCCGTGGATGCAAATATGAACATGCTGAGAGTTTGGGGTGGTGGCGTTTATGCAGATGATGCTTTTTATGATGCATGTGATAAAAATGGAATATTGGTTTGGCAAGATTTTATGTTCGCTTGTGCCATGTATCCTGGGGATGATCATTTTGTTAACAATGTTGCTGCAGAAGTAATCGATCAAGTGGAGTGTTTAAGAAATCATCCCTCCATTGCTTTGTGGTGTGGAAATAATGAAGTGGATGAAGGTTGGAAAAATTGGGGGTGGCAAAAACAATTTAAATATTCAGAAAAGGATTCAACAACAATTGCTCAAAATAATGCTGCTTTGTTTAATTATCTTATAAATGATTTAGTGAAGTTGCATGATGGAACTAGACCCTACTGGCCAAGTTCTCCGAGTATTGGTTGGGGGCATAAAGAAAGTTTGTTAGAAGGAGATTCACATTACTGGGGCGTTTGGTGGGGAATGGAGCCTTTTGAAAATTATGAAAAAAAGGTAGGGCGTTTTGTTAGTGAATATGGGTTTCAAGGAATGCCTTCCATGAACACGATGTATAAGTATGGAGCGTTCAAAACTAAACAAAAAGGGTTGATTCATGAGGACGAATATGTTTCCGACTTTTATGGACATAGAATAGATTCGACAATTTTTAAAGCTCACCAGAAACATCCTTCCGGTTATCAAACAATTGCCGAATACATGAAACGCAGTTACAAGGTGCCGCATAAACTCGAAGATTATATTTATGTTTCACAAGTCCTTCAGGCAGAAGGAATGAGAATAGCCATAGAAGCACACCGCAGGGCAAAACCTTATTGCATGGGAACATTGTATTGGCAGATGAACGATTGTTGGCCAGTGACATCCTGGAGTTCTTTGGATTATTATAATAATTGGAAAGCATCTTTTTATCACGTAAAGCGTTCCTATAAAGATGTGATTATTTCTGTGGAAGAAAAACAAGACAGCTGTAATATTTTTGTTGTTTCAGATCTTACAAAAAATGAAAATGGAGAATTGACCATGGAGTTGTTCGATCTGAAAGGCAAGCTGCTCTTTTCAAAAACCACTCACGGAGTTATTACTGCAAATTCTTCCGTAGTTTTTTGCCGTTTTGATAAATCGCTAATCAAAAATTACAATATCAATGATCTAGTGTTGAAATGCAGTTTGAAAAGTACAGATAATTATATTTCTGATGCTTATTGTACACATTATTTTACTTCAGTTAAAAACCTCAACCTGCAAAAACCAAACATCTCTGTCACTTTTGATTATTGTGAACAAGTGCAATGTTTTACATTGGAAACAGATGTAGTTGCAAAAAATGTTTTTAATTTCATTGAGGGAGAATCTGTAAATTTGAGTGATAATTATTTTGACCTGCTCCCGGGTGAACGAAAAAACATTTATTTGCCAAGAATGAGTGGAGTTAAAAATTTTAAAAAGAAGATTGTTGTTAAATCTTTGATTGATACTTATTAGTATGAAGAAAATTATTCTGCCATTTTTATTCCTGTTTATTCAGAGCGTAGCTCAGGAACCTATCTATACACAATACGTAGACCCGATGATTGGAACAAGCGCTCATGGTCATACATTTCCGGGTGCAACTGTTCCATTTGGAATGGTGCAACTTTCTCCAGATACCCGCATTGATGGAAGTTGGGATGGCTGCAGCGGATATCATTATAGCGATTCCATTATTTATGGATTTTCACATACCCATTTGAGCGGGACAGGATGCAGTGATTATGGTGATATCATGTTGATGCCAATGATGGGCGTTCCAAGTTTTGATAACAAACTATATTCCTCGAAATTTTCTCATAAAAATGAAAAATCGACCGCTGGTGCTTATTCAGTAAAATTAGAGGATGATAACATTGATGTGGAATTGACGGCAACAACCCGGGTGGGTTTTCATAAGTATACGTTTAATAAAGATGGAGATGCGAGTATCATTTTAGATTTGCTTCACCGCGATAAGATGTTAGAAGGATTTATTAAAGTGATTGACAATACTACAGTTGAAGGAATGAGGAGAAGTGAAGCATGGGCGAAAAGTCAATTAGTGTTTTACCGAATTTCATTTTCAAAACCTTTTGATAGTAAACAAGTTATTAGCGGTGACAATTATGATTTAAATGCAAATTTTAATTTTAAAGTAAAAAAGGAGAATCTATTTTAGTTAAAGTCGCTATTTCACCTGTTAGTACCGAAGGTGCAAAAAAGAACATGGAAACGGAGCTCATGGGTTGGGATTTTGAAAAGACGAAAAAAGAAGCACAAGCATCTTGGAACAAAGAATTAAGTAAAATTGAAGTAACATCAACGGATAAAGACAAATTAAAAATATTTTACACCGCATTGTATCACACCATGATTCAACCAAACGTTGCTATGGATGTGGATGGTATGTATCGAGGGAGAGATAATAAAACGCATAAAGCCGAAGGGTTTACGTATTATTCTGTATTCTCTTTGTGGGATACTTTCCGAGCAGCACATCCTTTGTATACCATTATTGATCAAAAACGAACAGCTGATTTTATTAATACCTTTTTAGCACAGTATGAACAAGGAGGTCGATTGCCGGTATGGGAACTTGCCAGCAACGAAACCGATTGTATGATTGGTTATCATTCGGTAAGTGTGATTGCGGATGCGATGGTGAAGGGGATTAAAGGATTTGATTATGAAAAAGCATTTGAAGCAAGTAAACATAGTGCGATGTTGGATCATTTAGGTTTAAAAGCGTATAAACAGAATGGATTTATTGCAATGGAAGATGAACATGAAAGTGTTTCCAAAACATTGGAATATGCCTATGACGATTGGTGCATAGCTCAGATGGCTTTGGTATTGAATAAGGAGGTGGATTATCAATACTTTGTGAAACGTTCGCAAAATTGGAAAAATGTATTTGACACAGAAACCGGGTTCATGCGTCCTAAAAAGAATGGCGGGTGGTTAACGCCTTTTGAGCCTCGAGAAGTGAACAATAATTTTACGGAAGGGAATTCTTGGCAATATTCATTTTTTGTTCCTCAGGATGTTAATGGATTGATTGATATGATGGGTGGGTCAGATAAATTTGAAAAAAAGTTGGATGAATTATTTTCAACTGTCAGCCAAACAACGGGTAGAGAGCAAGCCGATATAACAGGATTAGTTGGTCAGTATGCACATGGGAATGAACCCAGTCATCACATGGCATATTTATACAATTATCTAAAGGTGCCTTCTAAGGCGGAAAATAGAATTCACCAACTATTGCTAGAATTTTACAAATCTGCTCCAGATGGCTTAATTGGGAATGAGGATTGTGGACAAATGAGTGCTTGGTATGTTATGAGTTCAATGGGTATTTATCAAGTCACCCCAGGGTCAATAAAATTTCAAATTGGTGCACCTTTGTTTGATTCAGTACAAATTAATTTAGAAAATGGGAATCATTATTTTATTACTGCTAAAAATCTATCAAACAAAAATTATTTTGTTCAATCCCTAACATCAAAAGGAATTTTATTGCCCAAAGGGGATATTTTTTCTTCCATAATGGATGGTCATAATTTAGAATTTGTGATGGGTGAAAAGGCAAATGATATGTGGATAGAAAAAGCGTCACCTCGTTTTTATTCGCCTCCAACACACTACGAAAAAATTGTTCCAAGCCCAACTATTAAAGCAAATTCTCGAGTATTTGATGATAAAATGAATGTTGAAATTAATTCTAGTTATAAGGTTTATTATGCGCTTTTACCTGATGAAAAATCACCTTTACGATTTCAGCTCTATGATAAAACATTTCCAATAACAGAATTACAAATTATTTATGCCTTTGCTGACGGTGGAACTTCAAAAAGCGATACCATTTCAGGTAGTTTCTTCAAACGTCCGAATCATTGGAAAATAGACATTCATTCGAAATACAATCCGCAATACACAGCTGGTGGTGACGAAGGAATAATAGATGGTTTGCGTGGAGATGTAAATTGGAGAAAAGGGGAATGGCAAGGCTATCAAGCACAAGACTTTGAATGTGTTATAGATTTGGGTCAAAACAAAAAGCTTAGTTCTTTTGAAGCCGGATTCTTGCAGGATTCCAGATCTTGGATTTTAATGCCTGTTAAAGTCGAGTTTTATGCTTCTTCAGATAATAAAACGTTTGTTTTAATCGGCTCGGAAACACATACTATTGATCCGAAAGACGAGGTAAATCAAATTAAACAGTTTGTTTTGTCCAATCAAAATGTAAAAGCGCGCTATATTAAGTTGAAAGCCTATAATTTCGGGAAACTCCCTGTATGGCATATGGGTGCCGGTGGTGATGCTTTTATCTTCGTGGATGAAATAACCATCAAATAAATTCCCACTTCATTAAACCTTTTCAATAGGTTGTTGTTAAAATAATAGTTAACATTGTAAACTATTAGCAATTTTAACTATTTTTGCAACATGTCGGAACAATTGAATCAATGTATGCCCCTTGGAAAGTACATGGGGGTGCTTACTAAAATTTATTTTGGAGCGCTCAGCAAAAAACTCGAGCATTTGGGTGTGGATCGACATTTCTCTACACTTATTGCTATTGATAAAACAAAAGAAAAATGTACGCAACAATATTTGTCGGATTTACTCAATTTCGACAAAGTGTCCATGGTGCGTATGTTGGATTATTTAGTTGATAAGAAAATGATAGTTCGCACTGTTAATCCGAATGATCGAAGGGAACATATTATTGCTCTAACTCCAAAAGCAATAAAAATTATGCCTGAAATACACAAAGGAATTGCCGAAATGAATGCGATTGCTTTTAAAGGTGTGAACAAGAGTGATCGTGAAATATTTTATTCCTGCCTGACTACAATCTTAAAAAATATTGAATATCTTCCTGCGAATGAGGTGGATATAAAACTCAAAAAAAAGAAATAAAATGAGAATCAAAAATCTTATTATAATCGTGTTGATTGTTGGTGTTTTACTGACAGTAAAATTTTATGTTTTCCTTCTAACTCTTCGAACACGAAGTTCAAAAGGAGGGAGAAAGAAGGAGGAGGAGGACCCAGTAATGTTTCTGCAATAGTCATCAAACCCGAAATGCTGAGTAATGAAGTATATGCGTCCGGAACAATCATGGCCAACGAAGAAGTGGAGCTGCGTCCTGAACTTTCCGGTAAAATAACACAATTGAATTTTACAGAAGGAACAAAAGTGACCAAAGGGCAATTGTTAGTGAAAATAAACGATGCCGATCTTCAAGCAACATTTTAAAAAGTTGCAATTGCAGCATAAGTTGGCAGAAGAAAAATTGAATCGCCAAAAACAGTTGCTTGCCATAAATGGAATTAGTCAAGAAGAATTTGATATCCAACAAAATCAATACGATGTGATAAAAGCAGAAATGGACGTGGCGACTGCACAGATTGCAAAAACAGAAATTCGTGCTCCGTTTGATGGTGTTGTGGGTTTGAAGAGCGTCAGTGAAGGTGCTTATGTTTCTCCTACAACAATTATTGCTAGTATTCAACAAATCAATCCAGCAAAAATTGATTTTTCTGTTTCGGAAAGATATGCTTCTGTTGTAAAAAAAAGGAGATAAGATTATCGTTCACAATAGAAGGAAATAATGAGCAATTAACGGCTCAGGTATTCGCTTTGGAACCTAAAATTGATTTGGCTACCCGCACACTGCATGTTAGAGCAATTTGTTCGAATGCAAAAGGTGAAATTTATCCAGGTGCTTTTGCTCGCGTTCAATTGGCCTTGAACGGCATTGATTCTGCAATGATGGTTCCTACAGAAGCGGTTATTCCTGATTTGAAAGGAAAGAAAGTATATCGAATAAAAAATGGTACTGCGGAAGTGGTAAAAGTGATTACTGGTTTGCGTACCGATCAGAAAATACAAATTACTGAAGGGTTATCAATTGGTGATACCGTTATTGTAAGGGGAATCATGTCGTTGAGACCTGGCGCAGCAGTTAAAGTAACCGAATTAAAATAGGAGTAGGAATGAATATTTCATCAATTAGTATTAACAGACCTGTACTTGCAATTGTGATGTCCATCATCATTGTTTTGTTTGGCGGTATTGGCTACAGTTATTTAGGGGTGCGTGAATATCCTTCTATCGATCCTCCGATTATTACTGTTAAAACCAATTATGCCGGAGCGAATGCAGATGTTATTGAATCACAAATTACCGAGCCGCTCGAAAAAGTATTGAATGGTATCGAAGGAGTGAGAACCATCTCTTCCGCCAGCAACCAAGGTTCTAGCACCATTACTGTAGAGTTTAATTTGGAATCCAATATCGAAGCTGCTGCAAATGATGTGCGCGATAAAGTATCTCAAGCGGTACGTCAGTTGCCGCAAGATATTGATGGCTTGCCAACGGTTACCAAATCGGATGCGAATTCAGATGCTATTTTATCGATGACCATTCAAAGTGATTCCATCAATCAATTAGAGTTAAGTGCCTTTGTGGAGAATGTGGTTGCAGAACGTTTGCAAACAATTCCCGGTGTTAGTACGGTTCAAATCTGGGGACAAAAAAGATATGCCATGCGGATGTGGATGAATCCGGATAAATTGGCGGCTTATGGTTTAACACCGTTGGATGTAAAGCAGGCCCTCGACAAAGAAAATGTAGAATTACCTTCCGGAAAAGTTGCAGGGAATACAACTGAGTTAACAGTAAAAACACTTGGAAAATTAAAAGATGAAGAGCTTTTAATAATATGATTATCCGTTCGGATGGCAATCAGGTGATACGTTTTAAAGATATTGGCTATGCTGTACTTGGTCCCAGAAAATGAAGAAACAATTTTGCGACAATCAGGTGTTCCAATGATTGGATTAGGCGTTGTTCCTCAGCCAGGTGCAAACTATATTGCTATTGCTGATGAATTTTATAAACGTTTGGATCAGATTAAAAAAGATTTGCCAAGAGTTTTTCAAATTGGTATCGCCCTGGACAATACTAAATTTGTAAAGCGTTCGATTCTCGAAGTAAAAGAAACATTGTTGATTGCGATTGTTCTCGTTATCTTAATTATCTATTTATTCTTCAGAGATTGGTTAGTTGCCTTCCGTCCACTCATTGATATTCCTGTATCGTTGATTGGTGCCTTTTTTATTATGTATCTGATGGATTATTCCATTAACGTGTTAACATTACTTGCTATTGTTCTAGCAACAGGACTTGTTGTGGATGATGGAATTGTTGTGACCGAAAATATTTATAAAAAATAGAAGGTGGAATGAATCCGGTTGAAGCTGCGCATAAAGGTTCAAAAGAAATTTTTTTTGCAGTTATTTCTACGTCCATTACGTTGGCTGCAGTGTTTATGCCGGTGATATTTTTAGAAGGATTTGTTGGACGATTGTTTAGGGAATTTGGTGTTGTCATTGCCGGAGCCGTTTTGATATCTGCATTTGTATCCCTCACTCTTACGCCCATGTTAAATGCATACATGGTTCGTAAAAAACCGAAGAAGAGTAAGTTTTATGAAATGACAGAACCATTTTTTGAAAAAATGGTAAGCAGTTATGATAATTCTCTTGGACGTTTTATGAAAAAGCGATGGATTGCATGGATTATTATTGCAGGTAGTTTTGGTATTATTTATACAGTAGGTAGTGAAGTGCAATCTGAATTAGCACCCTTGGAAGATCGCAGTTGGTTCCGTGTTTCTATAACCGCCCCAGAAGGTGCTTCTTATGAATATACGGATGCCTATGTTCAAAAATTTTCTGATTTTATCAATGATTCTATTCAGGAAAAAAGAATTTGCTTAACAGTCACTGCTCCCGGTTTCAGTGGTTCGGGTGCTGTTAATACCGGTTTTGTGCGACTGGCCTTAACAGAGCCGAATGAACGAAAGCGAACCCAGCAGCAAATTGCCGATTATATTACTAAATCAACAAAAGCATTCCCGGAAGCAAAAGCATTTGTGATTCAAGAACAAACCATTTCTTCAGGAGGATCCAGAGGAGGTTTGCCTGTTCAATTTGTTTTACAAGCACCAAATTTTCAAAAGTTGAAAGAAAAACTGCCGTTGTTTTTGGAAGAAGCCAATAAGAGTAAAGTTTTTCAAACCGTGGATGTAAATTTAAAATTCAATAAGCCGGAGTTAAACATTACAATTGATCGGGAAAAAGCAAAAACGATGGGAATCTCTGTAAGTGATATTGCTCAAACGTTACAGTTGGCGTTGAGCGGACAACGCTTCAGTTATTTCAATATGGATGGGAAACAATATCAGGTAATCGGGCAGTTTGAAAGAGCAAAACGTGATGATCCATTGGATTTGAAATCGATGTATGCAAGAAATGCAAAAGGTGAAATGATTCAGTTGGATAATGTTGTGACAATTGTCGAGCAAAGCAGTCCGCCTCAGTTATATCATTACAACCGTTACCAATCTGCAACCGTATCTGCAGGATTAGCTCCCGGAAAAACAATTGGTGATGGAATAAACGAGATGGAATCAATCTCAAAAAAAATATTGGACGATTCTTTTTCTACTTCATTAACTGGTCCTTCACGTGATTTTTCAGAAAGTTCATCCAATGTTATGTTTGCATTTATTCTTGCATTAATAATTATTTATTTGGTTTTGGCGGCTCAGTTCGAAAGTTTTATTGACCCATTAACCATTATGATTACTGTTCCTTTGGCTTTGTGTGGTGCATTGTTGTCCCTTTGGTATTTTAATGAAACGTTAAATATATTTAGTCAAATCGGAATTATTATGTTGATTGGATTGGTGACGAAAAATGGAATCTTAATTGTTGAATTTGCGAATCAATTGAAAGAACAAGGTCGTTCGGTAAAAGAGGCCATTCAGGAAGCTGCAGCGGCTCGTTTACGTCCAATTCTTATGACAAGTATTGCCACTGCATTGGGAGCAATGCCAATTGCTTTGTCGCTAGGTGCAGGAGCAAAAAGTCGAACCGCCATGGGAATTGTTATTGTAGGCGGAATTTTATTTTCATTGGTCTTAACCTTATATGTAATTCCTGCTATTTATTCATATTTTTCAAAAGAACATAAACATGCAAAAAAGTAAATATCTCCTCTTTGTATTTAGTTTTTTTAGTTGATGACGATTTTTGGGCAAGAACAATTAACATTGGAACAGGCAATTTATATTGGCTTGAAAAATAATTATGAAATCAATATTGTAAGAAACAATGCAGTAATTGCTTCCAATGAAAATACCTTGGGCAATAAAGGTCGATCTGCAAGCATCTACCGGCTTAGCGAATAACGCAACGAAGCAAGAGTTTTCCAGTGGTTTGGTTGTTGATAAGAGTGGTGTACAATCCAATAACATCAATGCTGGTGTTTATTTAACATGGACCATCTTTGATGGATTTAAAATGTTTGCTTCGCACAAACGTTTAAATGAATTGGAGTCGATGGGGCTTTTGTCATCAAAAATTCTGATTGAAAATACGTTATCGCAAATTATTGTTACCTATTATAATGTTGTTCGACAAAAGCAACTGATTAAAGGGTTGCAAGAGAATATAAAAATCTCAGAAATACGTTACGAAATTGCTCAAACGAAATTAAATATTGGCTCAGGGTCTAAATTGGATGTGTTGCAGGCGAAAGTAGACATGAATGCACAGTTATCTAATTTATACAAACAACAAACAACGTTGGCAGAGTTAAAAGTATATTTAAATCAAATATTTGCAAGAAATGCAGAGTTGGAATTTGATGTAACAGAGGAAATTCCTGTTGAATTTAAATTGAAATACGAAGAGTTAAAAATGAAATGCACAGAACAATACTGATATTCTTTTTGCACAACGGAATGTTGCATTGTCTAATCAATTACTAAAAGAAACAAAATCACAATTACTTCCAAAGCTAAACTTCAATGCCAATTATTTATTCTCTCGCTCCGAAAATCAAGCTGGCTTTTCATTGTTAAATCAGAATCTTGGGCTAAATTTAGGCGTAACAGCTACTTGGAATATTTTTAATGGATTCAACACGAACAATCAAATAAAAAATGCTAAGCTGAGGATGGAAAATGCGGATTATGAATACAGAACAGCAAAACTACAGGTGGAGCATCGGTTGTTTGTTCAATTTCGAAAATATCAAGAGGACCAAAAATTGTTGGCATTAGAGTCTGAAAATGTGATGTTGGTAAAAGAAGCTGTAACAATTGCACTGGAACGTTTTCGAATTGGTTCAAGTAATGCATTGGAATTGAAAGAAATTCAAAAAAGCTATGATGATGCGCTTACACGATTATCAGATGCGATGTACAATGCAAAGGTGTCAGAAACCAACTTGATGAAGTTGAATGGGAAACTTATAAAATAGTTTTGTTAAATCGACTCTTTTCTTATCCTTTTTGATTAATTCGCATAATTCATTATCTTGTTGTCCTAAACAGCAAATAATTGAAAAAAAGCTACTCCCTCTTTTTTTATCTTTTTCTGCTTCTTTTTGAGCCTATTTTTGCTCAAAATCAAAAGGAAATTGATTCTCTCGAAATAGTCATACCGACTATTAAAGACGATTCAGCAAAGTTGGATGCCATCAATGATTATTGTCGTTATATCGTTGATATTAATCCACATAAATCCATTGATTATGCCAAGAAAGCTTTGCAATTGGCAACCGAAAAAGAATTTCCACTTTACCAAGCAGTTGCAAATATTAATATAGGCAATGGCTATTATAATCTGGCCGATTATAAAACGTGCTTGGATTATTACATTAAGGGTTTAGCAATTCAAGAACGAATTAAGAATAAAAAAGGAATATTGTCATGTTCTGGTGCTATTGGAAATGTTTATATCGGTTTAGGTAAGCCGGATGAAGCATTGAAATATTTTCAAAGAGCCTTAAAGATAGCCTATGAAACGGGTAATAAAAATGGAATTGCCTCCTGCTTGATTTCTATTGGAACCATTTATAGTGATAAAAAAGAGCATAAAAAGTCGTTGGATTATTATTTTGAATCGCTCGAACTGTTTCAGCAAGTTAACAATGAAGATGCTATTGCCACTAACTTGAACAACATTGCCGACTCCTATCTTGAATTAAAAGATTATCCGAAGTCGCTTATCTACATTATAAAAGCAAAAGAGTTATATGAAAAAATCGGTAATGTATATGGACAATCATTAGTGCTCAATAATATTGGTGATTATTATAGTAAAATTGGAAATGAAGAAAAAGCGCTTGAATATTATAAATTAGGTTTAGAAAAGGGCAAGTTGATTACAGCCAATGATCATATTATTCAATCTTATAAAGGGATTTCAAAGTCGTATAAAAAATCGGGCGACTATAAGCAAGCCTTAATTTATCATGAGCTTTTCCAAGAACTGAACGATTCCATCTATAATGTAGAAAGTAGCAACCAGATTGCAGAGATGCAAGCCCGTTTTGATTCAGAAAGAGATGCTCAGGAAATCGCCATTTTAACAAAGGATAAGAAAATTCAAGAGGATGAATTAAATCGTCAGTCGTTGATAACTCGTTCAATTATTGGATTAGGAGGGTTATTGTTGGTGCTAACAATTGTTTTAATCCGTGGAAATAGTCAAAAGAAAAAAGCCAATAAAGAGTTGGATCAAAAAAATCAGAAAATTGAATTGGCTTACAATATTATTGAGGATCAACACAAAGATATTAAGGATAGTATTAATTATGCGAAAAGAATTCAGGAGGCGATTCTCCCACCTGATGCCATTATTAAACAATTGCTTCCTCAATCTTTTATTTTGTATATGCCCAAAGATGTTGTGAGCGGAGATTTTTATTGGGTGGAATCCTGGGGTGGAAAAGTATTCTTTGCTGCCGTTGATTGCACCGGACATGGCGTTCAGGGCCTTAATGAGGTATTGTTGGCTATAATCTTTAGGGAAGTCTGTCAATGAATTTGGTTTATCTCGTTCTAGTCTGGTGCTCAATTCTTTAAGCAAAGATTGGAAAACATTGCGACAAACAGGAAGTGATTCGGAAGTAAAAGATGGAATGGATCTAGCGGTTTGTGCACTCGATCCTAAAACATTAATGCTGGAATATGCCGGAGCATTCAATCCGCTATATATTGTTCGTGATGGTAAAATCATGGAAACCCCTTCTGATAAGATACCTATCGGTAGCTATTTGAATGGCGACTTTAAAAATTATACCAATCATGAAATCCAATTACAAAAAGGGGATACCATTTATATTTTTACGGATGGGTATGCCGATCAATTTGGTGGCGAAAAGGGAAAAAAATTTAAATATAAGTCGTTGCAGCAGTTGTTGCTCTCATTTGAAGGTAAACCAATGGAAGAGCAAAAAAATACACTTCAAACAACGATACAAACCTGGAAAGGAAATTTGGAGCAGGTTGATGATATCTTAGTTATAGGAGTAAGAGTGTAAATTCTATTTTTTCATTTTAATACGGTCGTATTCCTCCTGATTTACCGTTTTATCTCTGTAATCATTGGCTTTCAATTTACCAAATCGATAGTTGAGTGCCAATACAAAGTAATGGGTTTGCTCACGTGATATATAATTTACATCATAGCCCTCCACATTACTCGAACCTCTGTTGTAGGCGGTAGTTAAAATATCGTTGGCAATCACTCGGAGTGTTAGTTTGTCTTTGAAAAATGTTTTCTTAATATTTGCCGATAAATTATAAAAGGGTTCGAATGTAAAGATGCCATCCACGCCTGCTGATGTATATTCAAAGGTCACTTCTAATGAAAAGAATTTCTTTACCCGAAACTCATCATACAAATACATGTAGAACATTGGTTTTGAATTATTGATGACACTCCCGCCACTGTTATAGGAGAATGAATTTACCAAGTATCCGAAATAATTATAAGTGGTCCACCAACTTAACTCGTATGGAATCGTAATTCCGGCTGAATAGGTTTCAGAAAAATTTAAATTTTTTGTTGTTGCAATAAATGCATCGCTACCATCATTTAATTTATCTACCACTAAATTCATTGCACCATTTGTACGGGAATAGCTAAATGTTAAGGACGCTTCCTTCATGTAAATGAGTGATGCTTCAACCGAATGTGTGTAAGCAGGCAAGAGGTAAGGATTCCCTCTAAAAGAAGATAACGAATCAATATAATTTATAAATGGATCCATATCTTGGAAACTCGGTCGGTTGATTCTGCTGGAATAAGTAATGCTCGTGTTTAGATCTTTTGTAAAGTCATAGCCAAAGTATGCGCTTGGGAATAAATTGACGTATTCTCGATCAATCACTTGTGTGTTCGTGGTTTTAGAAAATCCTTCCGACTTTGTGTATTCTGCTCTAAGGCCTATCCGTGCACTTACCTTGTTTTTACTATAACGCAGTTGGGTATATCCTGCGAGGATGTTTTCATTGTAATTGAATCCATTTACATAGCTGGTGTCAGAGATCCATTCACCTGAGGAAGAATAATTTTCAAAATTGATTTTACTGTTATTGGTAATGTAGGAATCCTTTAAACCGGTTTCTAATTTCCATTTTTTATTGAAAGATTTATTCAAATCCATTTGTCCGGTAAAAATTTGGATATTATTTAAACCCGTACTTCTTTTCATTTGAATGTTTGGGTAAATTCCGGTTGAGAGCTGTTGCGTAATATCATCTAGGCTTTTAGAGATGAAATTTCCGTATTGTGCTGTAGCAGAGAATTCACTATTCAGAGAATCTAATTTTTTTGTGAAATTGATGTTGGCGGTATTATTTATTGTTAGTGGTTTCTGGGTGGTGTTTGTTTGAATTGCCAATTCAGGGATGTCATTTTTATAGATGTCATTGATATTGCTGATTTTATTTTTATTTTGGGAGTAAAAGCCATTGTATTGAATGCTAATTGACTTTGCAGAGTCGATATGATAGGTGATTCCGGCTCTGTAGTTATTTGAATTTGTTTGATTGTTAATGGTTTCAATTTTGTTTTTCATAACTGTAAAAGTGCTGTCGTTACTTTTGATAGAACGAAAGTATTCATCGGAACTCCAGTCTTTTCCATGAGGGAATCCGTAGCTGATAAATGTAGACCACTTTTTACGTTTGTAATTGAAGCGCAAACCTGAATAAGTAAATAGATTTTTGCCATAAAGGGTGTTGTGTATCAAGTTTCCGTTGTATCCTTCCAGGTTATTCTTTTTTGTAATAATATTAATGACAGCCTTCCCGCTGGCATCATATTTAGCGGATGGATTGGAAATAATTTCAATCTCTTTTATTTCAGTAGATGAAATTGTTTTTAAAATGTCAGCAGATGCAATGAGTTGACCATCCAAATAAATGATTGCATTTCCTTTTCCAAAAACAGCAACATTATCATTATTGTCAATCATAACGGTGGGCGATTTTTTTAATACATCCAGTATGGTTCCCGCATTGCTCAATACCGAGTTTTCAACATTTACCTTAACTCTTTCACCATCACGCTCAAAGAGTGGCAGCTTGGATACTACTTCCACTTCTTTAAGATTTGTATTCGTTTTTAGTTGAACGACTCCAATATCAATGAGTGTATCTGTTTCATTTTTGTTAATGGATTGGAAATAGTCTTCAAATCCCAAGGAAGTAATTTTGAGAAGGGTTGTGCTTTCTGAAATGCCTGTTATTTTAAATTGTCCGGATAGAAATACATCCCCTTTAATAATGGAGGAATCCTTAACCGAAAGAAGGATGATGTTCCCAAGTTCAATTGGTTGTTGGTTAGCGTCTGTTACCGTTCCCTGTATAGAAAAGTTTTGCGCGAGGCTGAACTGGAAGCTGAAACACACTAAAAGTGTGAGAAATTTAAGTTTAGTCATACAGTCCTATAACGGTGTGATTTTAAAAAGATACAGCAAATGACAATTATTTCTCAATCACCACAAAATTAAATTTGATTTTTGCTTCCGTTTCGATGCTTTTACCGAGTTCGTATGATTCATCTTCATCATTTTCATCCGATTGATGCAACCAGATTACTTGTACAGCATTTCCTGAAGCATGTAATTGAGCAATCTTTTTTACAATGGTGGTAAGGTATTTAACTGAAACAGAATGGAAATAATCAACGTTGACTTCTAAAACCGTAGTGATATGTGGATTTTGGAGGTATTTTGCCAGCCATTCATTGATTGGCTTATAAAAATCAAATGCATCAGAAGAATAGGATCGTCCTCCGATAAATAATTTTCCTGTTTTTGAATTAAAATTAATCTCAGGCGTTTTTTCTGTGCCGATTACAATAAGCTGTTCCATCCTGTAAAGATAACGATGGCAATTAATAAAAACAATAGTTTATTGTTTTTTGGTATTCAAGGGTTCGGAGCTATGGAGGTTTCTAGAGGTTTTATTTTGATAGGATAATTTTTCTACGAGTAATTCCACTTTTTAAAAAGATTTCTATCAGATAGGAGCCAGATGAAAAGCCCACTAAATCTACTTCGAAATCTGTCGAATCGATTTCGTTTTTGGAATAAACGATGCGTCCTGTATTATCCATCAAAACAATGGATTGAATGATCTCACCTGTAGTATTTCGGATAATGAATTTGTCAACTGTAGGATTTGGAAAAGCAAGTAACTCGTTGTTCTTCTTTTCTGATTCCTCTATTCCAACACCCGAAGGGCAGCTGACAATAAATTGTCCCATCATGCCATCGTCTTCATGTGGAAGCATGTGGCAATGGTACATATAGGTTGCCATTGAATCACAAAATGTTTCAAATTTGGTAATAAATTTCACCGTTTGCATAGCCGGAACCAATACCACATCTTTTCTTCCAAGCATATTTGCCGGAGGTGCAGCTCCATTTATTTCAGTAATATAAAATTGCACGTCATGAATATGAAACGGGTGTGCAATCGGTGATTGGTTGTTTAATGTCCATACTTCAATGTTGTTTAACGGAATAGTGTAGTTAACGGTATTCATATCAAAGCTCGTACTGTTAATTAAAAAGGGGCCTTGAATTGCCGTTGGCCCCATGGTGGTTGATGTGAATGTAAGCGTTTTAAATGCTACAGCACTTGCTGTTGGCCATGGACTATTGGCGATTAATGTACTTGGGATAGTTGTAATGGGTGCTGCTGTTTGTGCAATTACGTTAATCGTCATCAGTTGAAAATCATTCCCGTTCAATACATTTGTGGCGTATCCCGGAATGATTTGTCCGGGTCCCATTCCCGGCTGTAATGCCCCGTAAGTAGCGTTAGGTAGTTCAGATGCGAAACTCAAAATATCAATACTTTGTCCTTCTTTTCCAATTAAATCTACAAGTATTTCTGCTCTTTCACCCGGAGCTAAGCGAAGTCGGGTTAATAAAACAGGTGCATCTAATAATCCTCCATCGGTTGTGATTTGATAAAATGGTAAGTCACCTTCCAGTCCGATGTTGTAAACTCGTTCGGAAGAAGCATTTAAAATTCTGAAACGAACAATTTGAGCGGGGGTGGGCAGGTAAGCATCAAGTGTCCCATTCACGAGCATCACACTATCATAAGCATTATCAATTTCAATTTCTTTGGTTGGACCAAAACATTTTGATTGAAGTACAAGTGGGAAATCATCCACCGCATATCTTCTCGGAAGGTTTAATGCGGCCTCCAATGTATCGCGAACGATAATCATTCCTGCCGCTCCAAGTGTTGCGTGTGCATTTGTCATCATGTGTAAATGTGGATGGTACCAAAATGTTGCTGCATGGTCTCGTACCTTAAACATCGGATTCCAAGTGGATGCAGGAGGAATAACGATGTGCGGGCCGCCATCATTCATTGCAGAAACATGTAAACCATGCCAGTGAATCGTAGTAGTATCCATTAGTTGGTTGTTTACTTGAATACTGATGGAGTCCCCTTGGTTGAGCAAAAGCGTAGGGCCAAGATAATTGGCATTTATCCCGTATGTATTTGTTGTAAAGCCTGTATAAAAGACTTTAGATGTATCGTAGATATTCAAATTGAAATTTGTTCCGGACAATGTATCTGGTATTGCTAAAAGGTTTTGTGCGGTACCTAATTTTGCAGTTAATGCAAGCACGATTAAAATATGAATGATTTTTTTCATTTTGATTGAAGTTAACAAAGTAGAATGATGGTCAAAGATAAGTTGGCATCGGGCTTATTTCTGCAACATTTGTTACACAAATGAAAGTTAGAATGAGTATAGGTAAGAACTAAAAAAGCCTCTCATCTCTGAGAGGCTTCTTGTACCCGGGATCGGACTTGAACCGATACGTCCGCAATGGACACAGGATTTTAAGTCCTGCGTGTCTACCAATTCCACCACCTGGGCATTCTGCGTGGCTACCATCCCGATAGCTATCGGGACCACCATCTGGACACTCTACTGAGCATAGCACTCAGTACTCTAAAAAAATACCCTCTCAATCAACTAAGGAGAGGGTTTCCTTTGGAGCGAAAGACGGGGTTCGAACCCGCGACCTCGACCTTGGCAAGGTCGCGCTCTACCAACTGAGCTACTTTCGCATGTTATTTCAATCTATAATCCATAAAAAACGAGCTTTTCTGGATAAAACCCCAATTTCTTGGATTGGGATTGCAAAAGTAAGTATTTTTTTAATTCTGCAAAATATTTCCACTAAAATCAATCGATTTTAATTTTAAAGAGTTTATAGGCCAAATGCTCATAAAACGTATATTTATGGTGAAATTTTGAAGTTATGGCAAAAATGAACAAAGTAATGGCAGGATATCATATGTTAATGATTCTGTCGCAGGTAGACGGTGATTTTGATACCGCTGAGGGTAAAGTTATTGTGAAATACTTAAAAGATGCGTTTCCGTTCCGTGTTGATTTGGATAGTGAAATGGCAGTTTTAAGTGCATTGCCCAAGGAAGACTACTTTATGCATTTTAATAACGCCATGAACGATTTCTATGAAGATTCTATTCCTCAAGAACGTGTTGATTTTTTGAATTTTGCCGTGAAAATGGTAAAAGCCGATAAAAAAATTACTGCTGAAGAAAATAAATACCTGAAAGAATTATTTTTTGCCTGGGAATCAGAGTACGAAGGAGCTTAGTGAAATGCTGATTTATAAGTTGGAGTTATAATCTTTTTAATATAAATAGTTCTCCATTCATCATTTAATTTATCCCCCAATCATCTTTTTTATTTCGTTTAACTTCATCAATGCTTCTACTGGAGTTAATGTATTAATATCCGTTTTTTGAAGTTCGTCTTTGATGTTTTCTAAAACAGGATCATTGAGTTGGAAAAAACTCAATTGCATCTTTTCATTTGTTGGTGGTGGACTTTGGATTGTAGACTGAAAACCCTCTTGCTTCTTGGTTCTTGGTTCTTGTTTTTTATTTCCGCTTTCTCGCTGGCTCTCTAGTCCGGCAAGTACTTCATTCGCTCTGTCCAATACCTTTTTCGGCATCCCGGCCATTTTTGCTACATGTATACCAAAGCTATGTTCACTTCCTCCGGCAACCAACTTGCGCATGAATAAAATTTTATTCCCTATTTCTTTCACAGAAACATTGTAGTTTTTTATGCGAGGAAAGGTATTCGTCATCTCATTTAACTCGTGATAATGGGTTGCAAACAATGTTTTTGCTTTCGCTGTTGGATTTTCGTGAATAAATTCTGCAATTGCCCAAGCAATGGAAATGCCATCGTAGGTAGAGGTTCCTCTGCCAATTTCATCGAGTAGGATTAAACTCTTATTGGATAAATTATTTAAGATGCTTGCCGTTTCATTCATCTCCACCATAAACGTTGATTCACCGGATGAAATATTGTCCGATGCACCAACCCGGGTAAATATTTTATCTACCAAACCTAAATTCGCATGTTTGGCAGGAACAAAACTGCCCATTTGTGCCATCAAAACAATTAATGCCGTTTGACGCAACAATGCGGATTTACCACTCATATTTGGACCCGTAATCATAATTAATTGTTGAGTCGTATTGTCGAGGTAAACATCATTGGTAATATATTCTTCACCAATAGGTAATTGTTTTTCTATTACGGGATGACGACCATCTTTGATGTCTAATACATCATTTTCGAAAATATGTGGACGCACATAATTGTTTTTTTGAGCAATGTTTGCAAACGAGAGCAAGCAATCAATACGAGCAATCAATGAGGCATTTAATTGGATAATGGAAATGTAATCCATTAACTCAATTACTAAATCGTTGAAGAGTTTTAATTCAAGTGCTTGGATTTTTTCTTCAGCCCCTAATATTTTTTCTTCATAAATTTTTAATTCCGGTGTGATGTAGCGCTCCGCTCCGGTTAGTGTTTGCTTTCGCATCCAATCTCCGGGTACTTTATCTTTATGGGTATTGGTTACTTCTAAATAATAGCCGTACACATTGTTGAAGCCTACTTTTAATGAAGTAATTCCCGTCTTCTCACTTTCACGTTGTTGAATTTGTAATAAAAAATCTTTTCCCGAGCCCGAAATGTTTCGCAATTCATCCAACTCCGCATTTACGCCCTCTGCAATCACATTCCCTTTTGCAATTAAATAGGGTGGGTCGCTGGTAATTTCTTTTTCAATTCGATCTACTACATTTTTGCAGGCATTTAATTGTCCTGCAATTTTTTCTAAAGAGGTGTTTCCTGATTTGCTGCAAATGCTTTTAATTGGCTCAATTGCAGCAAGTGCTCGTTTTAATTGTACTACTTCTTTTGGTGAAATGCGTGCGGTTGCAACTTTTGAAATGATGCGTTCGATATCTCCGATTAATTCGATTTGTGCAATGATTTGTTCGCTTACCTCACTGGTCGATAAAAAATAATCCACCACATCCAATCGTTCTTCAATAGGTGCTTTATCTTTTAGAGGTAATGCCAGCCAACGTTTCAACATACGCGAACCCATCGGTGAAATGGTCGCATCAATCACATCAATCAAAGTGGTTGCATTGTAATTGTGGGAGCCAAACAATTCTAAATTTCGAACCGTGAATCGATCCAGCCACACATATTTTTCTTCTTCAATGCGTGAAATGGTAGAAATGTGTTTTACTTTATCATGCGCTGTATCTGCCAGATAGTGCATGGCTGCTCCGGCTGCAGCAATTCCTTCGGTGAGTTCTTCAATCCCAAACCCTTTCAATGATTTGGTGCCAAAATGTTTTAATAATGCTTCGGTTCCAAATTCATGTGTAAAAGCCCAATCATCTAATCCATAATTGTAAAATTTATCACCGAACGTTTCCAGAAATAATTTTTTCTTGTTTTTTTGAAAGAGAACTTCTGTTGGTTTAAATGTTTGTAGTAGTTTGTCGATATAATCCAAATTACCCTGTGCAACAAGAAACTCACCGGTAGAAACATCTAAAAAGGAAACACCGGATACTTTTTCTGTCATGTATACACTGGCCAAAAAATTATTGTTTTTATGATCCAGCACTTTGTCGTTGTAAGAAACGCCTGGAGTAACTAATTCGGTTACGCCACGTTTTACAATCGTTTTGGTCATTTTTGGATCTTCCAGCTGATCACAAATCGCCACACGTTGTCCGGCTCTCACCAATTTGGGTAAATAGGTATCCAATGAATGATGCGGAAATCCTGCTAACTCAATGAAGGAGGCATATCCATTGGCGCGTTTGGTGAGTACAATTCCTAATATGTTGGCAGCTTTTATTGCATCACTTCCAAATGTTTCATAAAAATCACCCACACGAAACAATAATAATGCATCCGGATATTTCGCCTTGATGGTATTGTATTGTTTCATGAGCGGAGTTTCCTCTGCCGTTTTTCCTTCTTTTACACTAGTCGCTTTCTTTGCCATTTTTGTAAAAATACAAAACCTATACACACCCCAAATACAAAGTTTTTAACAGGTTTTAAGCATTCTTTTTATAGCTTTGTTATCAAGATGACTGCCAATACAGCCTTTTCTGTTTTTAGAGAAAAATATGCGTCCGATATTCGCTTTTGGATCGTGCTATTTTTTATTGTTCGATTGTTTGGAATTACGGATCCGCCTTTGGAAATAGCACATAACTGGCGACAAGTGACAGGAGATATGGTCGCTAGAAATTTCTACGAATTGGATTCCAATATTTTATATCCGCGTTTAGATATTGGTGGAGAAAAAACGGGCATCACCGGAACAGAATTTTCGGTTCTAAACTACCTCTTGTATTTACTATCCCTTGTTTTTGGTTTTCACGATTGGTTTGGCAGATTAATCAATCTTTTTGTTTCTTCTCTTGGGGTTCTATATTTCTATAAGTTATTGAAATTTAAATTTGATGAAAGATTCTCTTTCACAGCATCCTTCATCCTTTTAACATCCATGTGGTTTATGTTTTCTCGCAAAACGATGCCGGATACATTTAGCACCTCGCTGGTAATTATTGCACTTTATTTTGCGTTCGATTTTTTCAAAACTTCTAAATTTAAAAGTGCTATTTTTTATTTTCTATTGGTTACGTTGGGTGTACTCAGTAAAATACCTGCCATTTATCTGTTAATGATTTTATGTTTTCCCATTTTTGACAAGGATGTTTTATTGAAGAATAAATTGTGGATTTCCTTTTTCACCGGATTAATGCTTGTTCCAGTGTATTGGTGGTATTTTTTGTGGGTTCCATATTTGGTTCAGGAGTTTGGTTTTGAACATTATTATATGGGAACTTCTTTTTCAAACGGGTTTCATGAAATCGCTTCAAACATTCAACCCACGTTGGAGAAATTTTATTTCGATGTATTTAAGTTCATTGGCTTTGCTGTTTTCCTCATCGGTTTTGTTCTTTCAATTATTAAAAAGGAAAAATCGATTTTGCTGATATCCGGATTGTGCAGCTTGGCTTTTGCCGTATTTATGCTGAAAGCAGGAAGCAATTTTTATCATCACAGCTATTACATCGTTCCTTTTGTTCCAATTATGTGTTTGTTTGTAGCCTATGCAATTGGTTTTGTTAAAAATAAAACAGTGTATTTGCTTATAATATCAATCATTGTTGTGGAGAGCATTGCCAATCAACAGCACGATTTTTTCATTAAAAAATCAGAAGTGTATAAATTGTCATTAGAAACGATTGCGAATAGCGTTTCACAGCCAACGGATTTGATTGCTATTAATGGTGGAAAGAACCCACAATTGATGTATTTTACGCATCGTAAAGGGTGGACATTGGAGTCAGAACAACTAAAATCAGAAATATACCTGATTGATATTGTAAACAAAGGTTGTAAATATTTGTTTTTGGATAAGCATTCTGCATCCATTGGTGATGTCGGTATTAAAATAATGTATTCTAAGGTTTTCGAAAATGAAGATTTTATTGTACTTTCACTAAGGAAATAAAAAAATGAGAAAGTTATCCAATCAAGAACTTGAGCGTAAGTCGGTAGAAGAATTTAAGAGTTCCTCTAAAACGCCTGTTATTATTGTACTTGATAATGTTCGCAGTTTGAACAACGTGGGTTCGGTATTTCGTACAGCGGATGCTTTTTTGGTTGAAGCAGTATATTTATGCGGAATCACGGGTACACCTCCAAATAAAGAAATTCAAAAAACGGCTTTGGGTGCTACTGAAAGTGTATCCTGGAAGTATTTTAAAACAACCTTGGATGCTGTTCAAGAATTGAATGATAATAAATACATTGTGTATGCCATAGAGCAGGCAGAATCAGCCATTATGCTCAATAACTTTCTACCCAGCAAAAAGCAAAAAATTGCAATTATCTTTGGGAATGAGGTAAAGGGGGTTGATCAAGAAGTGATTGATGCTAGCACAGATGTAATTGAAATTCCCCAGTTAGGCACCAAGCACTCGTTAAATATTTCCGTGAGTGTTGGGGTAGTGATGTGGGATCTTTTCCTCAAATTAGGAAGATAAACAACTACTACTTTTTCTTAGGTGGCGTCTTTTTTGAGTTCAAACTTGTATCTTTTTGAGCTTCCTGTAAAGAATAATATTTCTTATACATCTTTTTCAATTCTACATTCACCTTATTCGTATAACTTACATCGTATTGGAAGGTGCCCAAACTGGGACTATACGTAATTTTTGCGATTGGCGCATTAAGAACGGTTACATCCAATCCTGCTATCTCTTCAAAAATATCTACATCACAGCTGAAACTAAATATGTCCCGATCCTTGGCAGGGACATGGGTGTTAATAGCAATTGATTTGGCAACAAATCCTTTTTTGAAAATTTGTATCCGGACGTTTTTGTCTAAAGGGATTTTTATGGTGCATTTCCCTTTTTTGTTTGTCCAGGTCTTGGTCATAGGAACATCGGTACCAAATACAGTAATCAATACACTATCCAGTGGAAGGGACTCCGTTTCTTTTTCCTGGCCTTTGGATTGGCGAACAGTTGCTTTTAATTCGAGGTAATAATCATTTGATTTAGCGGAATCAATCTTTTCTTTAGGCGTCTTCGCGATAGGTTTTTTTGCTGCATTCGGATTTGTTTTTTCCTGCGAAAAGCAGGTTGAAACAAATGAAAGAAGTAAAATAGGAACAATTAAAATGAAACCAATCTTTTTCATAATCGTAATTTTTACACTATTTAGGAGTATTAACTTGTACAAACATAAAACAAATACCGTTCCGTTTAACAGGACAGCCATAAAACAAAACGTCCCACCCTTTTTTGGGGTAGGACGCTTAAAAAAAGGACAAAAATTAGTTGATTAATGCTTTGAATTCAGCATTTTCTCTGAATTTGATAAACTCTGCATCATCTTTCGCCATTTGTTTGAATGAAGCATCTTTTTGGATTGCTACTTTCAAGTTGCTAACTAAAACGTCTGCTTTGTTTTGACGAGCACCAGCTACTGCTTTTAAGTAGAAAGACAATGCTGCATCTTTATCGTTTGCAGAGTTGTCAATTGTTGACATCGCACCATCAGTGTTTCCGTTTAACAATTTAGCTAAAGCTGCATTGAAAGAGTTTTCAGAACCAAAGTTACTTACAGCTGCAGGATAGTTACCATTTTGAATTTCAACAATTCCCATGTTGTAAGCTACTTCTGGACCAGCAGAACCTGCTTGTTTGTACAATTCCATAGCTGCTTTACGATCACCTTTCCAACGAGCAACAATACCTAAGTTGTTTTTGATAATAGGGTTGTTAGCGGATAAACCATCTGCTTTTTTGAAAGAAGCTTCTGCATCATTCAATTTATTTTGCATCAAGTAAATCATACCTACGTTGTTAGATGTTCTCCAGTCAGATGCATATTTTGCTTCTGCTTTTTTGTAGATATCTAATTTTGTATTTAAATCAGTTGTTAATGTAGCAGCGTAAAGAATTTCTTCTACTGATAAACTATCCGGTGCAGAAGCAGCTAATTTAGAAATTTGCTCATCTGTACGGCTTTTCACATCCACATTTAAAGTAAGAACTGATCTACGTAATTTTGGTAAAATACTTTCAGCAACTTCAGTATATGTTTTTGATAAATTTTTGATTTCTTTTTCACGTGTTTCTCCGTCAGGATACATTGTTAATACACGTAAGATTAATTCTTTGTCAGCGATAGAAGATGCTTCCATTGCTTTTTTGAATCCATCCCAATCCTCAGCAGTTGTTACTTTGTTGTAGAATACTTCTTTAGAAGCAGTATCAACTTTTGATTTTTTATCTTTAAACATTGCCATCATCGACTTAGTCGCTTCTTTAGCACGATTTTCAGCTAATTCACCGTTGCGTGATAATTCACCATCCGGAGAAGCATAAGCAGATACGTTCATGTTTTTGAAGATTACATTAGGGTTTTTTGTTGCACCCATCACATATTCTTTGAATGTTTTCATTTCAGCACTTGTCATTTCTGAACCACGCACCTGAGATTGGTTGATGGTAAAGAAAATGTTTGTTGTTTCTGAATGAGGAACAATTTTTTGGAAATTATCTTTTCCAATAATTGCTTTATCATCTGCTTTTACTAATAAAGGCGTAACGATTGTTCCGTCAGCTACTTTTTTAGCAGGCAAATCTTTAACTTTTTTCTTTACTTGACCAGCAGCTCTAAGTTCCAATGTAGCAACTTTCATTTCCGGCATATACGCGATTTTCTCAGAAGTGTAAGAGAAACTTCCTCCTGTTTTGTTCGCGATTTTTTGTCCTTGAACACCTTCTACTTTTTCACCAATCAAAACAACCGGTTTTAAAGCTTTTTCGCCACCGTTGTATTTAATTACAGGGATTGTTGTTACTGTAGCCTTTTTAGGGAATACTTTTGCAGGATAAGTACCTGTAATACTTACAGTCATACTGTCACCATGCATTTCCATTGGATCAGGGGTTACTTTATAGGTAATTTTATCGGCATTTTTCACCAATTTACCTAATCCCGAACAAGACGTCAAAGCAACTGCCGTAGCAACAGCTAAACCTAGAGTTTGTAAAGATTGATTTTTCATTTTATTGATTTTAGTTCAGATTTTAGATTGATTCGCTTTTGTTGTAATTGTACTATAAGGTGCAAAAATAATTAAATTTTTAAATAATGAAAGTTTTTAAGCAATTATATCCGCATAAAATCACGATTTATTCACGTTCTTCCAATTTTAGATGGGTTATTCCTAAGGGGTAATCTTGTTCTATTGCTTGCACCACCCGTTTGTAATCCCTGCTATTGTTGGCATAATCCAATTTGTTGATATCCATAATCAGGATTCTTTGCTCCGGAAGTTGCTTTAGGAACTCGAAATACCCTGTTTGTATCTTTATTAAATAGTCGTCAGTGATATTTTGCTCATAAATTCGGCCTCTTTTTTTGATATTTTGCTGTAATCGGTCAATATCGTGGTATAAATACACTAAAATGTCGGGTTTTGGCAGTGAATCATGAATAATATGAAAAAGTTTGGTGTACAAACCAAATTCATCTTCTTTTAAATTCGATTTTGCAAAAATCAGTGATTTCACAAAATAATAATCAGCAATGATTCCGTTTTTGAAAATATCTTGATTCGAAAGTTCTTTTTTCAGTTGATGGTATCGTTCTGCTAAAAAAGAAAGTTCCAATGGAAATGCATGTTTCTCCGGCTCCGCATAAAATTTTGGCAAAAAGGGGTTTTCTGCAAATTGTTCCAATATCAATTGGGCATTTTTTTCTTCTGCCATCTTTGTGGCAAGTGTTGTTTTGCCGGCCCCAATATTGCCTTCTATGACGATAAAATTATATGATGATTTAGGATTCAGGATTAGAAAATTTAGGATTTAAGTTTGACTTCTAATTCATCAACACACCCATTCAAAAGTTGCTTTATTGTTTTCTTTAGTAATGGATGAACAAAATTACTCGCGATTTCATTCATCGGAATCAATACAAATTTTCGCTCTTGAATAAACGGATGTGGAACTTTTAATTCCGGTAAATCAATGATATGATCAGCGTAAAATAAAATATCAATATCGATGGTGCGCTCTTGCCACTTATCATTGGTGCGCTTTCTTCCCAATTGTTCTTCTGTTTCTAAAACAATTTTCAATAAATCAATGGCTGAAAAGGAAGTAGTGATTTCAATCGCTTGGTTATAAAATTCAGGTTGATTTTCATTTCCCCAAGCTGCTGTAATATAAATGCTTGATTTTTTAGCAGTCGAGCTTAATTTTTTCTCCAGTAAATGGATGGCCTGTTGCAAGTTTTCCTCCTTGTTACCTAAGTTTCCGCCCAAAAGTAAATAGCATGTATTCATTGTTGTCAAATATAGAAACTAAATGCTATCATCCGAATGTATCGAAATATAATTTTTTCCATCGCGTGATTTTATTACATTTGTTATACAAATACAATTCATTTTAAAATTATAAAAAATTAAAACCATGAGTAAAAAAATACTAGTTACACTTTCTCTTTTTATGGTTGCATTCTTTTCTGTTCATGCACAAACGTTGCCGGGGACTTATACCGCAACCAATGTTGTTACAGGAATTACATATGCTTCCGATTTTGATTGGATGCCCGATGGCCGTTATGTCGCTACACAAAAAGGCGGAACCGTATTCCCTGCAACAAGTGCCTTGATTCGCATTTTTAGTGCAGCTGGTGTTTCGTTGGGAACCTATTATGATTTAACAGATTCTGTTGATGCTGATTTCGAGCGAGGTTTGTTGGGCATTGCTGTGGATCCAAATTTTGCTACCAACGGTTATGTTTATGCCTACTACAATTATCGTAACCCTGCTCAAACGAAATTGCAAATGCGCGTGGTGCGTTTTACCACTGTAGGGAATGTTGGAACAAATCCTACGATTATTCTAAACATTCAATATGCTACTTCTTCCGGAACATTTGGTGGAAATCACTTTGGTGGAATTATTCGTTTCCGCCCATCACAACCGGATAAATTGTATATCCAAACAGGAGATTTGGCTTATCAGCAAACAAATCCAACTTTAAATTATGCAAATAAATTAACGAATCCCTACGGTAAAATTTTGAGAATCAATTCCGATGGAACCATTCCAACGGATAATCCTTTTTACGATGATGGAAATCCCGCAACTGGGAATGATGATCGTATCTGGTCGTATGCACACCGTAACATGTATGGAATGTGTTTTAGTCCTGTAACTGATTCAATGTACTCCAGCGAAAATGGATTGAATGCTTGGGATGAATTTAATATCATTCACAAAGGTGGAAATTATGGATGGGCGAATTGTGAAGGTGATTTTATTAATAGCTCAACAACAACTCCTTGTGCTTTGGTTGGTGATGTTGTGCCCATGGAAACTTGGGGAACACCATTGCCTGCAGTAACAGGATGTTTATATTATTCAGGAACTGTAATGCCGGAGTTCAATAACCACATGTTGGTTTCTGATAACGATTATGGTAGAGTATATGATTGTACCTTAGGAAATGCTCCTGCATACGATATCATTACAACACGTTCAACATGGTTTGATAATACACCTTCCGGTACTGGTGGTGGATTGTTGGCAATGAAGCAAGGTGCTGAAGGTTGTATCTATATTTTAAGAGGTGGTTACACTCCTTCCGGTGGTGGCTATATTATGCGCGTTTGTCCAACAGGTTTAAGTGTTGGTTCAAATGTTTCTACAGGTAATTCAATCGGACAAAATTATCCGAATCCAACTACCGGTGCTTCTCAAATTGATTTTACAGTTGCTGAAGCAGCTTTTGTTTCTATCGAATTATTTGATGTAACCGGACGAAGCGTAAAAACAATTTTTAATTCAGAAGTACAATCCGGTAAACATACTGTTGATGTAACTGGAATGGAGAATTTTTCTAACGGAAGCTATTTCTATAAAATGGTTGTGAAACAAAACAACAAAATTGTACATGCTGAAACAAAAAGAATGTTAATTGTGAAATAATATTTGCGATAACGAAAATAAAAAGCTCTCGATGTTTCGAGAGCTTTTTTTATTTAACATTTCCCGGCTAGGCGCAGTTGCGAATTTGAAAAGCAAAACTGTCTTTACCGATAACTTTATTAAATGTACTGAACTACATTGCAAATACAACAACAATTTGCGCGAAGCGCACCTTTGAAAATTGTATTTGCATCTTGCACAAACTCCGCATAGCTTGTAGGTGATGTTATTAGCTGAACGCCACACACAGTTTTATTTTTCGTCTTTAAAGGGGGCTAAAAACACTTTCTGAAACTCACCTTCATAAATGTCAACCATTTCAAATGTTGGCTCATAATCTTGAATTAAGTTGTTTACCGTTTTATGAAAATATTCTTTAATACCTAAACCGTTAATTAATTGAATATGTCGTTCGAACTCAGATGCACAACGAATGTGATACGGAAATTTTTCTAGTAGTTGGAGGCTAAGATTGTTAACTCCGAAATAGTCAATTACGAAACCTTTTACTTTGTCAAGAAGAATGTGATTGATGTTTAAATACCAGTCTTCAAGAGTTAATACGAGAGGATAGAAATTCATAGTCTCATCATATTTAAGAGTCGGGTATTGGTTATTTTTATATTCTAAATAAGTCTTATACAATTGACCTATGAACTCCGCCATTTTTTTTAGGTCACGTTCTAAACTTTCAGTTATTTCAAGCGATGATTTGGAATCCAGTCGCATTCTTTTGGTTTTACATTCAATAAACAAAACCGAATCTTTATCTGTAATTATCCAATCAGCGGTTCCTTTCTCTGGCTTTCCATATTTTTCTTCTGCGATTATTTTAAGGGTAGGATTATTACAACTTTTCTTAAGCACTTCGCCAACATAATTTTGAAAAGAATTACCAAAGGCATTATCAAATCCTTTTTCGTTAAATATCCAATAATAGATTCCGCTTGTAATTTGCCAATAGATGAAAAGAGGAATTATAGAGAAATGACTTAAAAATATCTTTATCATTTCAGCGGTTAATGCTTTGGCACTTGAAGTAAATGGCAAAGCAGTCCTGAAATTTGAGCCAATCCAAGTAAAAAGAAAAAAGCCCACAAGGAATAACTGCTGTGTTGTAAGATTGAACTTGTTCGAAATAATGTCAGAAAGAGTTTTGTCTGAATATATCTGGTAGTAACGGAAAATCGTCTCTCGGTCATACCCGACTTGCCATTTGAATTGTCTATGCGCAAGTCGGTTAAATTCGAGAATAATGTTGTCAACGGTGTTGTATTTATTACTTATTGTTTCTTCAAGTGTCCCCCGAAGATAGTTTACTGTACTTGCAAAATGTTTGAATTGTTTTAGAGAATATTTTGTTGGTGCAAAGTCACAATTTAAAATAATTTCTTTTTCTAAAAGTTCCAATTCATGATCAAAAAGCCCTCTATACTTACGAGCAAATTTATCAGGTTCGTAAGGATTAAATTGTAAGGGTTTTTCAATGTCACTTGGGAATTCTTTATCAAACGTATAGTTCCTTGAATAGCCCCAAATTAAGTATAGACTATCAATAACATTGAATTGAGCAAGTTTGTTTCTGAAAGGTCTGTATGTTTCGAATAAACCATCGTCTCGATTCTCCACTTTGTCTCTTTATTATTGTAAGTATTATGTTCTGGCGGTTTGCTTATAACGGTTGCGGGCTTGGCGAAGGTGGCGATTTTCACCACAAATGTTGATGCGGAGAACCAAACTTTGATTAACCACAAATGTGTCTGCGGAGCACTGAACCGCCACTTTTGCCAAACCCGTGTTATGCCCAGTGGCTATTTTATTTTTTGATTAAGTAATTGTTCAAAGTCCACCATAAGGTCTCGTGATATTGATATTTCAACGTCCCCACCTGTCACAGCGCCACCAGTTCCAAAGCCCATTCCAGAGCTGGTTTGATTTACAGTTAAATGTCCGTTGAGTTCTGTTTTCTCTAATGATTTTAAATCTCTTATTAAACTGTTGTCTCTCATTCCAAGTGGTATCTTGAGTATTGTCCCCTTCGCCATTGTCTTGCATTGCGCTATGACTTGGTTTATCTGTGCATTATTTACACTAATTGAAGTGAAAAGTTTTACAAGATTGTCTCCAAGTGTATATTGCTTTTCAAATGCTATAATATTTTGTGCTAAAGCGTCAAAGTCTGTTTTCAATGCACCTTTACCGCCAACCGCTGTCTGAATGCTTTTTAAAACCAATTCAAGTTGAGAAGAACTGTCGGCTTGAATTGCACTTAAATTTATCAATGGCATAGGAAGTGTCCCTGGTGTAATTCCACTATGACAAACAGGAATTGTCGGTATTTCTGGTCCACCATTCTTAACGCTAACTGAATTTCTAATCCAAACAGCTCCCAACTCAAAGTTTATCCAGTTTCGTTTTACAGAAATAGGACTAATTAAATAAATTGCTCCAACACAGTTAGTCAAACCGTCTTCAATTCTTTTTAGAAAATTTGCTCCAGCAGGAATTGTCTTACCGTCCGAAGAAACAAAAACTTCAACAAAGCCGCTAAACTCGTCTTCAATTGCTTTCTGAATTGTCTGCGCAAGGACTGTCTCCTCGTGAATGTGTGATAGAAAAATTAATGCTGCCATATTTATGTTTGTTTATTGTTTGTTTCGTGTAGTCCTACCATTGGGCATAACGGTTTGCCGCCTTGCGTTGGCGGATTTTCGAAGCGAAATCATGTCGCCAAGAAGAATTAAATTTAAGAAAAATAATTAACATTTTTACTCATCTGCCCGCTAATGCAAGACGGCTGTTAGCAGTAGTGTTAAAGTCTAGTTAGCACGTCCAGTCTTTCTTTAAGCCTGATCACAAATATATCATCTTCTTTTTCTTTTGTTAAAATTAATTGATTCAGATAGTCTTCATTACTTTTTTCAGTATTAGTAAGCGCCAGATAAGAAGAGCACCTTACGTGCCAATTTCGACTATTATTTAAGTCAAAAATAGGTTTTAGGTCTAATGTAGTTGGTTTATATATTTCCTCTAGCCTATTCAAAATGAATACTTTTGTGAAATTGTCTTTTTCTGTATTTAACGCACTAATTAATCTTTTTGTGTCTTTTTCACTAAAAGTATTTCTGAGTATGTGTCCAATAACAAAATATATGGATTGTCTTACTGAGTCATCACTATTGTTTTCGAGGGAAATATACAGGTCACTTAAATAATTCAAGTCCTTTAATTCTCTAGCTTCATTAAAGGCATGTGAGGAAATTGTCTTTTCGCTTTCATATAGACCATTCACTTTGACTTCTCCTGGTAGATAGGAGTCGTTTTGCATTCGGTCTATTAAGTCAATAATATAATTTGTCATAACATTACTGCTAACGTTTTCAGGCTACACGCAGTGCGGAATAAATAACCACAAAACTGTCTTGAGCGAAAACCTTCATTAAATGTACTGAACTAAATGGCAAATGCAAAAAATATTCTGCCACTAAAAAAAAGCATTTGCATCTTGCACAAACTCCGCTTTGCGTGTAGCCTGTGTTACCAGCTGTTCTTTCGATCGTGGATGTCTAGCGTGGAATTCTTCCTTCTACCACGGGTTGGCCCGTTGCAAGAAATTTATTAGTTGTACGCACAAATTCAAAAACACAATTTTCTCTGGAAAACATTACGCTTTTTAGTGTTGCGAAGTCTCCCTTTGTTCTTGGGAGTTCAATGCATTTAATTAATTGTCTGTTTTTAGTAAATGCCAAAATATTTAGGTCTTCGCGATACTGTCCAGCTTTTTTTGCAGCGGTCAGGTTTATTTGCGTTTCAAGTTCTAATCTTTCAATACTCCAATAAGTCGGTATAATAATTAAGGTGTCCCATTCAAAATTTGTCAAGGTGTCTACCCGGAAAGTAACCGAAGAATCGCGAATTGCTTGTTTTGTCAGCTGGTCGAACTTGCTTTCTAATAGACTGTCTGATGTCAATTCAATTTGATTGGCTGTCTGGGACTCGTTGACACTATTGTTAGATTTTTCGTCAACGGTGTTTGAACAGGTCGTCAACGAGAGAGAAATTGATAGAAGGAAAAGTAGTCTCATATTATTCTAAATGTTTCTTAGTTGAATTGCTGGTAACGTTTTGCAGCTACCCGAAGGGCGGGACTTTTACCACAAAGCTTGATTTGAAAAACTAATGTTTGATTGACCACAAAACTGTCTTTGGAACACGAAACCCCGCCTTTTGGGTAGGTGCTGTTATATGTGCTTCTTTTTCTCTCGTCATTTGTCGTCTTTATATTCTATTGTAAAACTTATTGGTAAAACCATTTTCATTTCAATAGGCAGTCCAAATCTTGTTCCTGGAACAAAGGTCAACAATTTTACAACTCTTATTGCTTCTTCGTCTGTTGAAGTCGTTATACCTTTTTTAATCTCAATGTCTTTTACGTTACCAAGTGTGTCAACCGTGAACCCTACATAAACTTTTCCTGTCACACATTCACCTGTCTTTGGGTATCTTAAATTTTCTTGGATAAATTTTTTCAGTCCAATGTCGCCACCGTCTTTGAATGTTGGTGGACTGTCTGGGTCAGCAAAAATTACTTCGTCATTGTCAAAGTGTTTTCTTTTGGCATATTGCTCAATTTCTGTAATCTCGTCTTGGAAATAAGAAGTTGTCCGTAAGCAGTTGTAAGTCCAAAAGGTGTTTTTTGCCTTTGGAAATTTAAAGTCATTGTTTACTTGTCCGAAGTAAGTTTCATTTTCTCCATAAACAATATATTTTTTACCTATTTCAAATCTTATTCCGCAGTCGCCACCACCAAGTCCTGTGTAAATTGTCAAGGTGTCTTTGGTTATTTTGCCTTTGTAAATATCTTGAACTAAAAAGTCGTAACGAGCAATAGTCATTTTACTCATAGGCGAGTTTCTCATTGTCGTGTCGTTTGGGAACATTTTAAGAATTGTAGAGTCGGTCAGCGTAACAATTTGTTTGTTTAAAATTGTTCCGACAACTACTGCGTCTGCGTGTTTTACTTCTTCTTGAACTGTCCTTTGTCCAATGCAAGAACAGGCGAGAAGTCGTCCCGAAATACTAGTCAAAAGTATAAATGTCAATATGGTTACTGTCGTTTTCATAGCATTACGCATAACGTTTTGCAGCTTGGCGAAGTGGCGGATTTAGAAGCACTTACTTTCAATTTAGCACTAATGTTCATTTGAAAACCAAATGTTCAATTTAGCACTGAACCCGCCATTTTGCCAAACTGCTGTTGTGCGTTCGGCTTTTATTCTGATTTGTTTAATGTCCAAATTATGGCTTTTTCTTTTGTTGCTCTAAAAATAGTATTATGCTTTTCTTTTGGTTCTGGTGAATATTTCCATATAATATTAGGTAAATTTTCATCTTTTAATATATCAGCCATTTTACCCACCGTCTCAAAAATATCTTCTGCACCTGAACCTGCAAACCAAATTCTTTTTTTGTTTGGTGAAAATTTGTTTAAATGCTCCTTGGCAGTTTTTATAAGATACTTGTCATTCCACCAAAGTGAAGGGTCAAACGCAATATAATTATCAAACATATCGGGTGAAAGAAAAAAAGTCTCTACTACAAACAAGCCTGACAATGATTCTCCTATTAAACTTTTTTCAGAAGTTGTTCTATATCGTTTACTAATTTCAGGAAATAGTTCTTCTTTAATAAAAGCTCTAAATTTTTCAGAACCGCCTACTATTGTTGCGATTTCTTTATCTTTTGCTACTTGTGTTGGACCTGTTAAATCTCTTCTTCGTTGTGTGTTCGCAATGCCAACTAATATAATTGGTGGAATTTTTTTAGTCTTAATTAGTTCCGCAAGTGTATTCGCAATATGAGGGAAATCTTCTTCAATAATTCCTCCGTCAGCCATATACATTACTGGTAAAGAATCTGTACTTGATTTATACTCTGGTGGTGTCCAAACATTAATATTTCTTGTTTCTCCAACTTGTTTTGATTCTATTGTAAATTCATCGTGAACAGGGATTGGGTCGTTGTATTTTTGTGCATTTGAACAACTTGTAAGTGTTACAAGTATAAAAAGTAAGTTGTAATAAATTATTTTCATATGTTCTGTTTTTGTCTGTTTATGTTTTTGTACACTGTCGTTTTAAGCTGACGCACAACTTAAATATATCCGCCATCACATGGCGGTAACATCCATACCGTTAGATATATAACCGCCATAACGTGGCGAATATTTATCTCCCTACAACCAACTTTATCAGTCGCTTTCCAGTATTGCTTTGGATTTTACAAATGTAAATTCCTGCACTTAGTTTTGATGTATTGATATTTATTTTTTGATTGCCTTTTTGCATGTCTTCATTGGCAATTTCCATCACTTTTTTTCCGGTGATGTCCAACAAGGAAACCATTACTTGTGAACTTTCTCTTAAAGTAAATATAAGTGTGGAGTTTTGATTGGATGGATTCGGAAACAATTGTGTGTTTTGAATGCTGTTTACAGCTTCTTCAATTCCTGTAGTGTTGTTGGGTGTAATGAATACGCGATACACTGTATCGTTGGCACTGCTGCTTCCAAAGTTTCCTTCCTGCGCACGGATTCCTCCGTAAATGTAGCCGGCTAAAATTTTTGTGTTTGGCAAATCGCGGATGCGAATCACTTCATTTGCATAACTGGAAACATGTTTGGTGGGAACAAATTTTGCATTCGACCCTAACAATGCCGGAAGATTATTAGGCATAAGACATTCTTCGTAAATGCCAATGGAGCTGCACGATAAGGTGCTGATATCGTCAACAAATGGCACATCTGTATCACGTGTTAAGATACTCGTGGTATCATTGAAATTATGCAAACTGATGCCACCAAAAAAGGTCGTATACATTTTTTGTGTAACAGAATCATAAATGGGCATCAATGCACACGTATACTGATTCATAATTTGTTCATACGTGTATACACTCGTTGCTGCGGTGTTTAAACGAATAGGCTCACGAAAAGGTAAGTTGGAATCTTTACGAAATACTCCACCATAAATGCCAATACCAAAAGTGTTGTCGGGATTGATGATTGGTGCGCTGTTTAAATCTCTTCGATGGTAATTGAGTGTATCCAGTTGGTAGCTGAAACCACTTAAGCTAATGGTTGTGCCATCATCGGTGATGTTAAATTTTTTGATGCGATCACTATAAGTTTGAGTAAACAATGGAGTAGGGGATCGGAGTAACGGCCTCCGAAATTATGTCCCATAATTAAGTAATAATCATTTCCTATTTTTCCCAACTCTCCACCACAGATCGATAAATTGGTGTCTGCTACTTGTCGAATAGTCGGTGCAATGGGTTGTGCATTGATAACGGCATCAATCATATTGTCGACATGAATGGCTGTGAGTTTTGGAAAACTCACAAACATACTTGCAACACTATCATATCCGTAACCGCCTATCATGTATAAATAGTTTCCATCCTGAATGTACTGCATGTTGGTGGAGCGCATTGGGTCGGCAATGGATTGAGGTAATTGATTTAAGTCGGCTGAATAAAATAACCACGTAGCAGTATCAATAACTACTACAGCATCGTTTTTGTATTCAGCTGGAAAACCGCCACTGCTGTTTAGTCCATGCAATCCATTGGTGCGTCCGCCAATAATCAACCATTTGTCGCCCGATTGTGCAAATGCAAACGAGTGCAATGCGGGCAAGGGTGCTGCAATCACTGGTTCAATTTGAATGGTGTAGGGTGGTAATGGCCCAAACTGAGCGGAAAGGGTGGGTGTAAATAGAATCGTGAAAACTGCTAAAAATACTAATTTTGATAGACGCATGATTTGATATTTATTGAAATGTAAATATAACAACAATTTCTTTTATTTCCTTCTCAAAACTCCTCATCCCCTTTGATTAAAAACGTTAAATTCGTACTGTAAATCTTACATCCCGATAGTTATCGGGATTAAATTTTTCAATTTGTAGTTTTCATGACCACTGAAGAAATAGCACACGCCCTTAAAATAACAGCTCAGCTAATGGAGTTGCACGAGGAAAATCCGTTCAAGATTAAATCCATCGCCAATGCTGCCTATAAATTAGATAAAACCGATATCGATTTGCAAGGAAAATCGTTGGAGGAGCTGGAGAAAATCGAAGGCATTGGCAAAGGAATTGCAGCAAAAATAAATGAATTGCAATTAACCGGGAATTTAAAAGAGCTTTCGGAAATGGTTGCAAAAACGCCTGTTGGTGTAATTGAAATGTTAAGAATAAAAGGGATTGGCCCCAAAAAAGTCGGACAACTTTGGCGGGAATTGGAAATTGAAAGTGTGGGTGAATTGCTTTATGCTTGTAATGAAAATAGACTAGTAACCCTCAAAGGCTTTGGTGCAAAAACACAAGCTGCTGTTAAAACGCAGATTGAATTTTTTAAATCCAATATTGGTAAGTTTCATTATGCTTCGGTTGAAAAATTTGCAATGGATTTGGTTGAATTTTTAAAGAAAAAATACAAAACCGAATTTGTTTCTTTAACAGGTGCAATGCGAAGAAAATGCGATATCATTGAAAAAGTAGAGATTTTAATAGCTGCGGATGCAGTTTTTTCAGCTGGAGAAATAGAAAATTCAAAAGAGGTAACGGTTGAATTGATTAAATGTTCAGAAAATGAATTTTATGCGAAATTGTTCGAGACCACTGCAACGCAAGAACATTTAAAACAATTAAGAAATCCTAAATCGAACATCCTTCATCCTAAATCTGAAATAGCGATTTATCAAGCCTACGATTTGCAATACATTGAGCCTGAATTACGCGAAGGACTGAATGAAATTGAACTAGCCAAAGAAAATAAAATTCCGAGATTAATTGAGTTGTCTGATTTGAAAGGCATTCTTCACAATCACAGCACATACAGCGATGGAATGAATACATTGAAAGAGATGGCGGAATATTGCAAAGAATTGGGTTATGAATACCTCGGTATTTGCGATCACTCTCAATCTGCTTTTTATGCCGAAGGATTGAAGCCGGATCGAGTTTTTGAACAACATGCAGAAATTGAAAAACTCAATAAACAGTTGGCGCCCTTTAAAATTTTTAAAGGGATTGAAAGTGATATTTTAAATGATGGTTCACTGGATTATTCTGAAGATGTATTAAAATCATTTGATTTTATTGTTGCTTCCGTTCATTCCAATTTGAAAATGACAGAAGAAAAAGCAACGGCTCGTTTGTTGAAAGCTATTGAAAATCCATATACCACGATACTCGGACATCCTACAGGGAGATTGCTGTTGTCGCGACCGGGCTACCCAATCGATCATAAAAAAATTATTGATGCTTGTGCTGCCAATGGTGTAATCATCGAATTGAATGCACATCCGTATCGTTTGGATATCGATTGGCGCTGGATTCCATATTGTTTGGAAAAAGGAGTTAAGATTTCGATTAATCCAGATGCACATGAAAAATCCGGTTATCACGATATGTATTATGGAACCTGTGTTGCTCGCAAAGGGATGTTGACGAAAGAAATGTGTTTTAATGCTCTTTCGCTGAATGAAATGGAAACATATTTTACTAAAAGAAAAAGTTAATCGTAACTATAATGTCATCTCGACCGAAGTGGAGAGATCTTGCAAATGGCAAAGTGAATTAGATTTCTCGGCTATACTCGAAATGACAAGCAATAGTATAATAATTTCAAAATGCCTATATTAAACAGTATTGCTTCTTGGTGGATGAAAAAACGAATGCATCAGATTGAACTGTTCATGAAATATCCTGATGATGTTCAAAATGAATGGCTGGTGAAGTTAACACAGTCGGCAAAGGATACAGAATGGGGTAAAAAGCATGACTATAAAAACATATTCAATGCCGAGCAATTTAAAAAGAATGTTCCGCTACAGGATTATGATTCTCTAAAACCATTTATTGATAGAGTGCGCAGAGGAGAACAAAATGTTTTATGGCATTCGGATATAAAATGGTTTGCAAAGTCATCAGGTACAACCAATGATAAAAGTAAATTTATTCCTGTGAGTGAAGAATCCTTATATGATTGCCATTATAACGGTGGTCGTGATATGATTGCAATTCATTGTGCATTAAATCCGGAGACGCAACTATTTACAGGAAAAAATTTGGCCTTAGCAGGGAGTTTGGTAACAGATCATTTTGGAAATTACGAATCTCAAAATGGGGATTTGTCGGCAATTGTGATCAATAACTTACCACGTTGGTGGGAGTTTTTTCGCGCCCCCGATATGGACATCGCATTGATGGATAAATGGGATGAAAAATTGGAACGCATTGCAAAGGCAACGATGAATGAAAATATCGTGAGCTTGGCAGGAGTGCCCTCCTGGATGCTCCTTATCATGAAACGTGTGTTGGAAGAAAGTGGTAAAAAATCCATTGCAGAAGTCTGGCCAAATTTGGAAGTGTATTTTCATGGCGGTGTGAAATTTAGTCCGTATCGCGAACAATTTAAAACCGTTTTTAATAAACCGGATTTGAATTATTTGGAGTTATACAATGCAACAGAAGGCTTTTTTGGAATACAAGATCAGCGTAATTCAGAAGAGTTGTTGTTGATGTTGGATTATGGTATCTATTACGAATTTATTCCTGTCGATGCTTCTCAAACAAATAAAACAATTTCATTGGATGAAGTGCAGTTGGATGTGAATTATGAAATGATTATTTCTACAACGGCCGGATTGTGGCGCTATCGCTTAGGAGATACCATCAAGTTTACATCTTTGTATCCTTTTCGTTTTAAGATAACGGGTAGAACAAAGCATTTTATGAACGCATTTGGTGAAGAAATAATTGTGGATAATGCCGACAAAGCACTGGCGATTGCTTGTGAAAAAACAGGGGCTCAAATTGCTGAATATACTGCTGCACCTGTTTATATGAAAGAAAATGAAACAGGAGCACATGAATGGTTAGTGGAATTTGATGTGCCACCAGCTAGTATCGAATACTTTACTGAAGTATTGGACAATGCATTGAAGTCAATCAATTCGGATTACGAAGCAAAACGATATCAGAATTTAGCTTTGAAACAACCGCTTGTTAGATTATTGCCTCAAGGTACATTTTATAAATGGTTGTACTCCAAAAATAAGTTAGGTGGTCAGCATAAAGTGCCTCGGTTGAGCAATGATCGGAAGTATGTGGAAGAGATTCTTAAAATGGCAGAATAATTGTTACCTTAGAGCTTCGATGAGAATCATTCTGTATATATTACTATTTATTTCTACTACGGTCTTTTCGCAAGACAAGTATTCACACATCAAAACCATCGAAACAGAATCCGACTTTTTTACCACCGATAATCAAAGCAATGTGTATGCGGTGAAAGCAAATGAGTTAACGAAATATTCTAAAGAAGGGAAATTACTTTATAAATACAGCAACAAAAATTATGGGAACATCACTTTTGTTGATGCTTCTAACATGATGCGTATTCTGATTTTTTATAAGGAATTTCTTCAGGTCGTGTATTTAGATAATACGTTAAGTGCAAATGGAGAAACCGTAAGTTTTGATAAAATCGGTTATCAGCAAACGCAACTGGTTTGTTCATCGCACAATAATTGTATGTGGATTTATGATCAGCAAAATTTTTCATTGATCCGCTTGGGTCGTAATTTGGAACAAATTCAGCAAACCAACAATTTAAATGCACTTCAAAATGATACACTGCAACCAAACTCAATTTTGGAATACGACAATCGCGTGTATCTGAATAATCCCAAGTCGGGAGTTTTAATTTTTGATATTTATGGTACCTATTATAAAACCATTCCAATAAAAAACGCCATTCAGTTTCAACCGATTGGTGATTGGGTGTATTATAGAGAAAATAAAAAGGTGAAGGCGTATAATATCAAAACCACAGAAGAAAAAGAATTTGAAATGCCTATCGTTGATTTCAAGAGTTTTCGTTTAGAAATGGGCGTTTTACTCCTGCAAAGTGATAAATCCATTGCGCTTTTCTCTTCAGAATAGTATCCCGTAAAATCCTTCAATTATCCCCCATTTTTCTACCTAAAAAACTTATCCACAATTTTCATTTTTTTTCTTGCACAGCATTTTAGTTTTCGTATTTTCGTTATCGGTTTTAAAGATTATTTAAATTATTTTATTCTACTCATATGCATATAGCAATCGCAGGAAATATTGGTGCCGGCAAAACAACGCTTACTACACTTTTAGCAAAACACTATAAATGGCAACCTCATTTTGAGGATGCAGACGATAATCCTTATTTAAATGATTTTTATGATGAGATGCAACGTTGGTCGTTTAACCTTCAAGTGTATTTCTTAAATTCTCGTTTCGGACAAGTACAACAAATTCGTAACAGCGGAAAAACGGTTATTCAGGATAGAACCATTTATGAAGATGCGTACATCTTTGCGCCCAATTTACATGCAATGGGCTTGATGACCACTCGCGATTTTGAAAATTATTTTGCACTATTCAAATTGATGGAGTCGTTTATTTCTCCTCCTGATTTATTGATTTATCTGCGTGCCTCCGTTCCTACTTTGGTCAACCAAATTCAGAAACGCGGGCGCGATTATGAAAATGCCATTCGTTTGGATTATTTAAAACGTTTAAATGAACGTTACGAGGCGTTTATTACTTCCTATGAACAAGAACATCCTGGAGCGAAATTGTTGATTATTGATGTCGACAATAATAATTTTAATGAAAGTGCTGAAGACCTTGGAATCATCATCAATAAAATTGATGCTGAGATTAATGGGTTGTTTTAAAATTAATGTGAGATGGAAAATGTGAGATGGAAGATGTATCGCTTCCATTTACCATTTTACATCATCCGTTTTCCATCCCGAAAAGTTTATTATACCTCATCCGAATAAACACTCTTCACTCTGTCTCGTAAATTATAAGCCGAACTCATTACCTCTCCGTAAGCACCTGCTGTGCGCAAAGCAATGATGTCGCCTCTGAAAGTTTCCGGTAGATTTACAGCTTTCCCAAAACAATCAGAGCTTTCGCAGATTGGACCAACAACATCGTACTTTAGTTGTTGGTTGTTAGTTGCTGATTGTTGGTCTTTAGAAAGATTTTCAATTTTATGATACGCTTGATAAAGTGCAGGCCGCATCAACTCCGTCATTCCGGCATCCAAAATCGCGAAATTGGTGTTCACCCCTTTTTTAATGTAAAGCACTTTCGAAATCAATGTGCCGCATTGAGCAACAACAGCTCTTCCCAATTCAAAATGAACTTTTTGTCCGGGACGTAATTCTAAAAAGTCGTTGTACAATTTAAAATAAGCAGCAAAATCTACAAAACGATTTTTGTCCGGTTCGTGATAATCTACGCCCCAGCCACCGCCAACATTAATGTTTTCGATGGTGATTTTATGACTAACAAACCACGATTGGATTTCGTTTACTCGAATACACAAGGTTTTGAAGGAGGTGATATCCGTAATTTGTGAACCGATGTGAAAATGCAATCCAATCAGTTTTAAATTTTTAAATTCTTTTAAGGCAGCAATCACGCTATCAAGTTCCCATAAGTTAATTCCGAATTTGTTTTCCTCTAAGCCGGTTGTGATGTATTTATGGGTGTTTGCATTTACATTCGGATTGATGCGCAATGCAATGTTGGCAATCGTTCCTTTTGCGTTTGCTAATTCATTAATGACTTCCATTTCTTGTAAACTTTCACAGTTGAAACAAAAAATGTTGTGGTCTAATGCAATGTTTATTTCTGCATCACTTTTTCCAACGCCTGCAAATACTATGTGTTTGGGGTCAAATTTGCATTCAATGGCTTTTTTTATTTCATTTCCGCTCACACAATCAGCCCCTAATCCATAGGAACGAATAATGTCTAAGATTTTATTGTTTGCATTTGCTTTGGTGGCATAATGAACAATAAAACCATATTTATCACTTTCCTTTTTTAATAATTCGAGTGTTTGTTTTAACACATTTACATCGTAATAGTAAAATGGAGTTGGAATGCTTTTGAATTTAGTTACAATATCTGGTTTGAACATTTTTTTCTTTTTTTCTCCCTCTCCTTTTTCAAGTAGAGGGTAGGGGTGAGGTTCTAGAACAATCCTTTGTTTAAAGCAATAAGAGTGTCTTTTTTCAATTTCGAATCAACCAAAATGGAGACGTTGTTTTCACTTCCTCCATAAGAAATCATTCGTATCGGAATGTTTTTTAAAGCATCAAAAATGCGAAGTGCATAACCTTGTTTTTCTGCAGCAAAACTTCCTACAATACAAACAATGGTTAAATCAGTATCCACTTTTACAGAACAAAATGTCGCTAGCTCTTGGAGAATGGCTTCTAAGTTCTTGGTATTGTCGATGGTCAATGATACAGCAACCTCTGAGGTGGTGATCATATCAATCGGTGTTTTGTAGCGTTCGAAAATTTCAAATACGGCACGTAAAAAACCATAGGCCAATAACATTCGTCCGGATTTAATATTGATAGCGGTAATTCCATCTTTAGCAGCAACTGCTTTAATACTATCTCCGGTTGTTTTAGAGCTGATAACCGTTCCTTTGGCATCGGGTTGCATGGTGTTTAATAAACGAACCGGTATGTTCTTCGTTTGGGCGGGAAGAATACAAGTCGGATGTAATATTTTAGCTCCAAAATAAGCCAACTCGGCTGCTTCATCAAAAGATAGTTCTGCAATCGGGTGGGTTTTGTCCACCACCCTCGGGTCGTTGTTGTGCATTCCATCAATGTCAGTCCAGATTTGAATTTCTTCCGATTGAATGGCCGCTCCAATAATGGTTGCGGTGTAATCGCTGCCGCCTCGTTTCAAATTATCAATTTCCCCAAATGCATTGCGACAGATATAACCTTGGGTAATGAATAAGGCCGCCTTTGGATGTTTTTGGAGTTCCGGTTTGATATTGGTTTCAATGTAATTCATGTCCGGCTCTTCATTTTCATCAATACGCATGAAATTGAGTGCAGGAAGTAACACCGAGTCAATTTTTATTTCTTCCAAATAGAAATGAAAAAGAGCTGTTGAAAGCAATTCGCCTTGCGCTAAAATAGCGCGCTCTTCATTAATGGTGAACATATCCATGGTGAATGCGCGCAAATAAGCGAAATGTGAATCGAGCAATTCGTTCCCTTTTTTTAGGGCCGATTCGGTGGAATAGAGTTGGTTGACAACATCTCTGTACTTCTTTTCTAAGGAGTCAATCAATGTTTTTGCTGTATCGTTTTCCTTTGCATAAAGGGTGTTTGCAATTTCAACTAAATTGTTGGTGGTTCCGCTCATAGCAGATAAAACCACAATTTTCGGTGCATTGTCGTTAATTAACTTTGCCAATGCATGCATCCGTTCTGCTGAACCGACTGATGTTCCGCCAAATTTTAAAATTTTCATAACAAATTGAAGGTTGTATAAGGGTAGCAAATTTAGAATAATTTAACAAACCACCTGAACTTACTAAGAATCGATTGTTAAATAATTTGTATCTTAGCATCCATAATTCATCCCCGCCATACTATATAAATAGTATTTTTGCAATCACATTATGTTTACACTATTAAAAAAGGAAATTCGCAGTTTTTTAAGTTCATTCATTGGCTATATCGCCATTGGTGTATTTCTATTGCTGATTAGCTTGTTCATGTGGTGGATTAAATCGGATGCAAATTCAAGCAGTAATTTGAATGTGCTCGATAGTGGCTATGCCAGCATCGATTCGTTATTTATTATAGCACCTTGGGTTTTTCTCTTCCTGATTCCAGCCATTACGATGCGCTCGTTTGCCGATGAGAAAAAAGCGGGGACAATCGAATTATTATTAACCCGTCCGCTAACTGATTTGCAAATCATATTAGCGAAATATTTTGCTGGATTTATTTTAGTCCTTTTTTCCTTAGTGCCAACCTTAATCTACTATTATTCTGTCCACCGCTTGGGCAGTCCAGTCGGAAACATCGATACAGGTGGAATGTGGGGTTCTTACATTGGATTATTATTCTTAGGTGCTGCTTTTGTATCCATCGGAATATTTGCTTCGGCAATTACAGATAATCAGGTTGTTTCCTTTATTCTGGCCTTATTTCTTTGTTTTTTCATTTATACAGGATTCGATTTTATCAGTTCGTTTTCCCTTTTCGGAAAAATTGATAACATCATATTAGCATTGGGAATCAACAATCATTACATGTCGATGAGTCGTGGAGTGGTGGATACCCGTGATGTAATTTATTTTGTGAGTTTAATAGCTGTTTTTATTTTAGGTACACGAACAGTTCTGGAAAGTCGTAAGTGGTGATCAACGAATTACAAATTAGATACTAAAAATACGAATAACGAATAAAGCGAATATTGAAGGTGAGTAAAACAAGAAATAAAAAACGAGATTTATTTTCATTGGGTTTAGCAATCGCATTCTTGCTGATGCTGAACTATGTGGGTTCGTTTGTGTTTCATCGTTTCGATCTTACCAGCGAAAAGCGATATACCTTATCAGATGCCACCAAAGAATTGCTTAAAAACTTGGATGATGTGGTGTTTGTGAAAGTGTACTTGGAAGGAGATTTTCCTGCAGGATTCAAGCGCTTAAGAAACGAAACAAAAGAAATGTTGGATGAATTCAGAGCCTATTCAGATAATAATATCGAATATGAGTTTATCAATCCATCGGATAATCCAGATAAGAAACAACAAAACGAATTCTATAAACAGCTTTATGAAAAGGGATTGCAACCAACCAATCTGGAAGTAAAGGATGATAACGGAACCTCTCAAAAAATTATTTTTCCTGCAGCAATCGTTACTTATAAAACAAATGAAATTCCTTGGCAATTGCTAAAAACGCAGATGGGGCGTTCTCCGGAAGCGCAATTAAACAATTCAATTCAGTCGCTGGAGTATGAATTTGCAAGTTGTATCCGAAATTTAAGTGTGTTAACACGCCCGCAAATTGGTTTCATTGAAGGACATGATGAGTGGGATACCACCTATGTGCAAGATATAGCAGATGAATTAAGCGAATTTTATTCTGTGAAACGACTTGCCATCAACGAGCAATTGAAGGCATTGGATAATATGTCGGCTATTATTATTGCAAAACCGGATTCATCATTTAGTGACAAAGATAAATTCATCATCGACCAATTTATCATGAAAGGAGGAAAAGTACTTTGGTTAATCGACCCAATGTATACAAGTCCGGATAGTTTACGATTGAATGGCGGAACACTTTCTGTTCCTTACGCATTGCGATTGGATGATATGTTGTTTAAGTATGGTGTGCGCATCAACCAGGATTTGATTGCCGATGTGCAATCCTCCGTTATTCCGGTAAATGTTGCAATGCGCGGACAACAAGCAGATATACAAATGAAGCCATGGGTTTTTTCTCCATTGATTTTATCTACCAGCAACCATCCGATTGTAAAGAATTTAGATGTTATTAAAATGGATTTTGTTTCCAGTATGGATACGGTGCAATCAAAAGGAATCACAAAAACAATCTTATTGCAATCGTCAAAATACTCTAAAGCAATTCTTTCTCCTGTGCGTGTTGATTTGCGTTTGGTGAATATGCCGATTGAGGAAAAGCGATTTAATAACCCATATCGAAATGTAGCTGTTTTGTTAGAAGGGAAATTTGAATCGGTATTTAAAAATCATTTAAATCCGATGATTGCGAAAGACAGTGCAATAGGGTTTAAGCCGGATGGCGTGGAATCAAAAATGATTGTAATCTCTGATGGGGATGTGATTCGAAACGATATCGATTATCGTTCTCAAAAGAAACTACCATTAGGATATGATAAGTACACGAATCAAACCTATGGTAACAAAAATTTCATTTTGAATTGTGTGAACTATTTGTGTGATGATTCAGGTTTGATCGGTGTGCGCGCTCGTGAACTTACCTTGCGTTTGTTGGATAAGAAAAAATTGAAAAATGATCGATTGAAATGGCAGGTGATAAATAGTGGTGTTCCATTGTTGTTACTGGTCTTATTCGGAATCATCTATAATATTAGACGTAAACGTAAATACTCATCCTGATGCCTAAAAAGAAAAAAATAGCTATCGCCTTACTGATGGTAATGATGTCTTCCCTTACTTTTTGGTTTGTTATTAAAAACAAAACAGGAACGATAAGTGCGGAGATGAAAAATTTTGCAGTAAAAGATACGGCTTCCATTGATAAGATTTTTTTGGCCGATAAAAATGGTCGCAACCTGACCTTGGAAAGAGGGAAAGATGGCATTTGGAAAGTGAATGGGAAGTATTTCGTTCGTATGGATGCTTTAGAAACGTTGATGAAAACATTTGCTCGAATTGACGTGAAAGAACCTGTTGGCAAAAAGGCGCAAGATAATGTGATGAAACGATTGGCAGCAAAAGCAGTGAAGTGTGAGATTTATCAGCATGGAGAACTTACCAAAGCCTATTATGTAGGTTCGGAAACGCAAGATAAAACCGGTACAGAAATGATAATGATTGATATCAGTACCATGAAGGCAATGGAACGTCCCTTTATTACCTATATTCCTGGTTTTGAAGGATATTTAACCACTCGCTATTTTACTGAAGAAAGAGGGTGGCGTGATCGTACTGTTTATAAGTACAACCCGAATGATATAAAATCAATACGAATGGAAGTTCCTTATAACCCAACATTTGGTTACGAATTAACGGTGAAAGGAAATAACGATTATGAAATAAAAATGTTGTCGGATAATCAGCTTGTTCCGGATGTTGATCCATTAGCCGTTAAACAGTATTTGTCCTATTTTCAAATCTTAACTTTTGAAAGTTTTGAGGTGGATTTAAAACAACCACAAATCGATTCTGTTTTAAAATCTCAACCCATTAATATTTTAACAGTTACTGATAAAGATGGGAAACAAAACAAAGTGAAATTTTATGCACGTGCACCCAAAACAGAAGAGGTGGATAGAAATGGGAAGCCTGTTAAATTTGATCAGGAGCGAATGGATGCTTTGTTGGATAATGGAATCGATTTTGTAATGGTTCAGTTTTTTATGTTTGGTAAAGTAATGCCATCCGTTGATTATTTTGAAAAAAGGAAGACCACAAGGGCCTAAGCCGGCAGAGAAGCCAAAGGCCTAGTTTTTATTAACCGAAAAAATATAAAGTCCCTGTAAATAGGGACTTTTTTTGTTAAAAAGTCGGTAGAAATTAAAATTTTAAAGGCACATTTTTTTTGTTTTAATCTATATATTTGCTTATTCAGAAATTGAAAAACTATTAAACTAGCCAGATATGAAATTCATCGTTTCCAGTACGTCATTACTAAAACAATTACAAGCAATCAGCGGTGTGCTGAATTCAAATAATGCATTGCCGATTTTAGATAATTTTTTATTCGAAATTGAAAAAGGACAATTGAAGATTTCTGCTTCTGATTTAGAAACAACAATGACGACTTCCATCAGTATCGAATCGAAAGATTCAGGAAGTATTGCTGTTCCGGCTAAATTGTTGTTGGATACCTTAAAAACCTTTGCTGATCAGCCGTTGACTTTCTCTATCGATGATAAAAAATATGGTATTGAAATCATCTCCGATTATGGTAAATATAAATTAACTGGTCACAATGGGGAAGAATTCCCTAAACTTCCTGCATTGGAATCTGGTTCTTCTTTGGATTTAGATGCGAGTGTATTGGCAGCAGCAATCAATAAAACAATTTTTGCAACTGGTAACGATGAATTACGTCCGGTAATGTCAGGCGTGTTTTGTCAGTTAGCAACCGATAGCATCACCTTTGTTGCTACAGATGCTCATAAGTTGGTGCGTTACCGCAGAACGGATGCAAAAGCAAAAACAGCTGCATCTTTCATTATTCCTAAAAAACCATTGAACTTGTTGAAGAATACTTTGGCGAGTGTTAGCGGAAATGTGAAAATTGAATACAATAACACCAATGCATTTTTCTCTTTTGAAAACACCAATTTAATTTGTCGCTTAATTGATGGGAAATATCCAAACTATGAAGCCGTTATTCCAAAAGAAAATCCAAATAAATTGACAGTTGATCGTGTTTCTTTCTTGAGCTCTATCAAACGCGTTTCTATTTTCTCAAATAAAACCACGCACCAAGTGCGTTTAAAAATTGCAGGAAGTGAATTGAGTATTTCTGCTGAAGATCTTGATTTTGCAAATGAAGCAAGTGAACGTTTAACCTGCCAGTATGGTGGTGAGGATATGGAAATTGGATTCAACTCAAAATTCTTAGCAGAGATGTTAAGCAATATGGGTTGTGAAAATGTTAACTTAGAAATGAGTGCACCTAACCGTGCAGGGATTTTATTGCCAACAGAAAAGGACAATGCAGGAGAAGATGTATTGATGTTGGTAATGCCTGTAATGTTAAATAGTTAAGTATATTTACAAATTACGAATAATAAAAGCCATTTCAATTTATTGAAATGGCATTTTTGTTTCTACTTGTGTTTTTAATATTTATATGCGGTCATCTATGTAATCTGTGGTGAAAATATCTTAAATTTGAATATGAAAAAACTACTACTCTCCATCTTCACCTTTGTTGCAACATTCGCAACTGCTCAAACAACAGTAATTGACAGCATTATTTCCGGTGGAATTTATCGTAATTATAGAATTTATATCCCCGCAGCCTATACAGGAACGACCCCACGTCCAATGGTGTTCGATTTACACGGCTATACGTCCAGTGCAATTGCTGAACAAGCCTATTCCAATTTTATGCCCATTGCTGATACAGCAAATGTAATTTTTGTTTACCCAAATGGTACACGAGATGGCAGTGGACAACCATTTTGGAATGCCGGATTTGGCGTAGCGATGGATGATATCGGATTTATTTCAAACTTAATTGATACCTTATTGATACAATACAATATTGATGCGAATTGTGTGTATTCCTGCGGGATGAGTAATGGTGGATATATGAGTCATACATTGGCTTGTGAGTTGAATTCTAAAATTGCTGCCGTTGCTTCTGTTACCGGAAGTATGTCAACGCTACAGCTTGCTACTTGTACACCGAATCGCCCTGTGCCGGTCATGCAAATTTCAGGTGATGCGGACGGAACGGTTGTTTATACCGGCAGTGCAGGTTCTATGGGAATTGATGCCTTGGTCGATTATTGGGTAACAAACAATAATTGTACTTCTACTCCTGTTTTTACGAATGTGCCCAATACGAGTTTAACGGATGGATGTACCGCAGAACATTATGTTTATAATGGAGGCGACTTGGGTTCTACGGTTGAGAAATATAAAATTATTGGTGGCGGTCATACATGGCCGGGTTCTCCTTTTACAATTGGGGTTACCAATCAAGATTTTAAAGCATCTGAAAAAATTTGGTTGTTTTTTAGAAAATATAAATTGAACCAATTTGTTGGAATGAATGAATTGAAAGGTACTGAGCAGTTTAACCTTTTCCCAAATCCCGCTACAAATACTGTTACGATTGAAGGAGACAATATTTCTTCAATATTAATTTACGATGTAAATGGGAAACTGATTTTAGAATCAACACAAAAACAAATAGATGTTTCTGCTTTAGCAAAAGGAGTTTATTCAGTGGTTGTGATTTCTGACAAAAATAGAAGCGTAAAAAAATTGGTGAAGATGTAATTACAACATCTTCACAATTTCATCACTCATAGGGTTTACAGCGGAAGAATAATATTTCACCAATTCTCCGTTTTCATTTATTAAGTATTTGCAAAAGTTCCATTTCGGAGCTTCTGTATTCCAGCCGTTTTGTTTTTCATCTGTTAACCAGCTGTAGAGTTCATTATTTGTTACATCTACTTTTTCAAAAAGTTGAAAGGTTACGCCAAAGTTTTTTCTACAGAAAGCGCCTATTTCACTATTCGTTCCGGGTTCTTGTCCACCAAAATTATTGGCTGGAAATCCTAAGATGGTTATTTTGTTACCATGTGTTTCATGAAGCTGTTGTAATTCATCATACTGAGGTGTATAACCACATTCGGAAGCGGTGTTGACAATTAAAACCTTTTTGCCTTTGTAAGTAGAAAAATCAATTTCTTTTCCTTCAATGGATTTTAATTTGAAATCATAAAACGATTTTGCATTTGCATTCATCTTGGTGTTTTTGGGTCTTGTTGAAACTCCTTTTGGTGATAATAATTTAAGCAAGAGGTATTTTAATTTTTTCATAAAATGTAGTTGTTGTATCACACATAACACAGATTGTTGCGGATTGTTTAATAAATGTCTTCATAGATTATCTGTGTTAACCCATGTAATCTGTGTTGATCTATTCCACAATCCTTAACTTTGCAAATTTGATTAATAATTGTTTCTGTCCGATTCCATCAAAAAAGATGGTGGCTTTGTTGTTTGGGAAATCGCCATCCATGCTCACCACTTTCCCACTTCCAAAGCGATCGTGTTGTACTTGCATTCCCACTTGGAGTCCACGTAAACTCTCCGTATCAAAATCGCTGGTGTTTTTTGAAGCGCTGTTCACCTTTACCAGCTTTTTATTAATAACAGGGCGTTGTACAAATGTTTCTTTCGGTTTTCCGGTGGTCTGTAGTTTTGGTTTTGTCGAATACTCTTCATCTCCAAACATACGGCCGTTATTCTCAGCAGGCAATTGAATGTATTTTGAATCCAGTTCCTCAATGAATCGGCTTGGTTCACTGTAAATTAAATTTCCCCATCGGTAACGTGAGGTTGAGTAGGTTAGGGTTACACGTTTTTCAGCTCGGGTAATGGCAACATAAAACAATCTGCGTTCTTCTTCTAAATCTGCTCTGTCTGTGAGTGACATTTGTGATGGGAATAAATTTTCTTCTAACCCAACAATGTATACATATGGAAATTCCAAACCTTTGGCAGCATGGATGGTCATTAATACAACTTTGTTTTTATCTTCTTCTGTCTCATTTTTTTTGTCCGCATCCGTCATTAATGCGATATCCTGCATAAAGATGTTTAACGTTGAATTTGGCTTAAGTTCCGGTTGTGTTTCATCGTTCAGCGAAGTTTCTGAAAACAGCAAGCCTCGCTCAAGTTCTTGGTTTTTGATGGTTGCTTCTTGATTCTTTTCTCTTTCTTCTTGATTTTCTTTTTCGGTTTCGTCCATCACAATTTCAAGCTCTGTTTCGGTAAATTCCTTCATCCCGTTTAACAATTCCTGAATGTTTTCATGACGACTAACACCTTCCGGAGATTTATCTGCGTATAAGTCTTTTAAAATTCCGGAATGGATAGCAATGTGCTGACCTAAGTCGTATGCATTTTGCGTTTTCAATTGTGCAGAAAAGCTTTTAATCATGCTGGCAAATTCATCCACTTTTGTTTTTGAGCCAGCATTTAAACCGATATCAAATTCGTTAATGTTTTCGATTACTTTCCATAAGCTAATGTTATGGTCGTTGGCAGCAACAATGATTTTATCAAGGGTGGTATCACCAATACCACGAGCAGGATAATTGATGATGCGTTTTAAGGCTTCTTCATCATTATTGTTAATGGTTAATCGGTAGTAGGCCAATAAATCTTTTATTTCTTTTCGCTGATAAAATGATAAACCTCCATAAATGCGATAGGCAATATTTTGTCTACGCAAGGCTTCCTCCATCGCTCTCGATTGGGCATTGGTCCGATATAAAATTGCAAAGTCGCGATTGTGAGCTTGTTCATTCATTTTCGTTTCGAAAATGGAATTGGCAACAAAATTTCCTTCTGAATTGTCGCTTTCTGTTCTTACAACTTTGATGATATCCCCTTCATGATTGTCTGTGAAGACATTCTTTTTCAGCTGATCTTTGTTTTTTGCAATTACTGAGTTTGCAGCACCAACAATATTTTTTGTTGAACGATAGTTTTGTTCGAGTTTAAAGATGCGTAGTTCGGGATAATCTTTTTCGAAGTTTAAAATGTTTTGTATGGTTGCACCACGAAACGCATAGATACTTTGTGCATCATCGCCCACCACGCAGATGTTTCGGAATGCGGCAGCTAGTTGTTTTACAATTAAGTATTGTGAAAAATTGGTATCCTGATACTCATCCACCAAGATATACTTGAATTTATGTTGGTATTTATGAAGAATAGCGGGAAAATCACGTAATAAAACATTGGTATTAAACAACAAGTCATCAAAATCCATTGCTCCTGCTTTAAAACAGCGGTTACGATAAATTTCATAAATAATTCCCATTTTAGGCTTGGCTGCCTGGCGATCTTCCTCTTGTATTTGAGGATTATTCAAATAGGATTGAGCCGAAATTAAATTGTTTTTTGCAGATGAAATTCGGGATAAAACGCTGCCCGGTTTGTAAATTTTATCATCCAAGCCTTGCTCTTTTAAAATCGTCTTTATCAGACTTTTCGCATCATCGGTATCGTAGATGGTAAAATTGGTGGGATAGCCTATTTTTTCGGCTTCGCTACGCAACATTCTAGCAAAAACAGAGTGAAAAGTACCCATCCAAATGTTCTTTGCTTCTGAATGCCCTACAATTTTGGCAATACGCTCTTTCATTTCCTTGGCAGCCTTATTGGTAAAGGTGAGTGCCAGAACATTAAAAGGATCTACTCCTTTTTGCAGTAAATGAGCAATTCGGTATGTTAAAACACGTGTTTTCCCGGAACCGGCTCCGGCAATAATCATTTCCGGCCCTTCGGTACACTCAACTGCCTCTCTTTGAACCGGATTCAGTTCATCTAAATACGTTTTTGACATAAATTGCAAAATTTTGCCCAAAAATAAGCTAAAAAATAAGCTAAAAAGCAGATTTTAGGGGGTGTTGAAAAGTAATCCGTAATATTTTTTAAGCCGATGCAACTTTTAAGCGAAAATTGACATCTCAGGTATAGAATTTGTAAAATATTTTTTGGAAATCAATATAATTAGTAAATTAGTCGGATATTAAAAACAAAACTATTAAGAAAATGAAAAAATTGATCTATTCGCTTGTAATTACATTATTAATGGGATTATCGGTAAACACTTTTGCTCAAAAAGCTCCAATTGCAACAATGGCTTATTTGAATGTAAAAACGTCTAAAAAAGTGGTAGATGAAAATACTGCGATTGTTACATTTCAGTTGAATAACATCTCAGATGCAACAATTATGCAAAAATACAAGAACTCATTCGCTAAATTTCAACGAGTAAAAGAAGTAAATGCTACTTTGCAAAAAGGAAATATGGCTTCTTATTCAATTAAAATGGATAAAGCTGGTACATTAGAAACATTACAAAAAATGTTTACCACCGCTCGTATTGAGTCTGTAAATGTTGATGGAACCGTTGTTCCAACAAAAGATCTTGCGAAGTACAAGCAAAATAAAGCAAAAAAATAAACTAATTTTTAATACAGATAAAATGGGTATTACAGAAGTGTAATTCCCATTTTGTTTTTTTTACCCATTCATATTGTGGTCGAACCAGCGAACAAACAATTGCATTTTATTATTGGCATCGGCCGTTCAGGAACCACTATTCTGAATAAGATTTTAAATTCTCATCCTTTTATTCATAGTTTGCCGGAAGCAAATTTTCTTCTTTTTTTTCTGAACGATTACAAGCACGTAACCCGTTTTACAAAAGAGAACATTGAGTTAATGTTTCAACAAATTAAAATCTTTTCATTGTCGCATCCACTTGTAGGATGGGAGTTGGATTTCGATGCTGCCAAACAAAAATTAATTGATCTCGTTTCCACGAAAGAGGTTTCATATGCAACACTTTGTAAAACCATTTATTCCGAGATTAAGGTAACCGGAAAAGATAAATCGGATGCAATCATGCTGATTGATAAAAACCCGGCATTTACATTGTCTGTTAAGCAACTTGAGAAACATTTTCCCGAAGCAAAATTTATTTTATTGGTGAGAGATTATCGTGCAAACGTTTTGTCACGTAAACAAAACGCATATTTAAAATCTCCTCGAGTACCTTATAATGCTACCCGTTGGAGAGTGTTTAATGTGATTGCTTACAGGTTTTATAAACAGCATCCGAATAAAGTGCTGCTGTTGCGGTACGAAGATTTGGTGAGCGATTATGATGCTTCCATGAAAAAAGTGTTTGCATTTTTAAACGTGAAAGAAGAAGACATGAAGGAAACGGATTTGTCGAAGGTAGATGTTGCTAAAATGGAAATTGCGGAAGAGCATAAAAAGTACTTTAAAAAGAAGTACGATGATTTAAGTAAACCCATCAATACAAGTAGGGTGAATGCTTGGCAAACAGAATTGAGTAAAGAGGAAATTGTTGAGTGTGATGCTATTTGTGCCGGTTTTGCAAAGGTATACGGCTATGAAGAATTTGCTCCGGTTTCGTTTTTTAAAAAGGTGAGCATTCTCTTTAAATATTTATTTATAATTATCCCTTCTTATTTAGATATAAAAAAAGATCAGCTACTTTATCATGTTTCTGCAAAAATGAAAATGAATGCATTGATTAAACGACATGAAAGTTTAGGTTTTATTAAATCCGATTCCTCGAAGGAGAAGGCCTGAAAGCCACAGGGAGCCTGTATTTTATTTTAATGAGAATTCCCCAAACGGACGTTTTTAAATAACAGTAACGATAGTAAAGTTTGTTTGAGAGCGAAGGAGCTTGTGTAGGAAGGTGCTTCTCATAACCAAATCGAGCTGCTAGTTTTTCACAAGCATAATCCAAGAGCGAAATTTCATCTGCATTTAATTCATTAACAAAGGCATTGACACGTTCTGTGTTGACTTTTTTATCGAGATTTGAATGCATTCGCTGAATTTTTTCATTCTTCTCTTTTGAAATATTCTCTACGGCATGTTTTTTCATTTCTTTTGAAAGCTCTTGAAAATTGAGCATCTCATCTGAATAAGCTACACCTAGATAGGTGCAAAGCGATTTTAAGGACTCGGTAGGTTGTCCTGCCAAATCTTCATATCTGATTAAATGAAAGGGAATATTGTTTTTTGCTAAACTTAAAAAAATTCGTTCGTAATAGTAATTCCAATCGGCAGCAAGCTTATGAATCGGTACGTTTTGGTCTGAATATTTTCTTCTTGAAATGATGTTGTCGCGGTAATCTCTCACAATGATGATGTATTTCGATTGCGGGAAGATTTCATTCAAAACATCAATGTGTAAGGAATAAGAAGGGTTTTTGTCAATCACCCACTGAACATTTGATTTGTTTTTCTGTGAAAACGGATAATTCAAATAGGCCAATTTACACACATTTGCAAAACTTTTGTCGGTAGCGTGTTCGATGTCTGTTTTGAGCTCAGGAAGCGGTTTCCAGATGCTGATGACCCTGTTGAAATTTTGATTAAATAAATCAATAAAAGAGTCAACTACTGCTGGGTCATTAAAATTCTTTTTGATGAAAGGACTATAAGAGTGAATGACAAATTCGTTCTCAGGGCTTGCTATAATTTCAGGATTGGAATTGAGCATATTGGTGAGTAAAGTCGTCCCAGAACGTCCCATGCCAACAATAAAGGCAATTTTGGGTGAAAAAGAATGAGGATTTACTTCGGTCATTTATCTGTCAATTCTAGTGAAATAGCATCTACAATATACAAAGTAAAAGTAACAATAATTCGTTTATTTAGGTATTTTTAAGATATTTGTATAACTCGCAATCAACCATAAAAAATGACGCTTATTGATAAATATTTTCCACTGATTCCAGGGACTTCAGAAAAATCTATGGCTATTTTTGCGACTCATCGATTGCGTGCATTTTTTGTGGCAATGGTCCAGTTTGCTTTAATTCTTTTTGTCGTTACGCGCTATCATTTTGAAAAATCATCCGGAATTATCGATTATGCTCCTTTGTATTTCTTGTGTTTGTTGTTTATAGTTTTATTCCTATTCGATTTCGACCGGCATTTCTATTTCTAAGTTGTTTAGCACTTGTCTATTTTGCTTTTGGATTATTGGCAGGAACATTTTTTATTTTCATCGGTCTCGGATTGATTTTCATTTGTCACCTTCCTATTTCTTTTAAATACCGTGCTGCGCTGATTTTATCAATTGCAATCGTACTGGCTTTGTTTCGAACGGAATTTATTTATTTGCCTTGGATGACAATGACAGCCATGTACATGGCACCTTTGTTTATGTTTCGTCTCATCATCTATTTGTATGAAATAAAAAACGGATTGGTACCTGCTAATAAGTGGCAAAGCATCAGCTATTTTTTTATGTTTCCAAATGTTTTTTTTCTGTTTTTTCCAATCGTAGATTATAAAACCTACATCAATACACATCTTAATGTTGCCGAAAAGGAAATTTGGCAAAAAGGAATTCGTTGGATGTTGAGAGGTTTGATACACATGATGTGCTATCGTTTTATCTGCTTTAGTTTTTTAATTGGCCCTATTGAAGTTGTTGATTTGCCAACCTTGATGCAATACATGGTGGTGAATTATGCCCTCATCATTCGCTTGTCCGGGGTCTTTCATTTTATGATTGGCCTGTTGTGTATGTTTGGATTTAATCTCCCACAAATATTTGACAATTATTTTACTGCTACAAGCTTTGTTGATTTGTGGAGGAGAATAAATATTTACTGGAGAAATTTCGTTCTCAAAATCTTTTTTTATCCGATTATGTTTCGGTATAAGAAAATATTGAAAAAAAACTTGTTGGCTTTTACCATGATGACCGTGTTTTTTATTACATGGTTGATGCATAGCTATCAGCTTTTTTGGATAACCGGAGTTGTTTCCGTTAGATCCATTGATGTTATTTTTTGGATGGTGATTGGTACATGTATTACCACAAATTCTGTGATTATAGAAAAGCGAACACTTTCGGAAAATACCATTGTAAAACCAAGATCGGATTTGTGGAAATTCAGTATGAATATTCTTAGAATGATTGGGATGTATTTATTCATGTCTATTATGTGGTCGCTTTGGAATTCCAGCTCTTTGGAAGATTGGTTTTTTATTGTTTCAAAAGGTAAATTAGCTGACGTTAAACAAATATTGGTAATTGTTTCAATCCTTTGCGGAGTGATTGTTTTAGGTGTTGTTGTTCAGTATGTTTTAAAAAACAAGAATGTTAAAAAATGGATCACTGCAAAGCCCCATGAAACGTTGGTGCTAACTGCGTCTTCACTTTTGTTGTTAACACTGTTTTCATTCACTGAGGTTCGCGCTCACCTTCCCGTGTTTATGCAAGGTTTGTATGAAAACATAACAGATGGTTCGCCCAATAAGTTGGAGAAAACAAATGCCGAAGCTGGATATTATGATAAGCTGATTGAAGGTGATGAGGGAAATACAATTGGAATTGGGGGTAAATCATTAAGAAAAATGGTGACCAAAAATCCCTATACCAATGCTTATTTTATTACCGAAAGTATTGTAAGAAGACGAATGAAACCGAATCTGCATATTGAAGGATTGGATCATAATTTTAATAGCAATAGCTTTGGTTTACGTGATAAAAATTACAGTCATGATAAGCCTGCAAATACTAAACGGTTGGCTTTGTTAGGAGGTTCTTATCAGATGGGTTCTGGAGTTGATAATGATAAAGTGTTTGAAACCATTGCTGAAGAGCGTATGAATAAAGAAATGGTCGACAGCATCAACCAACACTATGAGATTTTTAATTTTGCAGCCGGTGGATATTATCTTTTGCAACAAGTCGAAATTGTGAATACACGCGTTTTTGAATACGATTTTGATGGCTTAATTTATTTTGCTCATACGGATGAGCGAGGTAAAGTTGTAAAAGAATTTACTACAATTATTAAACATAAATTACCCTTAAAATATCCTTTTCTTGATTCAATAGTGAAGGTAAGTGGCGTAAAGCCTTATATGAGTGTATTGCAAATTAGAGAATTGATTGCTCCCTATGCGGATGCTATTATGAAATGGGGCTATAAAGAAATATTTAATCAATGTAAAAAGAATAATGTTGTTCCAATATGGGCATATATGGAAACCACTACGGAGTTTGTAAATGACAAAGAATATAATGAACTAAAAGCGTATGCCGAATCATTAGGTTTTGTAACTTTGGATTTAAGAAACACTTATGGCAATATCGATCGAGTCGAAATTCAGATTTCAGATTTAAATACACATCCAAATGTCCTTGGCCATCGCATTATTGCCGAACGCTTTTATAATGAGTTAAGAAAGAAAAAGAATCGTATTTTTAAATTGGTGGAATAATATAGTAGTTTGTCAAACTTAAACCCTACAAACATGAGTGCAGACATTAACGAAATAAAAGAAACAGTAAAAACGTTTGTGAAAATGCGTTTTCTGAAGAATGCTGAAGACAAAGAATTAACGTATTCTACAACTTTAATCAGTGGTGGATTGATTGATTCTATTTTAACCATGCAATTGGTTGTGTTTTTGGAACAAACCTATCATTTCGAGTTTCAAGCACACGAGGTGGATAAAGATAATTTGGATACCATTGATATCATTTCTGCTTTTGTTGTTAAAAAGCTGAATGGATAAGATAGGTAAGCTATATCAACTTCTCGAAAAATCGGCTGAATTATTCCCGAAAAATACAGCTATTGTGTTTGGTGGATTACAAATTTCTTATCATCAATTAAATTCTGTAGCCAACCAAATTAAACAAACACTTCTTACTATAGGCGTGAAAGAAGGCGACCGTGTAGCTATTTCTGCGCCTAAATCCATTGAATTTGTTGCTTCCATATTCGGTGTTTTAAAAACCGGTGGTGCCTATTTGCCGGTAGATTATTCAGCTCCCATCGAGCGTAATAAATTTATTATTCAAAATTGTGAAGTTGCAGCACTTATCATCCATAAAGATATTTTTGCTCGTTTTGAAAATGAATTTGATCTTGTGGAGACGATTGGAAACGATTTGATTATTGCAAAAAATAAAATCGCCAATCTGAAAAAATCTCCGGAAGATTTAGCATATGTTTTATATACCTCTGGTTCTACTGGTCTTCCTAAAGGTGTGATGTATTCAAATGCGGCAGCACTTGAATTTGTAAACTGGAGTTCGAATACATTTCATCCTACGGACACGGATTGTTTTTCATCTCATGCTCCTTTTCATTTTGATCTTTCGATATTCGATGTATTTGTTTCCATCAAACATGGAGCAACATTAGTGCTAATAAAAGAAGACATTGGGAAACAACCACTCCTGCTTGCTCAATTGATTGCGGAGCAAAAAATCAGTATCTGGTATTCTACACCTTCCATTTTAAACATGTTGGCGGAATATGGTAAGCTAGAAAAATATGATTTCAGTGCCCTAAGAATTGTATTGTTTGCCGGAGAAGTATTCCCTTTCATAAAATTTAATAGCCTTAAAAGTAAAATTCCTACTCCTGAATATTTTAACCTGTATGGGCCTACAGAAACAAATGTTTGTACCTATTACCATTTACCAACTAGGATGGAGACAACTATTCCCATCGGTAAAGTGTGTGAGCATTATCAAAGTGTTATTTTGGATGGTGAGCTACTAATAGCTGGTTCAGGTATTATGTTAGGCTATTGGAATCCGGATGGTAAAAATCCGTTTTGGAATGATTCTAATGGTAAATTGTGGTATAAAACAGGAGATTTGGTGGAAGTTAATGGAGATGGTAACTATATTTTTAAAGGTCGCAGAGATCGGATGGTTAAACGGAATGGTTATCGAATTGAGTTGGATGAAATAGAAACGGTATTGGATAAACATCCCAATATCAGCAAAAGTGCAGTTGTAGGTTTTGTAAACTCAGATGAACAAATGTTAATTTCAGCTGTTGTTCTATTAAAAAATGAGGATGAAAGATCTGTCATAAAAATGAAAGAATATTGTATGAATCACCTACCTTCGTATATGGTTCCGAACGACTTTATTTTTGTTGAGGAATTGCCATACACATCCAGTCACAAGGTGGATTATCAACAACTAAAACGACTCGTTTAAATGGAACTTTCTTTAACATCGGAACAAAAATTAATTCAAGAAAACATTATTGGTTTTGCTAAAAAAGAGCTGAACAAAGATGTAATAGAACGCGATCAGCAACAACAGTTTCCCATTGATTTATGGAAAAAATGCGCAGAACAAAAGCTGACCGGACTTCCTGTTGATGAAAAATTTGGTGGTGCAGGATTGGATCCTTTTACCGCGATCATCGCATTGGAAGCATTAGGCTATGGGTCGGAAGACGGAGGATTGAATTTCTCCGTTTGTGCTCATTTATTGGCGTGTGTAATTCCAATCTGGAAATATGGCAACGAAAACCAAAAGAATAAATACCTTCCCGATTTATGCAATGGAAATAAAATTGCTGTAAATGCAATGACAGAAAGTGAATCCGGGTCAGATGTTTTTAATATTAAAACAACAGCTAAAAAGAAAGATAATGGTTTTGTTATCAATGGAACAAAAACGTTTTGTTCCAATGGTCCAGTTGCAGACGTTGTATTGGTGTATGCACTAACCGATGAGAGTAAAGGCTATTATGGCGGTATTACAGCTTTTATCGTTGATAAAAATGCAATAGGATATAAAGTTGGTCAGCAATACGAAAAAATGGGATTGCGTACTTCTGGAATTTCTGAATTGATATTTGAAAATGTATTTGTAAGTGAAGAAGATATTGTTGGTGGCGTTGGTGGTGGTGCAACCGTTTTTAATCATTCAATGGAATGGGAACGAACTGGAATGGCTGCTTGTCATGTCGGGACCATGCAAAAATTGTTGGAGAAATCCATCGAATATGCGCAAACCCGAAAATCAGGAGGTGAAGTAATTGGTAAAAAACAAGCAGTATCACACCGTATCGCAACAATGAAAATTCAGTTAGAAGCCGCTCGCTTGCTTACATACAAATCGGCTCTTGGTTTGGAAAAGAATAAAGAGAATACGATTCATGCAGCTTCAGCCAAGCTATTTGTGAGTGAAGCCTATGTTGCTGCAGCTATGAGCACCATGCAGATTTTTGGAGGAAATGGGTATATGACAGAATACGGTATCGAACGAATTGTTCGGGATGCACTGGGAAGTACGGTTTATTCTGGGACATCCGACATACAGAGAAATATTATTTCCCGTTTGCTTGGACTCTGATTTTTTAGTATTTTAGTTTGATAAACACTTACTGATCATGAAACAATATGATGTTATAGTTATTGGCGGAGGACCATCCGGATCAACCTCTGCAAGCCTTTTGGCTCTAAAAGGATTAAGTGTTCTGTTGTTAGAAAAAGAAGCCTTCCCGAGAGAACATGTTGGTGAATCATTGATTCCGATATCGTATATCCAGTTAAATAAATTGGGATTGATTGATGAACTAAAAAAAATCTCCACTCGCAAACCGGGTGTAAGCTTTGAAGCCAACGATGGGAAAAGTAAATCCTTGTGGTGTTTTAAAAGTGTTATAAAAGATGAGTCCTATCTCGCTTTTCATGTGATTCGCTCGGCATTTGATAAATTACTACTCGATAATAGTAAGAAAGTAGGAGCGGAGGTTAGAGAACAATACATGGTAAAAAATGTCATTCTCGATCGACCGGATAAAATTGTTGAAGTACATACAACCAATGCGGATGGAAAAGAAGAAAAATTTGAATCTAAATATTGTAGATGCAAGTGGTCAAAGTACATTGCTAGGTAGAAAGTTAGGCGTAAAAAAATCCTATGCGGATTTGGATCGTGTGGCAACTTGGTCGCATTGGACCAATACAGAATTTGATAATCCTTTAAAGGAAGGTGTTATTAAAATTGTATATCTCGGAGGAGCGAAAAAAGGTTGGATTTGGGTGATTCCGATTAGTAAAGAGCATCTGAGCATTGGAGTGGTTGTAAATAATGATCACGTTAAACAAAAGAAAAAACAATTCCAAGATGCTGCAGATTGGAAAAAGGAATATTACTTGGGTGAACTTCAAGAATCCTATTTATACAATACGGTTTTGAAAAATGCAAAAATGGAGCATAAAGTTGCCATGGCCGGTGATTATTCCTATTACTGCGAAAAAAAATATGGTGATAACTTCGCATTAGTTGGTGATGCTGCTGCATTTTTAGATCCAATCTTCTCGAGTGGTATTTATGTTGGAATGAATAGTGCCGAGTTGGTGGCCGATGGAATTGAAGCGAAATTAAAAGGAAAGGGTGATGGAGAGTTGGTGAATGCGTATACTCGAATTACCGGTGCGGTTAACTTACTAGAAAAATTTATCCGATTATTTTATACACCTGAAGCACTCGATTTTTCAAAAATGGGCACCCCTGAGGGATTGTTAATGTTTAAAAAATATGAAGAAGCTTATTCTATTTTTCACTATTTATTAGCCGGTGACTTCTTTACAAATTACCAGAAATACAGCGATTTTATTGATATCATCAAGGATGAAAAATCGATGGCGAAGTTTGAAAATTTAATCAATCATGCAGAAATACCTCAAAGTTGTGGTGAGGAATTTGAAAAGATGTATGGTGAAATGACACATCAAATTGAATTTGATCACAAAGCGTTTGAGTAAATACTATGCTCTAAATTGTTGTGGAAGTCAATTCTTTTAGAAAAACCAAGAAGTCATTTTCATCACAACCTTGCGAGCCCATGCCGGAAAATGATCAAGAAAATAAAAGTTTTGAAATTTTAATTGCCACCAGAGTGTTGCATTAACTTCAGAACAGATGGTCTTTTTTTCGTGTGCGAATTCTTCTCGTAAAACATCGATAATTAAAACCCAGCGGTCTTCCGTTGTATTGTTCCATACTTCATGCTCATAGGCATCACAAAAGGCGAACAATTTCCCATTTTGCCAAGTGGTTTGTTCATCTCTGATACGCATTCCTATCTCAGGTAATCCGTTTTTGCAATTTAAGGTGAGGTGACAGCGATACATCACATTACTATCACCAAAATGTGGTTTAATCCGTGTGTCTGCCTTTAATACAGAGAATAAGCAGGAGGTCATGGCCGGGATGCTCTCAATAATTTTTGTAGTCTCCGGACATTTCGAGCAATTTTCTTCGTTTTTTTTACTCCACATAAACAATGGAAAAACGGTCCAATTTTCTGCTTTGCTAGCTAATGTTTGGTTCAGGTAGGGGACAATGTTTTTATCTCTTGCTGCTATTGTTTTTTCAAATTCTTTTAAAATTACCTCATAATGGTTTTCTAAAAGTTTCGCCCACGGCTGCTGACGGACATCAAAAAAATTGGGCTCAGAACCTTTATAAGCGCCATTCTCTGCAAACGAGTACCATTTTTTTAAGTTTTCCATCAGTAAACTTTGAAGAGGTTAACACATACAATTGCTAGTCGAGTAAACGGATGCAATAACTGAGCGATAAGCTTTATAGTAGGAGCAGATAATTTTTTTAGAAAAGTATATTTTTGCCATCTTTTTTGCAAAAAAAGGGATGTCATTACAGTTGCACAAATTTTTTCTTTCTCATTCTTGAATTCGTCACGAACAATGTCCACTACAAAAATAAAGCGGTCTTTTTCTGAATTGTTGTAGGCTTCATGATTATAGGAATCAATAAACATTAACCATTTTCCTTTTTCCCAAGGGCGGACTTCATCTTTTACCCTGAACGCACAATCCGGCATTCCCGCAGGGATTTCTAGTCCTAAATGACAACGATAAATGGTGTTCGTATCGCCCAAATGTGGTAAGATGCTGCTTTTGGCCTCTAGTAAATTGAACGAAGAGGAAAGGATTTGAGGGTATTTTTGTATAATAGAATACGTAATCGGAAAATGTTTTTGATTTTTAAACTGTTGTATCCCCCAAGTTCTTAATGGGATAGTTTTCCAGCTGTTCTCACGGGAAACCATCGATTTGATAAAATAACCAATCAGGTTATGTGCCTTCAGGTATTGCCTTAATTCGTTGAAAATAGCTTCATGGTTCGCTTCAAACTCTTTCATCCAAGGAAAGTCTTCCGGATTAGCGAACGGAGGTTCAGTTCCATGATATTCGTCATGAACGTTATATATGTTATACCAAGCCTTGTGCATCAACGCTGAATTTATTATGTTTGTTAAAGTAAAAACACGATCAAATGTCTGAATTCGAATTTACAAATAAAAATCCTAAGTTCTTTTATGATCCTTCTCAGTTTCCATTTTTGAAGCCTTTAGTCGATAATTTTTCCCTAATCCGAAAAGAGTTGCTTGATATTATTGAAGCTGGTAAAGAGAATCAATGGATGAATACGTTTCCGCATTATGTGAAATCCGATCAGCATAAAGCCTGGAAAGTTTTTTCATTTATTTTTTTCAATATGAAACTTCCCCAGAATGCAAAGCTTTGTCCAAAAACTGCGGAGTTGGTTTATTCAATACCCGAAATTCTTTCTTGTGATTATTCTTATATGAATCCGCATACATGTGTTG